>CAZJNX010000121.1:0-14607 GCA_964547415.1 uncultured Hyphomicrobiales bacterium
GCCTCGCCCGCCTCGCTCCGGACCATGCGCAGGCCGATGTCGTGGGCCTTCGTGACCGCCCGGTCGTTGGGCGCGCCGGTCACGGCGATCTTGAACTTCCGCGGCAGGAAGGCGAACTCCGGGTGGTCGGTGGACCACTGGCGGATCAGCTCGGCCGTCGGCCGCGGATCCTCGATCTCGTCGGCGGCTGCGCCCGCGAAGTGGTCGGCCGTTACGTTGCGGATGCAGTTGCCGGAGGTCTGGATGGCGTGCATCCCGGCGTCGGCGAGAAAGTCCAGGATGTCGGGCGTGTCCTTGAGGCTGACCCAGTTGAACTGGATGTTCTGCCGCGTCGTGAAGTGGCCGTAGCCCCGGTCCCAGCGCTCCGCCACGGTGGCGAGCGTGCGCATCTGGTCCGGCGACAGGGTCCCGTAGGGAATCGCGACGCGCAGCATGTAGGCGTGAAGCTGGAGGTAGAGCCCGTTCTGAAGGCGCAGGGGCTTGAACTCGTCCTCGGTGAAGGCGCCCGACAGGCGCCGCGCCACCTGGTCGCGGAAGACGGCGACCCGCTCCTTCACGTAGGCGGCGTCGATCTCGTCATAGCGGTACATGGGGCGTCTCCGGCTTGCGGGAGAGATCGGGGCGATGGGTGGGGCCGACGTCGCGGATGACCTCGCGGGGGTGGAGGAGGCGCGGCGGCTCGCCCGGCGCGACGGCGACGTCGACGAGCGCCGGCCCCACCACCTCGCCCGGCCGCGCGGTGGCCTTGGCGAGGAGCCGGTCGGCCGTCTCCCGCTCGCTGGCCACCACGGCGTCGGCGAGGTTCCGGGAGAAGGCGCCGGACGCGGTGAGGTAGACGACATCGCCCTGAAGGAGGTCGTTGGCGCTCACGACCTTGGGGTGGAAGACCTTCCGCATCACGCGCCTGCGACGGCGAGGGCCGGCACCCGCCCGGCGTCGAGGGCGGCGGCGGCGGCGAACGGGGCGAGCCCAAGGAAGAGGATGGCGGGGCCGGAAAGGCCCGCCTCGGCGAGGTCCTCGGCGAGGCGGCCGACGGTGGTGGCGAGGATCTGCTCGTCCGGCCGGGAGGCGTTCTCGACGGCCGTCACCGGGGTCGCCGGGTCGGCGCCGTGGATCATGAGGCGGCCCTGGAGGAAGCGGGCGGCGCGCAGCCCCATGTAGACGGCGGCGACGGCACCCGGCGCGGCGAGCGCCCGCCAGTCGTGCTCGGCGAAGCCGTCCACGTCGTGGCCGGTGAGGAAGCGGATCGCGCTGTTGCGGCCGCGCCGGGTGAGGGAGGCGCCGATGGCGGCGGCCGCCGCCGCGGCGGAGGTGACGCCCGGGACGACCGCGAAGCCGATGCCCGCGGCGGCGAGGGCGTCGATCTCCTCGTCGAGGCGGCCGAACATCCCGGGGTCGCCGGACTTGAGGCGGACGACCGCCGCGCCGGCCCCGGCGTGCCCCACCATCAGCGCGTCGATGTCCGCCTGCTTCCAGGACGGGCCGCCCGGAACCTTGCCCACCTCCACGAGCGTCGCCTCGCGGCGGGCGAGCTCGAGGATCTCCGGCGCCACCAGGCGGTCGTGTATCACGACGTCCGCCTCGTGCAGCACCTTGCGCGCCTTGAGCGTCAGGAGCTCCGGGTCGCCCGGCCCCGCGCCCACGAACCACACGAAGCCCTCGGGCGCCGCCTCGCCCGCGACCTCCTCGAGGAGCGCGGCGAGCGCCGCCCGGGCCGCCGGCTCGCCCTTGCCGAGGGCGCGCGGGCCGACCGTGTCGTACCAGCGGGCCCACAGGCGACGGCGGGCCTTGGCCGACAGGTGCTCGGCGGCGGGGCGGAAGGCGTTGCCGATCCGCGCCAGGGTGCCGAGATCGGCCGAAAGGCGCTCCTCCGTCTCGGCCTTGACGCGGCGGGCGAGGACCGGGGCAGCGCCTTCCGTTCCGATCGCCACCGTCACCGGGTCCCGGTCCACGATGGCGGGGGTGATGAAGTCGCTGCCCTCAAGGTCGTCCACGATGTTGACGAGCGCCCCGGCCGCCCGGCCGATCGCCGCCGCCCGCCGGTCCTCCGCCGCGTCCCCGTTGGCGCCGTAGAGGAGGGCCGCGCAGATCGCGTCCCCCTCCCGCACCGGCCGCTCCACGAGGGTGAGCCGCCCCTCGGCGGCCCAGCGGCGCACCTCCGGCGCCGGGTCGGCCCCGAACACCACGAGCCGCGCCTCGGTCTTCATCAGGAGGCGGAGCTTGGCCGCGGCGACGGCGCCCACACCCGAGACCACCACGCGGCGGCCCCTGAGGTCGCGGTAGAGGGGAAAGTGGCGCATCGGCTCCTCCGGCGGATCGTCCATGGAGCCGGAAGCTAGAATTTCTTCCCTCTTCAGGCTACCATGCGCCGGCATTTAGGGACATGGTTCCGGCAACGGAGGGGCGCGATGGAACGGGATCCCGACGGCGAGGGGAAACGCCGGACGCGGTCGGGCCTCGACGCGCTCGACCGGAAAATCCTCGCCGCCCTGCAGGAGGACGCGACGCCCTCGCTGGACGAGCTCGCCACCCGCCTCGCCGCCTCGAAGACCCCGGTGTGGAACCGCATCCGCAAGCTGAAGGAGGCGGGCGTCATCGAGCGGCAGGTGGCGATCGTGGACCCGGAAGCGGTCGGCCTTTCCATGTGCTTCTTCGTGCTGGTGCGCACCGCGCAGCACGAGCCGGCGTGGCTCGAACGGTTCCTGTCGGCGGTGGAGGAGATGCCGGAGATCGTCGCCGCCCACCGCCTCGCTGGCGAGATCGACTATATCCTGCAGGTGCGCGTCGCCGACGCCCGGGCCTACGACGCCTTCTACCGCCGCCTGATCGCGAAGGTGAGCATCTACAACGTGACCTCCCTCCTCTCGATGGAGGAGATCAAGTCGACGACGGCGCTGCCGATCGAATGAGCCTCAAAGCCCGCCCCGCTCCACCATGCCGGACCGCGCCGCGCGCACGGCGGGCGGCCACGTGCTCGCCACGAAGGACAGGACGGCGAGGATCTCCCGGTCGGTGAGGACGCCCCCGTAGGCGGGCATGTTCGACCGGGAGAAGGGGCCCCGCCTGTCCCGCGGCGGTCCCTCCTTCACGAGGGCGAAGAGGTCCGCGTCGGCGCGCTGCCAGGCCCGCCCGCTGGCGTCGAGGGGCGGGGCCGGCACGCCGGCGCCGCGCCCGCCCGTCTGCCAGCCCGGCGCACCGCCGAGATTCCGCCCGTGGCAGACGGCGCACTCGGCGGCGTAGACCCGGGCGCCCAGCGTCACGAAACGCGCGTCTTCCGGGAAGAGTCGCACCCCCTCGCGCGGGGGCGACGGCCGCAGGAGGACGAGAAGAACGAGAAGTGCGACGAGCGCGAGCGCGACGGCGATGAGAACGATCGTCCGCGGCATGGCCACAGCCTCCCATCCCGGGGAGCCCGTCCGCCCCCCTTTCCCGGAGGATGCACCGTCCGGCCAGCACCCGCTCGCACAAATGACAGGCGGCGGCCCCAATCGCCCGCCCCCGCCGCCTGCCCCCTTTGAGCCGGCCCGCCGCCGTGCCAAGGTGCACCCGCATCGGGGCCATCGTCCCCGCAACGACCGGACGGCCAGCGGGCGGAACCGCGGCCGCCAAGGGAGGACGGAATGAAGACCGTGAAACGCACCCTCGTGGCCGCCGCCGTGGCGATGGCGAGCGCGCTTTGCACCCTCGGCCTCGCGGCCAGCGCCCATGCCCAGGAGGTGCAGCTTCGCCTCGGCTGGACCAGCGCCGACAGCGAGACGGACCCGTACGCGATCGGCGCGCGCGCCTTCAAGACGGCCGTGGAGGAGATCACCGACGGGCGCGTCGAGGTCTCCCTCTTTCCCAACCGCGCCCTCGGCGACGAGAAGGAGATGGTGGAGGGCATCCGCTTCGGCACCCTCGACATGGGCATCATCACGAACGCGGTCGTGGCGAACACCGCGCCCGCCTTCCAGCTCGTGGACCTGCCCTTCATGTTCGGCAGCGCCGAACAGGCCCACGCCGTCCTCGACGGGGAGATCGGCGAGGCGCTGGCGGAGGCCATCGCCGACAAGGGCATCGTCGTGCTCGGCTTCATGGAGGGCGGCTTCCGCAACATGATCAACAACGTGCGGCCCGTGAAATCGCCGGCGGACGTCGAGGGCGTGAAGTACCGGACCATGCAGAACCCGGTCTTCATCGAGATGTTCGAGTCGCTCGGCGGCGCGCCCGTCCCCATGGCCTGGGGCGAGACGTTCACCGCCGTGCAGCAGGGTGCCATCGACGGTCTCGAGATCCCCTCGGCGGTCATCAACGCCAACAACTTCTTCGAGGTGACCGACTACATGTCGCTCACCCGGCACACCTACTCGGCGATCATCCTTCTCATCTCCGAGCGCACCTACGACCGCCTGCCCGAGGACATCCAGGCCGCGATCGTGGAGGCGGCGGAGCAGGCCGTCGACGTCCAGCGCGAGACGGTCGCCGCCAACGAGGAGAAGGTGCTCGACCAGCTCGCCGAGCGGGGCATGCAGATCAACGAGGTCTCGGACGTCGCCCCGTTCCGCGAGGCCGTGCGGCCGGTCTACGACCGCTTCCGCTCCTCCATCGGCCCCGACCTGATGGACAAGGCGCTCCAGGCCGTGAACTGACGCCGCCCCCGGCAGGGCGCGCGCGGTGGGACGGATCGGGGACGCGCTCGAGGCGGCGAGCCGTTGGCTCGCCGCCTCGACGAAGGTCGTGTGCGTCCTCGTCCTGTTCGTGATGCTCGGCCTCCTCGCGACGCAGGTGGTGGCGCGCTACGTCTTCGACGCGCCGCCGAGCTGGACGGAAGAGCTCGCCATCAGCCTGTTCGCCTGGCTCGTGCTCCTTTATGCGAGCGTCGGCGTGCGCGAGGGCTTCCACGTCGCCGTGGACCTTCTGTCCCGCGCCACGCCCCGGGCGATCCGCATGGTGTCGGACCGGATCGTGCTGGCGCTCACCTTCGTCCTCGGCATCGCCCTCGTCCTGTCGGGCTGGCGCTACACGGTGGACACGGCAGGCCAGATGTCGGCCGCCCTGCAATACCCGATCGAGGCGCTCCACGCGGCCGCCCCCGCCGGCGGTGCCCTCATTGCGCTCCACGCCCTCGCCCGCTTCGTGCGACCGGCACCGGACGGGGACCGATGAGCACGGTCGGCTGGGTCCTGTCGCTCGGCTTCCTCGTCCTCATCGTGCTCAGGACGCCGTTCGCCGTCGCCCTCGGCCTCGTGACGCTCGCCGGCCTCCTCGTCATCGACATCGACACCATCGTGCTCGCCCAGAAGTTCATCGGCGGCACGCAGACCTTCAGCCTCCTCGCCATCCCCTTCTTCATCCTCGCGGGGGACCTGATGACGGCGGGCGGCATCTCCCGCCGCCTCGTCGCCACCGCCGACGTCCTCGTGCGCCACCGGACGGGCGGCCTCGGCATGGTGGCCGTGCTCGCCGCCGCCTTCTTCGCGGCGATCTCGGGCTCGGCCCCCGCCACCACGGCCGCCATCGGCTCCATCATGATCCCGGAGATGGAAAAGCGCGGCTACGACCGCGGCTTCGCGGCGGCCCTCGCGGTCGCGGGCGGCATCATCGGGCCGCTCATCCCGCCGTCGATCCCGTTCGTCGTCTGGGGCGTCATCTCGGAGACCTCGATCTCGCGCCTCTTCCTCGCCGGCGTCGTGCCGGGCCTGCTCCTCGCCGCGGGGCTCATGGGGATCTCGTGGCTCTACGCCCGCCGGCGCGGCGTGCCGACCGCCGAGCGGGCGAGCCGGGCGGAGGTGCTCGCCGCCCTCGACGACGGCAAGTGGGCGCTGATGGGCCCGGTCTTCGTGCTCGGCGGCATCTATGCCGGGATCGTGACGCCCACGGAAGCGGCGGTAGTGGCGGTGGTCTTCGCCCTCCTCGTCGGCACCCTCGCCTACCGGGAGCTGACGCTTTCCCGGATCTACGAGGTCTCCGCGGGATCGCTGAAGACCATGACCATCGTCATGTTCATCATCGCCGCCGCCAACGGCTTCGGCTGGATCGTCGCCTTCGAGCAGATCCCGCGCACCTTCACCGAGTTCCTGACGTCCGTCGCGGGCAACCCGGTGGCGCTGCTTCTCGTCCTCAACGTCGGCCTCCTCGCCATCGGCTGCGTCATGGACAACCTCGCGGCCATGATCATCCTGTCCGGGTTCCTCGTGTCCATCGGCCGCGAGCTCGGGATGGACCCGATCCAGTTCGGCGCCATGGTCACCCTCAACTTCACCATCGGCATGGCGACGCCCCCGTTCGGCTACGCCGTCTTCGTGGGCGCGGCGGTGAGCGGCCTCAGGATCTCGGAGATCGTGCGTCCGCTCCTGCCCATGCTCGCCGTCATGGTGGTCGTCCTCATCATCGTCGCCTTCGTGCCGCCCGTCACGCTGTTCCTGCAGGACCTTCTCATGTAACGCACCAGCGGCCGGGTCGGGGCCGCCTCTGGAGATCACGTCGTTGGGCAAGATCGCGCTCGAAGAGCACTTCATCGTTCCGGAGCTTCTGCCGCACATGCTGGAGGCGATGCCCAACGTCTCGGACGAGGCGCGGGTGGACCTGGTGGACCGGATGTCGGACTTCGGCGAACGGCGTCTCGCGGCCATGGACGAGGCGGGCGTCGACCTCGCCGTCCTGTCGATCTCCGGCCCGGGCGTCCAGGCCGAACCCGACCCCGCCAAGGCCGAGCGCTACGCGAAGACGGCGAACGACGCGCTCGCCGCCGAGATCGACCGCCGCCCCGACCGCTACCGGGGCTTCGCCCACCTTGCGATGCACGATCCGGCGCGCGCGGCCGACGAGCTCGAGCGCTGCGTGAGGGACCTCGGCTTCGTCGGCGCCATGGTGAACGGCCACACCGGCGGCATCTACCTCGACGACCCGCGCCACGACCCCTTCTGGGAGAGGCTCGAGGCGCTGAACGTGCCGCTCTACCTCCACCCGACGGACGCCTTCGTCCTGCCCCACGTGTTCGAGGGCGCGCCGGAGCTCGTGAAGCCCACCTGGGAATGGACGATGGAGACGTCCGCCCACTTCCTGCGCCTCGTCTTTTCCGGGGTGTTCGACCGCTTCCCGGCGCTTTGCGTCGTCCTCGGCCACATGGGCGAGACGCTGCCCTACGTCCTGTGGCGGCTCGACAGCCGCGCCGCGCTCATCGTCGGCAAGCGCCCGCTTCGGCATCCGCCGTCCACCTACCTGCGGCGCAACCTCGCCGTCACCACGTCCGGGGCGTGCGACGACGTCCCGCTGATCGCCGCCGTCTCGGCCCTCGGCGCGGGGCGCGTGATGTTCTCCATCGACTACCCCTACGAGGACCCCGCGACCGCCGGCCGCTTCCTCGACGGCGCCGCCGTTCCGGACGACGTGCGCGCGCGGATCGCCCGCACGAACGCCGCCGCCCTCCTGGGCCTCGCACCCCGGGGTGAGATCGACCCGTGAGAGCGCCGGAGGCCCCGACCATGCCCGACCGCGACCGTCAGCCCGGCGTGCGCCTGTCCGTCGGGATGCTGCTCCCGTCCGGCAACGTGGTCGCCGAGCGGCAGGTGCAGGCGATGCTCGCGCCCGGGGTCGTCGTCCACACCACGCGCCTGCCGCTCAGGGGAAGCTCGGACGCCGAACTCTCGGCGATGCTGGACACGCTGGAAGACGCCGCCCGTCTCCTGGCGGACGCGCGGGTCGACGTCGTCGCGTTCAACTGCACGGCCGTCTCCACCTTCCGCCCCGCCCTCGAGGGCGAGATCGCGGGCCGCATCGAGGCCGCCACCGGCACGCGGGCGATCACCACCGCCGAGGCGCTGGTGATGGCGCTCCGCCGCCTCGGCGCGCGCCGCATCGCCCTCGTCACGCCCTACATCGAGGCGGTGACGGCGCGGGAGGGGGCGTACCTTTCCCACCACGGCTTCGAGGTGGTCCGCGAGGCGAGCTACGGCATCGACCTCAACTGGGACATGGGCAAGGAGCCGCCCGAGACCTGGCTCGCCTTCGCGGCGGACAACCGCGCCGAAGCCGACGCCTGCGTCCTCAGCTGCACGGCGATCCACTCCGCGAGCGTGATCGACGCCATCGAGGCGGCGATCGGCCAGCCGGTCGTCACGTCCAACCAGGCGATCATGTGGGCCGTGCAGCGGGCGTGCGGCATCGACGACCCGGTGGCGGGGGCGGGCGCCCTCTTCCGCCTCCCCGCGGCCTGAAGACCGAACAAGGAGGAAGCCCAGTGGACAGGCTCAAGGTGGGCGCGGTCTCGCGCAACTACTTCAACATGCCGATCTGGGTCATGGACCACGCCGGCTTCCTCGCCGCCGAGGGGATCGAGCCGGAATTCCACCTGATCGAATCCATCCAGGAGGTGAGCGACCGCCTCGCCGCCCACGACCTCGACCTCGCCCTCACCGTCACCGAGAACGTGATCCTCGAGCGCGAGGTGGGCGGCGACCTCCTCGTCATCGGCGGCAACGTCAACCGCCTGCCCTTCTCCTTCATCGCCCGGCCCGGCATCGCCACCCCGGCGGATCTGAAGGGCAAGCGCATCGGCGTGTCGTCGAAGGCGGCCGGCAGCTCCTCCCTCGTCATGCGGCTCCTGTCCGCCCACGGGCTCGAGTACCCGCGGGACTACGAGCTCGTCGATTGCGGGCCGATCCTCGCCCGCTGGGAGATGCTCCGGTCGGGCGAGATCGACGCGGGGCTGCAGGGTGCGCCGCTCAACCACGTGGCCCTCGACGCGGGCTACGTGGACCTCGGCGACCCGCGCGAGACCTTCCCCGACTTCCAGTTCACCTCGCTCAACGCGAGCCTGTCCTGGATCGAGGGCCACGGGGCGGTGCTCCACCGCTTCCTGCGCGCCTTCGTCCGCGCCCACGACTGGTTCTACGGGAACCGGGAGGCCTCGATCCCGATCGCCGTCGCCGAGACCGGGATCGAGCCGGCCTACGCGGCCCGCGCCTGGGACGAGTACGTGGCGGGCGAGATCTTCCCCCGGGACGGGCGGGCCAGCCTGCGGGCGGTCGAGACGCTGATCGAGGTGAGCGCCCTCATCCGCGCCCTGCCCGCCCGAAAGGCGACCACGGCCGCCGACTACATCGACCATCGCTGGCTGGAGGCGGCGCGCGACAGCCTCGCCTGAGGCCGCAACCGGCGCTTGCCGAACCGCATTCGAAAATCTCGTGTTGCATCCCGCACCATCTTCTGTCGGAATGACCTCAACCGAAGATGGCAGACGGGGATGAAAGCGCGTGGAGCGCCTGCCGAGGACGTCGGACGATCCGGCACCGCCAGAGCCGCGGCGGGACGGCAGCGGCAGCCTCGCCCACGACGCGGCCGCTCGCGGGGAGGAGGTCGCCACGGCCCTCCTCGCCGCCGCCCTCGCCACGGGGGAGGAGGACGACGGACCGGGCGCGCGCGGGGCGACGGCCGCCCCCACGCCGGCGCCGGACGGGCCGGCCGCCGGGCGGACGGCGAGGGCGAACACCGGCCCGTGCCCGAACCCGGGCGGAGACGCGGCGCCGTCCGGAGCGCCCGGCGATCCCGGCGACCTTCTCGCCAGCGGCCACGCCTCCCCTCCTCCCGCGTCCGCCGTCGCAGCCGCCGTCAGGACGCCGGCCCGGACGCCGGCTCCGCCCGCCCCCCGGCACCGCGAACGAGCCGACGGGCCGAAGGACGATCTTCCCCCGCAAGTGGCGCCCCCGCCCCCCGCCGGAGCGGCCGTCCACGCGCGCGGGGGCGGGCGCCACCGGCCTGCCTCGCTCCGGCCCGCCCGCGCCCGCGAGGCCGAGGCGACGGCGCCCCGGCAAGGGGCACCGTCGCCCCCGCTTCCCGGGGCCGGCCCTGCGGAAGCCCCCGCCGGCCCCCCCAAGCAGGTCCGCCGAGACGGCGCGTCCGCGGCAGGCGACGGCCCGTCGACGGGCGTGAAGGACCCTCACGCCCCGCTGGAGGACGCCGCAGCGGGCGAGGGCGAGACGGGGCCTCCGGCGGTCGCTTTCCCGCCGGCGCCGAACGCCCGACCGCTACCCGGCACGGCCGGGGATCGGCCACCGATCGGTTCGAACGATGCCGGCGGATGGCGAACCGCCGTCCCGCGGCGGTCCGCCGGCCCCGCGGCCGGGGACCGACCGGGCGAGCGGCCCTTCTCCCACCCGGCGCCGGCCGGATCGGACCGGGGCGCCGCCGGTTCTCCGGCCGCCGGGCCTGCAACCGGTTTCGGGCCGCCCGCTTTCTCCACCCGCGCCCGCGGCCGAACGGTCGCGGACCGTCCGGGCGAGGCGGCCTCCCCCCGCCGCCCGCCGACCCGGCCGGACGGAGACGTCGCCGATCCACCGGCGCGTCCGTCCGGACCGCACCCGACGCCGCCCGACAGGTCACCCCACGCCGGGCCCTCGCCCGCGGCCCGGGGCGCGAGAGCCTCAGACGCCGGCGACGGTGGAGCGCTCGGCGAGGCTCGGATCCCCCTGCGCGGCCGCCACCGACTTTCCGCACGGGACGGGCTCCCGCAGACGCCTGCCCGCCCAGCCGCGCCGCATTTTTCGGTCGAAGCGCCCGAAGCCGGCGCCCGTCCGTCGCCCGGCGAGGGGGCGCCGGTTCCGGACAGGGCCGGGCCGCCGCTCGCCACCCGGCCCGTGTTCCGGCTCCCCCCCGGCCCGCAAGTGGCGATCCGGCCCCGACCCGCTCCGCCCGCGCCTGCGTCGACCGGGCATCGCGAACCCGCCGTCGGGCGGCAGGACGAGGCGCTGCCGCCCGGATCGCCGCTTTCGGAAGACGGCGCGACGAGCAAGGACCGGAGAACGGCAGGGGACGAGGATGGGGGCTGGCAAGCTTCCGAGGAACGGAAGCCGGCGACCTGTCCGGGCGCCGACGGCCCGCTGCCGGCCTGCGAGGGTCGCAGCCCCGTCCTCGGACGGCCGAGGGCGGGGAAGACGTCTTCCGGACGACCGTTCGCCGGGCTCGGGGGCTGGCTGACCCGGCTCGGCGCCGCCGCGGCCGGGACGCTCGCGCGGCGATGGCCGACCCGGGCGATCGACGGGGCACGGCCGAGCGCGGCCACCTTCCCGGCGGGCGACGCGACCGCCGGACCCGGGCCGTCGCGCCGGGCAGCGGAGGCCCGGCGCGGGGCCGCCACGGACGGTGCCGTCCCGCGGCGATGGCCGACCGGACCGGCCGACGGGGCAAGGCCGGACGTCGCCACGGGCCATGCCCCCACCGCCGCGCGGGAAGGGGGGCAGGCGGCGGAGGAGGCCGCCCGCCGGCACGGACGGGCGACCCACTCCCCGTCGCGACGGTCCACGCAAGGCGCGGCCGCCGGCACGGCCGCGGACACCGGGGAAAGGAGGCAGGGCGGGTCCGTCCTCGACCCGCGCCGGCTTCTTCGGAAGGGCGCGACGGGCAGCGTCCCTCCCCCGGCGGGCGCAACCGGCGACACGGCAAGGCGACAAGATGCGGGCCGGCCGGCCGCCGCCGGGCGAACAGCGATCCCTGCCGCGCCGGATCGCCCGGACGAGGCCCGAACGCCCGGGCCCGAGGCCCCGCCGCGCGTTCGCGCCCGGTGGCCCGCGCCCGGGAAGCCCCGGCCGCCCGTCCGCGAGCGCGTGCGGGAGCGGGGCGAGGAGCGGGAGCGGGCGGGCGCCGGACCCGCCGGCGGGCAGCCGGGCCTCCTGTCGCCGCGGGAGGCGGCGTTCACCGTCGGCCTCCTCAATCGCAGCGGGATCGGGCGGCTCACGCCCGGCACGGGGGCTGTCGCCCTCGCCCGCGCCGTCCTCCTCGCCGAGCCCGCCGACTGCCTCGACGCCGCCTTCTCAGGCCTCGGGACAGCCCCCGCCGGCGACGTCCACGCCCGCATCAGGGGCCGCCTCGCCTCGGCCGTCCCCCTCGACGACGAGAGCTACCACCGAGGGCTCGCCCGGTGGCTCGGGGTCCGCTTCCTCCACGACGTCGCCCACCTTCCCGTCCGCCACGCCGCCGCGGACGAGGCGGCCCTCGCGGCCCATCCCTTCGCCGTTCCGGTGGCCGGGGCGGACGGACCCGCCTGGATCCTCGCACCCGACCCGGCCTGGCTGCCGGCCCTCGCCGCGCTCACCTGCCTGCGGCCGGACCTCGCCGCCCACCTCGCCGTCGCCACGCCCGCCGCCCTCGCCCTCGCCCATCCGGGCCGCTTTCCAGGCCCCCAGGCCGGGCGCCTCGAGCCGCTCCACGCCATCGACCACAAGTTCGTCGCCGAACGGTCGGTGACGCCGGCCCAGGCCGTCGCCGCCTCCGCCACGGCGGCGACCTTCGCCACCCTCTGGCTGGCGCTGCCCCAGGTGGCCGCCTTCTCCGCGTCCTCCGGGCTCAACGCGGCCCTCCTCGGCCACGCGGCGACACGGCTCGCCGCCGCCCGCCAAGGCAACGCCCCGGAAGGCCGGCCCGGCCCCGCGGGCGCGGACGGGGACCTGCCGGTCTACTCGATCCTCGTGCCCCTCTTCCGGGAGGCCGGCACGGTGCCGCACCTCGTCCGCGCCCTCTCCGAGCTCGACTACCCCGCCGAGCGGCTCGACATCCAGTTCCTCGTGGAGGCCTGCGACGGGGACACGCTCGACGCCCTCCTGGAGTGGAACCACCTGCCGGGCGCCACGATCACCGTCGTCCCCGAGGGGGTGCCGCGCACCAAGCCGAGGGCGCTCAACGTGGGCCTGAAGCGGGCGCGGGGCGAACTCGTCACCATCTTCGACGCGGAGGACCGGCCCGAGCCCGACCAGCTGCGCAAGGCGGCCGAGGCGTTTCGCGAGGCCCCGGACGACCTCGGCGCCCTTCAGGCCCACCTCGTGATCGACCACGCGGACGACAGCTGGATCACCCGCATGTTCGCCATCGAGTACGCCTGCCTGTTCGACGGCATCCTGCCCATGATGGCGGACCGGGGCTGGTTCTTCCTGCTCGGCGGCACCTCCAACCACTTCCGGCGCGACGTGCTCGTGAAGGTGGGCGGCTGGGACCCCTACAACGTGACCGAGGACGCCGACCTCGCCGTGCGCCTCGCCCGGAGCGGCTATAGGCTCGGCCAGCTGTCCTCGGCCACCTACGAGGAGGCGCCCCTCACCATGGGGGCCTGGGTCAAGCAGCGCAACCGCTGGTTCAAGGGCTGGCTGCAGACGTGGCTCGTCCACAACCGCAACCCGGTTCGCCTCGCCCGGGAGATGGGCGTGCGCGACGCGCTCCTGTTCCACGTCCTCGTCCTCGGCGCGTTCCTGGCGGTTCTCGCCCACCCCTTCTTCTGCTCGATCCTGGTCCTGTACGCGGCCGGGGTCCTCAGCCTCACCCCGGCGGCCACGGTGCCCGCGGCGGTCCTGTTCGCGCTCAACACCCTCGTGTTCGTGGTCGGCTACGGGGCGACCTTCTGGCTCGGCGCCATAGCCATGCGACGGCGGGGGCTCGCCGTCCCGCGCTGGTCGGTGACGACCCTGCCCTTCTACTGGTTCCTGATGGCCTGGGCGCTGGCGCTCGCCGTCGTCGACCTCGCCTTCCGCCCCCACTACTGGGCGAAGACGAGCCACGGCCTCGCCCGCCGCCCGTTCCGGGGCGCGCCCCGCAGCACCTAAAGGGCTGCCGGAGAAGGCTCTCGCGCTTCGGTGGCGGGCGTGGTGCGATCGAGGGAGGTGGCCGGCCGACGAGCGCGGGACGGACGAGGGGGCGGGCGAGATGTTCAGCCATGCGGGTCTCGAGGCAAAGGGTCCGGTCCGACCACCCCCTCAGGACGATCCGCGCCGTGGCGAACGAGGCGCTGGCGACGATCGCGCCGGACCCGAGAGCGCTCCGGCGGGATCGAGGGGCGGCCGATGCAGGCATGGAGCGCTCTCGGGTCCGGCGGCCGTCGTCGCCCGACCCGGTCCGCGTCGACGGGACGCTGATCGCGGCTTGGCCTCCATGAAGGGCGTGAGCTCGAGGGACGGCGGAGGGCGCGGCGGACCGCGGTCCGGGGCGGGCGCAACGCGCCGTCGCACTTGCGCGGCAAGATGCGGTCGAACGCGCGCCACGTGCCCGCCACCGACCCGGACGCGCGGCTCTCCCCCAAGGCGCTCGCACCGGCAGGCCGTATCGCAATGCACCGGAAGGCGAAAGACGAGCTGAAGGATGCTGTTCAAGAGGCCTATTCTGAACGCCATCGAACGGGGCGAGGTGACCAGAGCCTTCCGGGTCTGGCGACGCCCGACGGTCAAGTCCGGGGGGCGGCTGCGCACCGCTGTCGGAGAGCTCGTCATCGACGATCTGCGTGAAGTGTCCCCTGACGAGATCTCGGACGCCGACGCCCGTGCCGCCGGCGCCCGGGACCGCGCTGCCCTGCTTGCGGAGCTGGCCGATCGTCCGGGCCGCCTCTACCGGATCGACTTCCGGCTCGACGGACCGGATGGCCGGGGCGCGCTGGCGGCCGACGAGGATCTCGATGCCGACGCGCTCGCGGCGATCTCCGCCGCGCTCGACCGGCTCGACCGCCGCAGTCCGACCGGCGCGTGGACCCGCGACGTCCTGGCGCTGATCGCCCGGCAGCCTGGCCGCCCTGCCCAAGAGCTCGCAACACGGACCGCCATGGACAAGCCCTCGTTCAAGCGCCGTGTGCGCAGCCTGAAGGATTTGGGGCTGACC
>CAZJNX010000122.1:0-14470 GCA_964547415.1 uncultured Hyphomicrobiales bacterium
TCTCCGGAGCCGCATAAGCCCAAATCCCTGTCTCGCCAAACCGTACACCGGGGGATCTCGATGAACACCGCCGATCAACACGCCGCGCGCAGACCCTCTCGCACCCACGCCGTCAGGGAGCACGCCTCGATACCGATCCGCTCCCGCGGAGCGACGGCGTCAGAGGCCTCGGCGGGATCTCGGGCTTCAGCCCGCGGACGCGGTGCTCTCGATATCCCGCAGGGCGTCGAGGAAGCGCTCCATGTGACGGCGCAGGTTGAGGTCGACCCTCAGGTAGCGATCGCCAAGGCCCTCGATGTCCCTGCCGTCCTTCACGATCACGCCGCGTTCGAGCAGTCCGTTGAACACGGTCGTGGAGTCGAGGCCGCGATCGACGATTTCCGTCAGGAAGAAGTTGGCGCGGCTGCCCGGAACCATCCGGAACCGGTTGAGCCGTCCCATTTCCTCGGCCACGAACGCCTTCGATTCGGCGACGGTCCGCACCGCCCTTGCCACGTGCTCCTCGTCGAAGACGGCCGCGGCCGCAGCGATCATCTGCGCATGCCCGATGTTCCAGGTGGGCTTGATGTTGCGAAGCGGCCGGATCAGCTTCCGATCGTTTGCGATGGCGAACCCGATCCGCAATCCGGCGAGACCGTGGGCCTTGGAGAACGTCCTCAGCACGATCAGGTTGTCGTAGTCCGGCAGGAGCTTCATCAGGCCATCGGTCCCGGAATAGTGGACGTAGGCCTCGTCCAGCACGACGAGGGTCTGCGCGCTCGCAGCCTCGCAGACGCGCCTCACCGCCGCCTCCTCGAGGTAGACGCCCGATGGATTGTGCGGATTCGTGATGAAGGCGATCCGCGGCTCGTGGGCGAGGCGCTCGATGAACGTGTCGAGGAGAGGATCGAAATCCTCGCCCATGGGCGAGAGCAGGAGCCGTCGCCCCTCGCACGCGGCGAAGATGCGGTAGATGGGGAAGCACGGGTCGTGCATGAGGATGGCCTCGCCCGGCGCCGCGAAGGCCCGGATGATGAGCGAGATCACCTCGGTCTCGCCCGCGCCGCACACGACGCAGTCGGGATCGAAACCGTAGCGGCGGCCGATCGCCTCGCGCAGCGGCTCGGCCGTCCAGTCCGGATAGATGTCGAGCTTCAGGTCGGCATCGGCGAGCGCCGCGACCGCCTTCGGGGAGGGGCCGTGCGGGTTCTCCGCGGAGCCGAGCTTCGCGATGTCGTCGAGCGGGATACCGTATCGCTCGGCGACGAACTCGCGAGGAAGCCCCGGCACGTAGACGGGCCCCTCCACGAGAGCCGGAGAACTCACCTTGACCACGTCGGCCTCCCTTTGTCGGTCATCCCATCGGGCCCCTGGCCGGCCGTCCCCCAGCCGCCGCCACCCGCCGTCTCCATGAAGAGGGTATCGCCCGCGTCCAGCCTGCCCGCCGTCGTCTTGGAACGGAGCGTCGTCTCGGTCCCGTCGGCCCGGCGGATGTAGAAGCGCGCCGGCCTGCCCGGCCCGCCGCCGGCGACACCCCCGGCCGGGTGAAGGGCCCTTTCGAACAGTAGCGAGAAGTGCACGCCGTCGACCAGCGACCGCACGACACGCCGGACGCCCGAGCCGCCACGGAAGGCGCCAGCGCCGCCCGATCCCTCGATCAGCTCGTACGCGTCGATCACGACGGGAATGCTCGCCTCGACGGCTTCCACCGGCAGGTTCATCGTGTTGCCCATGTGGACGCGATGGCCGCTCAGCCCGGGTCCATGGCGCGATGCCCCCATGCCGCCGCCGGTCGTCTCCACGTGCACGAACGGGCGGCCCCTGTCCGCGTCGAAACCGCCCACGGCCCACACACCCGCGCACCCGTAGCTGGCGCCGATCGCGCGCTCGGGCATGGCCGGAGCGAGCGCTTCCAGCAACAGGTCCACGAGGCGGTTCGACATCTCCGTGTTGCCGGCGACGACCGGCGCGGGATAACGGGCGTTGACCAGCGTTCCCTCCGGCGCAACCACGGTCAGCGGACGATAGGCACCCGAATTGGGCTGCACCTCTCCCCCCGCGAGCGCGAGCATGAGGTAGTTGCATGCCGAGGTCGTGACGGACAGCGGCGCGTTCATCGGGCCGCGGGCCTGCGGCGCGGTGCCGGTGAAATCGCAGGCGAGGGAGGCCTTCGCCTTCGTGATCCTGACGGTGATCGCCAGCGGGCCATCGCCGCGATCCTCGACATAGCCGTCGCCGTCCAGATGATGGGTGGCGGCGTAGTCGCCATCGGGAATGTCGTCGAGCACCGACTCCATCAGGTGCTGGCTGTAGTCCTGCGTGGACGCCAGGATCTCGAGGAAGGTCTCGCTGCCGTAGCGGCGCGCCAGGCCTTCCATCCGCTCGACGCCGCGCGTGTTGCCGGCGAGCTGCGCCCTGAAGTCGCCCATGCGATCCATCGGCACCCGGACGTTCGCGAACAGCACCGCCCACAGGGCGTCGACGACGACGCCGCCCTCGACGATCTTCACCGGCGGAAGGCGAAGTCCTTCCTTCAGGATTTCGTCGGTCACCGCCGAACTGCCCGGCGCACTTCCGCCGACGTCCGGCCAGTGCACGCGGCTCGCGGCGAAGCCGAGCAACGTCCCGTCGCAGAAGGCGCCGGTCAGAAGCGTCATGTCCGGCAGATGGGAGCCGCCGGAATAGGGATCGTTGCACAGGACCGCGTCCCCCGGCCGCCATGAGGACGCGGGGTAACGCTCGAGGATCCCGCGCGCCGAGAACGGCATGGCGCCGAGATGGACCGGAATGTCGTTGCCCTGCGCGACCACGTTGCCGTCCACGTCCAGGAGCGCGCAGGACAGATCCGCGGACAGGCTGAGCAGCGGCGAGAAGGAGGCGCGCATGATCAGCGACTTCATCTCCTCGCAGATCGCGTACAGGCCGCTGCGGACCACCTCGAACGTGATCGGGTCCTCCCCGAGCGGGGCGATCGCCGGGCTGCGGACGTCGTCAGGCATGCCCATGAAAAACCTCGATCTCAAGCACCCCCGACGCGAGGCAGGTGAGTATCTGTCCGCTCTGCAAGAGAACGGTGGCGCCGAAGTCCTCGACGATGGCCGGCCCCTCGACGCGTTCGCTCGCACCGAGATCCTGTCGGGGGATGACCGGGATCGCGGCGCTGGTCCCGTCGGCCGCGACGACCGGGCGCCTCCGCCGCGGCTGCCGGCCCTGCTCCGTCGGGGCGCGCACCCGGGTGCTCGCGGCGTCCGGGCTGCGGGCGACGACGCGCAGGTTGACGATCTCGACGTTGTGTTCGGGAAGGTCGTATCCGTAGACCTCGGCATGGCGCATGCGAAATCTGTTTTCGATCGTCTCGGCCGAGAAGGACGTGTCGTCTTCCATCGGAACGGCGAGATCGAACAGCTGACCCTCGAAGCGAAGATCGACATGACGCTCGATGATCCAGGAGGCGGACCCGGTGATGTGCTCCGCGCCGATCAGCTCGCGGGCGCGACCGACAAGGCCGTCGAACTGCGCGGCGAGGGCCGCGCGCTCCACCTGCCCGACTCGCCTCAGGTAGGTCTGCACGAGGTCGTGACGCCGCGGCGCCTGCAACGTGCCGATCGCGCTGAACAGACCTGGATAAAGCGGCACGACGACCTTGGGGATGCCGACCTCGCGGGCGATCTCGCAGGCGTGCAACGGTCCCGCGCCGCCGAAGGCGACGAGCGCGAAGTCGCGCGGGTCGAGCCCGCGCCGCAGCGTCGCGAGCCGGACCATCTCGGCCATGTTGGCCGTGGCCAGCCGCACGACACCGGCCGCGGCCTGCTCGACCGTCCACCCGAGCGGGTCGGCGAGGTGTTCGCGGATGGCGGCCGTGGCGAGGTCGACCCTGATGGCGACGTCCTCGTTGCCGAAACCGTCGGGGGCGATGTGACCGAGCGCTACGTGAGCGTCCGTCACCGTCGGCCGCCGCCCGCACTTTCCGTAAGCGGCCGGTCCCGGCACCGCGCCGGCACTTTGGGGCCCGACCTTCACGACCCCCGCGCGGTCGACGGCGGCGATCGAGCCGCCACCGGCGCCGATCTCGATGATGTCGATGACGGGGCTGAGAATGGGGTAGCCCCCCACGTCCCGTCCGCCGACGAAGCGGTCGGCGTAGAACTCGGTGCTGAGCCGCGGCTCATGGTCGACCACGACCCCCGCCTTCGCGGTCGTGCCGCCCATGTCGAAGGCGATCAGGTTCGGGTAACCCTCGGCCCGTCCGAGCGCTGCCGTCGCGATCACGCCGGCGGCGGGCCCCGATTCGATCAGGTGAACGGGGTGACGCTCGGCGTTGGCCGGCGAGGTGAGGCCTCCGTTCGACTTCGTGATCGCGAGTTGTCCGACACCGCGCGAGGCCAGCTCGCCGGCCAGGCTGCGCACGTAGCGGGAGACCGCGGGACCGATGTAGGCATTGACGGTCGTGGTGCTGGTGCGTTCGAATTCCCGGAACTCGCGGCAGACGTCACTCGACAACGTGACGTAGGCATCGGGCAACTCGCGTGCGATTGCCTTCGACAGCGCTCGCTCGTGCCGGTCGTCGGCATAGGCATGGAGCAGGCTGACGGCAACGGCTTCGATCGCGTTGGCGCGCAGCGCCGCCACGACCCCTTCGATGTCCTCATCGGTCAGCGGCGCGACCACCGTTCCATCGTGGAGCATGCGCGCTGCGACCTCGATGCGCAGCGCGCGCTCCGCCAGCGGCTCCGAAACGACCGGGCTCAGGTCGTAGAGCCGCGGTCTCGCCTGGCGACGCAGCGCCAGCACGTCGCGGAAGCCCCGCGTCGTGACGAGGGCGGTACGCGCGCCCCGGCGCTCGATCAGCGTGTTGGTCCCGATCGTCGTCCCGTGAAAGACGCCTTCGGCCCGTCTTCCGGTGCGTTCGACGAAACGATCGAGCCCCGCAACGGCGGCCTTTGCCGGGTCGAGGGGTGTCGACGGCAGCTTGAAGGCGGCGACAACGGCACCGGTCTCGCGGTCGAGGGCGAGCATGTCGGTGAACGTTCCGCCGACATCGATCCCCAGGACGACGCCCCCGCCTGCCGAATGCTGGTTCATGTCCGACACATCCGTCACGATCTCTTACTGCGGTGTCTTGCGAAGGCGTCCTGCCTCGTCCGACCAGTAGACGCCCGCATTCGTCCTGTTCACGTGCATCTCCTCGATACTCGCGATTGTCTCGCTGCCCGTCTCTGCTACAATGAATGCAAGGAGGCTCTCGAGAAGAGCTATCATTCCGAGCATAGATGGGAAGAATTGCGGCGTCGCAGTTGGCGCGATGAGCAGCAAGTCGGCGTCGGCGGCAATCGGCGAGGCGCGGCTGTCGGTCAGCGAAATCAGTCGCGCGCCTCTCGACTTCGCGAACCGGGCCGCCTTTACCGTATCCTGTCGATAAGGGTCGTAGGTGGCGGCGAACAGGACGTCGTTCTCGTCTATCCGCATGAGATCGTCGAGGGGCAGGCTCGACTGCTGCGGCGTGAAGACGAGGTTCGGGATTGCCATGCGCGCGATGTAGTAAAATCCGTGCATCGTCGCGTAGCAACCTCCCAGCCCCAGAACGTAGGCGGTTCGCGCCCCGATGATCAGGCTGGCGGCGCGTTTCAGGTCGAGCGCCGACGTGGTCGAGAACAGCGTCTCGATGTTGAGGAGGGACGTCTCGGCAAGCTGGACGAACAACTCGCCGTCACTCCCCGCGCGCGACAGATCCTGCAGGGCGCGGGCGCGCTCGGGAATGGTGTCGCCCCCTCTCAGGGAGGCTTCGCGGAATGGTCGGCGAAAATCCTCGTAGCCGCTGAAGCCCAGCGACTGGGCGAGCCTGACGAGCGTGTTCGGCGGAACCTCCGCTGCCGACGCGATCTGCCGCATCGAGTTGACCGCGATCGCGTTCGGGTTGTCGAGCAGGTAACGCGCCGCCGTCCGCGCGCGGGGGGAAAGGGTGGACAGCGCCGACTCGAGGAGCGCCATGACGGTCTCCGGCGACTGCGATCGATCGCACGCGCGCCGCTCGCGGCTGCCGTCGCCGCCGTCCTCCATGGTGTACCGAATGTTCCTGCTTGACCGCATGTCGGACCATATGTACCAATCCGGCTGCGACTGCAATGTCCTTCTTCGCCAAGGGCCTGGTGAATGGCATCGGAGCTTCCCGACTTCGCAGAGATCGTCGTGATCGGCGGCGGCATCGTCGGCTGCTCGACCGCCTATCACCTGACCAAGCTCGGGAAGCGCGACGTCGTCCTGCTCGAGCGCTCGAAGCTCGGAAGCGGCACCACCTGGCACTCGGCGGCGATGGTGCGCCAGCTTCGCTCCACCAACGGCCTGACCCGGCTCGTCCGCTACAGCGCCGGGCTCTACCAGGACCTGGAAGCGGAGACCGGGCAGTCGACGGGGTGGATGCCATGCGGCTCCCTCAGCATCGCCACCAGCGAGGACCGGCTGACGCACATTCGCAGGCAGGCCTCGCTCGCACGATGTTTCGGTATCGAGGCCCACGAGATCGACCGCGCGGAGATCCAGCGGCTCTGGCCGATCGCCGAGACGCGAGACATCATCGGCGGCATTTTCTCGCCGAGTGACGGCCGCGTCAGCCCGGTCGACACGCTCGCCGCCCTCGCCAAGGGCGCGCGGGCCGGTGGGGTCCGGATCATGGAGGACACCGAGGTCGAGGACTTCCAGATCGAGAACGGGCGCGTCGTCGGCCTCGTCACCTCGCGGGGCCGCATCGGCTGCGAGACGGCCGTGATGTGCGCGGGGTTGTGGTCACGGGACCTCGCTCGCCGTGCGGGCGTGGCCGCGCCCCTGCACGCCTGCGAGCACATGGCGCTGATCGTGAAGCCCTTCGACGGCATCTATCGCGGGATGCCGATCCTCGGCGACCACGACAACCACATCTACATCCGCGACGAGGCGGGCGGCCTGATGGTCGGCTGCTTCGAGCCGCAGGCGACACCGGTCGGTCTCGAGCGTCTTCCGCGCCCGTTTTCCTTCGACCTGCTGGAGCCGAACTGGGAGACGTTCGAGCCCGTGATGCAGGGCGCGCTGCACCGGATCCCGGCGCTGGAGACGGCCGAGGTGCGCATGCTCCTGAACGGGCCGGAAAGCTTCACCCTCGACAACAACTTCATGATGGGCGAGGCGCCCGAGGTCGCGGGCTTTTACCTGTGTTGCGGCATGAATTCCGTTGGCATGGCGTCCGGCGGCGGGGCGGGGCGCGCCATGGCCGAGTGGATCGTCGGCGGCGAGCCGGGGATGGACCTATCCACCGTCGACGTGCGCAGGTTCGCGGGCGTGCGCAACAGCCTCCGGCTGCTGCGTGAACGCGCGGCGGAGACCCTCTCGCTCCACTATGCCATCGGGTATGCCGGGCGCACCTTCGAGACGGGCCGCAATCTGAGGCTGACCCCGCTTCACGGCGAGCTCCAGGCGCGCGGCGCCCATTTCGTCGAGCGGTCGGGGTGGGAGCGCGCCGCCTGGTTCCGCCCCGCTGGCCGCCACGTCGCGCCGGCGCTGACCTACGGTCGGCCGGACTGGTTCGACTGCGTCGCGGCGGAGCACCGGGCCGCGCGCGAGGGGGTCGCCGTCATCGATCAATCCACCCTCGGCAAGCTTCTCGTCCAGGGGCGGGATGCCGAGACGTTCCTGCAGCGGGTGTGCGCGGGAGACGTCGCGATCCCCACCGGGCGCCTCGTCTACTCGCCGATCCTGAACGGCCGGGGCGGCTACGAGAGCGACGTCGTCCTCATGCGCCTCGCCAGCGACGTCTTCCTGATCGTCACGGGCACGGCCCAGCCCCGACGCGACCTCCACATCCTGCAGCGGCGGATCGGACGCGGCGAGTTCGTGACCGTCACGGACGTCACGAGCGCCTTCGCGGTGATCGGCGTGGCCGGCCCCATGTCGCGCGCGCTCATGCAGCGCCTCAGTCCGGACCCGTTCGACAACGCCCTCTTCCCCCACCTCAGCCATCGCGAGATCGACGTTTGCGGGACCGTCGCGCGGGCGGCGCGGATCTCCTACACCGGCGAGCTCGGGTGGGAGATCCACGTCGCGACGGAAGCGGCCGCGCCGTTGCTGCGCGAGATCCTGGCGCTGGGCGCGGACCTTGACGTGCGCAACGTGGGAGCCTTCGCGCTCGAGAGCCTCAGGATCGAGAAGGGGTTCTGCGCCTGGGGACACGACATCGGCCCCGACGAGACCCCGCTCGAGGCCGGGCTCGGATTCGCGACGAAGCTCGGGTCGAGCCTGCCGTTCGTCGGCCGTCAGGCACTCGAAAGACAGAAGGAAGAGGGCTTGCGGCGACGACGGGTCAACGTCGTGCTCGAAGATCCCGACGTCATGCTCCTCGGAACCGAGCCGATCGTTGTGGACGGCGAATACCTCGGGCAGATCACGTCGGGGAGTTACGGGCACACGCTCGGCGCGTCCGTCGGGATCGGTTTCGTCGGTCTGTCGGAGGAGGCGTTCGGCCCGGCCCTCGATGCAGCCGTGTGGGAGGTCGAGGTGGCTCTGGAACGCCATCGGGTGCGGGCGTCGCGCAGGAGCCACTACGATGCCAAAGGGGCGCGGGCCCGTGCCTGAGGCGGTCGAGCCCTGCACGTTCACCGGAACAGACCCGTGGGAGGAGCGATCATGGCAACGTCGGCGGCGACGCGGATTCATGAAGGGGACAACCGCAACGCGCTCGTCTTTCATCCCGATCCTGCTTCGGTGAAGACAGGACGCGAAGCCCGTCTCCAGTATCGCCATGGCGACGTCGCACCCTTCACGCAAACGACGGGCGTTGCTGCCAGCTACATCCAGGGCAGCCCTGTCGTGATCCCGGGTGATCTTGCTCTCGACTTTCTGACGCTGTGTCAGCGGAATCCGAAGCCGTGCCCGGTCATCGCGATTTCCAACAAGGGGGATCCGTCCTTGCCGACGCTCGGGGCGGACATCGACGTCAGGACCGACATCGGCGGCTACCGGATCTGGCGCCACGGCGAGCTGGTCGAGGAGGTCAGCGATGTGCGCGATCTTTGGCGCGACGACTTCGTCACGTTCGTCATCGGGTGCTCGTACTCCTTCGAGGACGCGCTCATGCGCGACGGCCTGGAGCTTCGGCACCATACGGAAAACGTGTGCGTGCCGATGTACCGCACGACCATGCCGTTGATCTCGTCGGGGCCCTTCTCGGGCGACGTGTGCGTTTCGATGCGCCCCTTCCGGCCGCGCGATGCCATCCGCGCGATCGAGATCACGAGTCGCTTCCCGCTGACCCATGGAACGCCGCTGCACATCGGCGATCCGGCCGAGATCGGGATCGAGGACCTGTCGGCCCCGCTGGTCGGCGACCCCGTGACCGTCCGGCCAGGCGAGCTTCCCGTGTTCTGGGGCTGCGGGATCACGCCGCAGTACGCGCTGCTGTCCGCCAGGCCCGAAATCGCCATCACGCACAAGCCGGGGTGCCTGCTGATCTCCGACGTGCTGTCGACGTCGGACGCCATGGACATGCCGTCCGTCCCCCGCGGCAACCTGCAATGAAGCGCGTGTGACCGCGCCGGTGCGGGGCGCGCTACGGTCCCGTGCCTTTCCACGGACTCGGCGAGCTTGTCCATGGCCGGCCCCTCGTGCATGCGGGCGCCAAGGTCGCGCGGGGGCGTCCGCGGGCA
Organism: uncultured Hyphomicrobiales bacterium; assembly: GCA_964547415.1. Classification (GTDB taxonomy): domain Bacteria; phylum Pseudomonadota; class Alphaproteobacteria; order Rhizobiales; family Amorphaceae; genus CAZJNX01. The sequence continues at coordinate 9,648 of CAZJNX010000122.1, forward strand.
GGACGTGGGCGATCTCGAGGACCTGGTGGGCGGCGGGTGTCGCCGTGGCGACGATCATCACCCCGGCGAGCGCGGCCGGTGCGGTGCGGGTGACGGTTGCTCCCTCGTGGCTGGAACGCGGCGGTGGGCCTGCCGCGGCGGGCGGCAAGTCGTGGGCCAGGTGCAACTCCACTTTCCCCCGGGGGAAAGCGTCGTTGTCCTTGTCAAGTCAAAAGGTCGGCGGGGAATTGACCCAGAGCACGCGGACGGTGGTGTCGCCGGCGTTGCGGTACCCGTGGGGACGCTGGGAGGAGAAGAAGAAGGAATCGCCGGGGCCGAGGATCGCGTGGTGGTCGTCCACGGTGAGTTCGAGGCGGCCCTCGAGGACGTAGCCGAGCTCCTCGCCGTCGTGGCTGATCTTGCCGTCGGAGGCGCCGCCGGGCTCCACCACGTGGAGTTGCGCCTGCAGGATGCCGCCGATCTCGAACGGGGTCAGGGATTCCAGCGTCACCCCGTCGCCAGAGCGCAGCGGATGGCGCAGAAGCGTCGGTCGCCGCCCCTTGCGCAGCACGAAGGGGGCGCCCGAATCGGGCGCCGCGAACAGGTCCCCGATGGTGGTGCCGAGGGCGCGGGCGACGCGGTGCAACGTGTTGACCGACGGGGAGACGACCCCGTTCTCGATCTTGGACAGCATGGATTCGGAGCACCGTGCCCGCGCCGCCACGTCCTTCAGGCGCAGCCCCCGCGCCCGGCGCAATTCGCGCAGGCGGCTGCCCACGTCCACCTCGTCCGCCTGCTCGTCCCCTTCCGACCCGCTCATTCGATCCCGGCCCCTTCCCTCCCTCGGAGCGACTTTACAACGTGGTCCCCTCGCTTGATGAAAAGTCAAGCTGGCGGCCGCGCGCTTTCGCGGCCCGCCGGCCCGGACCATGGAGGCGACGTTGGCTCTCCCCCCGCGGGAACGCATCGGATACCGCGCGATCGTCGACCGCCTGCCGCTGGAGCTGCCGGACGGGTCGAGGCTCGTCGTCTGGCCGATCGTGAACCTCGAGGTCTGGGAGATCGAGCGGCCGATGGCGCGCCAGGCCATCCCCCGATGACGATCGTGCCGCACCACGAGAGCGAGGACGTCGCCCGCCCGGTGATGGACCAGTTCGACCGGCTTTCGGCGGAAAGCACCGAGCGGGCCAAGATCATCCCGGTGGCGGTGCACCCGCACATGTCCGGGGTGTCGCGCCGGATCCGCACCTTCGAGGAGATCGTCGAGAGGATTGCGGCCCACGACGGGGTGGCGCTCCGGACCGGCGAGAGGATGCTTCAGTGGGTCGAGGGCACCGAGACGTGCGCCACCCGCGCGGAAGGAGGGGGCGGCGCCGTCTGCGAGGTGTTCATGGCCGCCTCCCGGATGATCCCGGGGACAAGGAGAGCTGGCCCGCCGAGTGGCTCGCCATCGCCGCGCGCAACGGCGCCCGTGCCGAGGCGGACGAGGCGAAGGGCCACGTCGGCACCGCGATGAACCGTTGCATGCGGGTCGTCGTGGCGGACGAGCGCGCAGGCGGTCACGGCCGCGATCGCCTCCGCGTCAGGGTCCGCGGAGCGCCGGGCGGCATGGGCGCCCCTCGCGGCGGCCTTCGCGCAACCCTGTTCGGCATCTTGTCGGGCGCCGAGGACCCGACCGGCTCGCCCGCTCTCGTGGGCGATGCCGCCGCCATCGCCGCGAACGTCTGCGACGTGGACCGTTTCGCCCGGGCGAAGACGGAGCATGTCGTCGACACCGACCGCCTCGAATTCACCGCCCGGGCCTCGGCGGACGCCGGTCAGAATTCGGCAAGAGCAAGGCCGACATCGCAAGCGGCGACCCGTCCGTCGCCTCCTGCGGCATGGAGGCGCTGGCCGGCGAGGAGCACGCCCCGCTGGACGAGCCCCCGGTCGATGCGGGATGGAGCGTCTTCGGGGCCGATGGCCAGTTCCGCGGCGACAAACCGGCGGCCGGGAACGCGGACGGGCTGTTCCAGATCGACGAGTCCGCGACCCTCGCGGGCCTCGGCACGGTCACGCTCGCGACCAGCGGCACCCCGAACGGCGACTTCCGCGTCGATCTCGGCATCGCCGGCAACGGCAACGCGGCGCGCCTGACGTTCGGCGCCAGCGGCGCTTCCTCCGCCGACACCGCGTCCAAGATCAACGCCGGGCGGTTCGCCGCCTTCGCCGAGACAGCCTTCGCGATCCTCGCCGGCGAGATCGAGAAGACAGGGGCCGACCCCTCCTTGGTCTGCGGCTACGCGCCTCGCGGGCGACTGGGCGGCCGGCGCGAACGAGCGCGTCGCCGACTTCCCCCGCGTCCGACGATTTCTCGCGCTTTGCCCGAGCGCGCGGGGCCCCGTCATCCGGCGGGGCGTGCGCCCCGCCCTCGTGCGCGGACGCGGGCGAACCCGGAGGTGGCGGCCCCCGAGCTGAACGACGGGCCCCCCGGGCGGCGAGCGGCGTGCCGCGGGGGAGCGCGGTCCGTCCGGGCCGCGCCCGCGAGGCCGCCGCGCCGATCCCCGCCGGCGCGGCCGATGCCTCTCCGCCGGGGATGCGTCAGCGGCGGGGCGCGCCCGGCCGGGCCGCTCGCGCGGGCACGGGGGCGAGGGCGGGCTGGAGGCGGCGCCGCGGCGCGCGGGAGCCGCCCGCCCCCTCGTCCTCGCGGAAGGCGAACATGAGGGCGAAGCCGATCTGGGCGCTGCCGAAGGTGATGGCGAAGAAGGCCGTCATCACCGCGACGGCGAGGAAGCCGCCCTCCGTCGCCATGGCGAGCGAGCCGATGCCGCCCACGTCGAGGAGGAGGAGGAAGGCGACGAACAGGACGGCGGCCGCCGAGCCGATGACCGCGTGGGTGAGGACGAAGCGGGTGAGCGTTGTCATGGAAGCTCCCGGGTCCGGTCGGCCGCGCCCGTCGCGGCCCTTGCAAGGGACAAGTACGCCGCGACGGCCGCCCGGTTTCAAGCCGGAACGTCGCAGCGGGGCGCGCGGCCGGTGGACGGGGCGGAGCGCGGCCGCCATAACGGCGTCCATGGGGCACGGCTGGACGACCATCCTGAAGCTGCGGGGGCCGATCGGCGCCCTCGCCGGCCTCGTCGTGTTCTTCGTCCTGCCGGAGACGATGACGCTGGCCTCGCGGATCGCCCTCGGCTGGCTGTGCTACATCGCGGTGCAACTCGCGGTGATCTTCCGCACCGTCGGCGGTCAGGAGGCCGCGTCCTTGAGGACGTGGGCGCCCCGCGCCGACCTTCACGGGGCGGGCTTCGGTCTGTTCCTGGTGGCCGCGGCCTGCGTCTCGGTGATGGCGAGCGTGTTCGTGCTCCACGTGGCCGCCGACCAGCCCGAGGCCTGGCGCCTGTTCCACCTCCTGCTCGGGGCGGCCACCGTCCTCCTCACCTGGTTCGCCATCCAGGCCGCCTTCGCGGTCCACTACGCGTCCATGTACTACGGCGGCCACGGCGAGCCGGGCCTCCGGTTTCCCGACGAGGACGAGCCGGACTTCTGGGACTTTCTGTATTTCGCCACCTGCGCGGGGATGACCTTCGAGGCTTCGGACGTCGCCGTCACCCGCCGCCGCTTCCGCCACTGGCTGACCTTCCACGCCGTCTTCTCGTTCGTGTTCGCCAGCATCAACCTCGCCCTCCTCGTGGACATCGCCGCCAACCTCGTGTGAGCCGCGGCGGCCCGTCGCCCCCTTGCCTCGCCAGCGTGCGCCCCGCGTCACGGCAGCCGCCCCGTCCCGCCGCTCGACGGGATCGCCGGCGACGACGCCGCGGCGGGCGACGCGATCGACCCGCCGGGCAGCGGTCCCGACGACGCGCTGGAGCAGCGGGGGACGACGTGCCGCTGATCGACGCGACCGGCGAGGCCGCCTTCCTCGTCCGCGACCACCGCGTCACCGCCGATGTCCCGATCGTCTGACCGGGAGAGGGGCCGCCAGGTCGCCGCGCACGCCGGCCGCCGTCAATTGCCGGGACGGCCGGTCTTGCGGGGGCGGCGCTTGCGGCGCTTCTCCTCGACGGGGTCCTCGTAGGAGCCCGCGCCGATCCTGTGGCGCCTGACGGGGCCGGGCTCCTCCTCGCCCTCGCTCGCCGGGGCGTCCTTCCTGCGGTAGCGCTCGGTGCGCTTCACGGTCATCTCGTCGAGGTCGTTCTTGCGCGCGCGGCTGGGGGGAAGGTCGGTCTCGTCGCCGCCGTCCGCGCCGCCGTTGCCGGCGCGGCGGACGCGGCCGCGGTCGGTGCCCGGCCCCACCTCGCCCGGGACGGGCTTGCGTGCCCGCGTGGCGGGCATGTTGGCGGCCTTGCCGTAGGGGCGCTCGCCGGCGTAGCCGCCCGCCGCGGCCGCCACCGCGGATTGGCGGGCGAGCGGGTCGTCGGAGACGAACAGGTCCGTCTCCTTCAGCCGCCTGATCTCGTCGCGCAGGCGCGCGGCTTCCTCGAACTCGAGGTTCGCCGCCGCGTCCCGCATGCGCTTTTCGAGGTCCTCCACCGTCACCTGCATGTTGTGGCCGACGAGGCTCGCGTCCTCCGCGAGGCCCGCGTCCACCCGCACGTGGTCGCGCTCGTAGACGCTCTCGAGGATGTCGCCGATGGTGCGGCGCACGCTCTCGGGCGTGATGCCGTGCTCCGCATTGTAGGCGAGCTGCTTGTCGCGGCGGCGGTTGGTCTCGGCGATCGCCCGCTCCATAGAGCCCGTCATGCCGTCGGCGTAGAGGATCACCTTGCCGTCCACGTTGCGCGCCGCACGGCCGATGGTCTGGATGAGGCTGGTCTCGGAGCGCAGGAAGCCTTCCTTGTCGGCGTCGAGGATGGCGACGAGCCCGC
>CAZJNX010000123.1:0-14382 GCA_964547415.1 uncultured Hyphomicrobiales bacterium
GTGGATCGACCTCGCCTTGGTGAGCCCGAGCTCAAAAAACACAGTTGCCCCCCGGTCCCGGCAGAGGGTCTGCGCGACATGGGGCCGGACGTTCATGGAGCGCAACTCGTTCACGAAGTCTTCCGCGTCGTAGCCCCGGTCGGCACCGAGCGTGACCGGACGGGGCCGGTCGGCGAACGGCTCGATCATCGTCAGCGCGGCGACGCGCTCGGCATGGCCGTCCGCCCGCGTCACGCGGGCATCTACGAAGAGGCCGGACCGGTTCTCCATGAGGGCGTGGCCACGGTAGGCGAGTTTCGCCTCCATGCCCGGCCCCTTCCGGTAGAGCCGCGCGTCCGGGTCGGTGGTGGAGGCGTGCGTGGCGTTCGAGCGCCTCTCGCCTCGGAAGTCCGCCGGCGCATTGCGACCGCCGGACGAAGCGTCCGGACCGTCGCCACCCCCCTTCGGCCGGATGCTCTTCATGGAGGCCCACGCCTCGATCAGCGTGCGGTCGACGCGGACCGGCTCGGTCGACAACAGCCGCCGGACCCGCGGCCGTGCCGGCACGGCCGACAGGAAGCGGGCGGCGATCTCGCCGAGACCGCCGCCCCCCGCCACCTCGTCTAGGCCGACGAGCACGAATACGCCTACCAGGGTCGCCTCTTCTGGCCCTCCGATTTCCGCGACGAGGTCCTCGCCCGCCTCCTGGACCTCAACCGCACCTGCGCCGCCGAGGAGCGCGGCGAACAGCCCCCCAAACGCAGATCTCGGAGACGGCGCGCCTCGGCCAAGGGCATGAACGCCCTACTTCTTGAGGATGAAAATTCATCCTGACTCTTCAGGGTAGGCTTCACACAAGAGTGCAAGCAGATGAAATTGATAGCTCGGGGTTGGAGGAGAGATATGGGCGGCCACGATCTCGGCCAACCTGACTTGCAGACCGCCAAACCTGACCCAAGATATTATCAAAGGGGCGAGGTGTATTTTGCGAGCTCCTCGCAAGGGCTAGAGATCAAGTGGCAGGGGAGCGCTATACTCAACGAATACTATCAGTTCATTTTGGAGCTATCGAGATCTGATGTGGCTCGCCTAGCTAGGCTGTGCTTCGGCACACACCTGAGCAAAGCTCAATGGGATGAACTAGGCATGGGTCTTGCCACTGATGCCCTCGCGGAGGAGATCGGCGCATCAACGGTATCCGACGTGATCGGTGCACTGATGACTATCCATAAGGAGCAATCCGAAGAGTAGCTTGCAGCGTCAGAAGCGTACGCATTCGTTGCTTGAGCGCCGTCAGCCCAGTACCCGACGTCGTCAGACTGCGGGTCGGCCAACCGCCTCCGCGCCGGGAGCGTCTACCTCGAGACGTTCGTCGGCCGCGTCCGCCGCTTCTACCGAACGGGCGAGGTGATCGAGGAGGAGTGGGGCCGGCCGTGACCGGCTCCACGAGGTTCAGCGCCGTCACGGAGACAGCGCCGACGGGGGGCACGGCCGTTGGACGCTGCCCATGCCTCGCCGGCTCCCGACCGTGCCAACGCGGCGCGGCGAACGCCGGTAACGTTGAGCTCCGGATCGAGCTCGGCGATCAGCCGGGCTTCGGCGATCTCCAGCGGCCCGTGGACGTTCTCGACGTAGAAGTGCACCGGCGCCCGCCGCACGGCCGCCACCCAGCGCAGCCGCTGGCCCTCGCTGTTGCCCTTCTCCCCGCGCAGCCAGCGCACGTGGCCGTAGTTGTACCGAGCGTAGCGGAAGTCCACGGTCTTGCCCACGTAGAGCGCCCGATCCGCTCCGTCCTGCACCGCCACGTAGACCACGTTGGTCGCGGAGCGCACGTCCGGCGCGTAGTCGAAGCGGAACCCGTGCTCCTCGTCCTCCCGGAGCGTCGCCGCCCACCGGAAGCCCCGATCGCGAATGGTCTGCACGATGTCCGTCATTTCCCGTCCTCCGTTCCCTCGATGAACTCGATGTAGGCCCCGCGCGCGCCGTCGTGCCCGGTACGCATCTCCACGACCCGCCAGCGCCCCTTCACGAGGCCGGCCCCCCCGATGGAGCGTGGAGCCCCCAGCGGCGCGTTGCCCCGCTGCCGCAAGAGGATCAGCCGCACCTCGGTGCCCTCCCGGATCAGCCCGGTGTCCCAGGCGTCCTTCAGGCCGCCGTGGTTCGTGCGCGGTCGCCAGATGCCGAAGCGGCCGTTCTCCTGCGCGTCCGTCCACGCCGTGACGACGATCTCGCCGTCGTCGTTGATGCCGCCCCAGAAGCCGCGCGCGGTGCCGGTCTTGATGCCCGCCGCGTGCAGCTGGTCGATGAACCGGCTGAACGCCGGCAGTCTGAATGCCATCGGGCCCTCCTCATCCGAGACCGTGCGGAGAATGGTAGGAGACATGTTGGAGAGAGTCAAGGCGAAGCGGGAGGCGCGCGTGGAGGCCGGCAACGCCGAAACGTCAGATGCGGACGTAGCTCCTGTCAGCACTGGTTGACGGCTCCCCCTCCTTATCGCCACAGTCGCAACAGCAACCCGCCGCGGGAACGACGATGCAGGCAAGCTCGACATCTTCAGCCGACGCACCGACCGTCCGTCGCCGTCTCGTCGACACGCTCCGGCGCGACCTGATCGGCCCGTTCCCGGAGGACGCCGACCTCGCCGAGGAGCGGCTGAAGGATCTGCCCTCGCGCTGGTACCTCACCGGCTACCTCGTCCCCGCCGACGAGGCCCCCCTCGCCGCGCCCGACGACGACGACGACAGCCTCAAGACCCTCCTCGGCGAAACCACGCCCGACGACGAGACGACCGACGGCGCCGGCATCACCGGCGCGGGCGACGACGAGACGGCCGCCGACAGCCCGACCGTGCGCCGGCGCATCCGCCCGACCAGCCTCGGCCTGACCGTGCTCGTGCCCAAGGGCACGCGGAGCGTCACGGCGATCGTCGAGTGGGGCGACTACCGGGCGGAGCCGCCGATCGCCGGGAGCGTGCTCGAGAAGGACGGCGGCGGCACCGACGAGGAACGCAAGGCCGCCGACGAGGCCGTGTGGGTGCGCGTGCCCCGACGGCGCCCCGTGACGGTCGACCTCCCGGCAACCCTCGCCGCCGCGCCCCGCTGGATGGACTTTCCGGTCGAGAACTCCGCCGCGCCGCAGCGGGCGGGCGGCGGTCTCGTCGTCTCGGCCTTCGCCGTGCCGGCGGTGCGGCGGCTCGCGGGCGGCGGCTTTGACGAGGTCGTGTCGGTGACCGTGACCGTCGTCAACAAGCGACCGGTGGCGGCGCGGCGCTTCGGGGACGTGTCCTACGCCTTCCAGGTCCGCCTCACCCTCGAGGCCGAGGGCGGCTTCCTGCCGGCCATGGACCTCACCGGCTACGCGTCGGACGAGGAGGACCTGCGCCTCCACGACCTCCATTACCGCGACGTCAGAGCTGGGGCACCGGCCGCAACACCTCCGTCGCCTGGCCGAAGAGCGCCGACGGGACCGTCGAGCGGGTCTGGACCGACCCGATGCCCGAGGCGGAGGTGGAGAAGGTCGACCAGAACGACGCCCTGAAGGCCATCGGCGTCCCCCTCTCCATGAAGAAGCTCGCCGCCCGCGCCGCCGAGGGCGCGGACGCGCTCGCCGATGCCCTTCGCCCGTTCCCGGAGGCCTACGCCGCGTTCATCGCGAGCGAGCGGGGCAAGCTGTCCGCCTTCGACGGCGTGCCGAGGCGGCGCGAAACGGCCGAACGCCTGATCGCCGGCCAGGAGGCGGCGCAGCGGCGGATCGCGGAAGGCATCGCGCTCCTCGCCAGCGACGAGAACGCCCGCCTCGCCTTCCGCGCCATGAACGAGGCGGTGGCGAGCGCCCTCGAAAAGCGCCTGAAGGTCGACGACCCCGCCTGGCGCCCGTTCCAGCTCGCCTTCATCCTCCTCAACCTCGCCGGCCTCACCGACCGCACCCACCCGGACAGGGAGACCGTCGACCTCCTGTTCTTCCCGACGGGCGGCGGCAAGACGGAGGCTTACCTCGGCCTGTCCGCCTACGAGATCGCCCACCGCCGCATCGTCCACGGCGGCTACCTGGGCGCGGGCGTCACCGTCGTCATGCGCTACACCCTGCGCCTCCTGACGCTCGACCAGCTCTCCCGCGCCGCCGGCGTCGTGTGCGCCCTCGAGCTGATGCGCAAGAGCCCCGCCTGGCGCGACGACGGTGGCCGCGCCATCCTCGGCGACTGGCCGATCGAGATCGGCCTGTGGATCGGCTCGAAGGGCTCCCCCAACTGGCTCGGCGGCCGGGGCGACACGGGAGAGGACAGGGCCGTCACGCAGGTACGCGCCTACCAGCGGCGCCCGCAGCGGGAGAGCGCGCCGGCGCCGATCCGCGAGTGCCCGTGGTGCCGGCACCCGATCGGGCCGGGCAACTTCGACATGTGGCCGAACTGGCAGGCGCCCTCGCGCATGACGATCACCTGCGCCAACATCGACTGCGAGTTCAGCCAGGGCGATCCGCTGCCCGTGCTCGCGGTCGACGAGGAGATCTACAACCGCCTGCCCGCCTTCCTGATCGCGACCGTCGACAAGTTCGCCCAGCTCCCGTGGCGGGCGGCCGTCGGCGCCTTCTTCGGCCACGTCGACCGCATCGTGCACGACCACGGCTGCCGCGGCGCCGACCGCCCGGGCGAGGGCCACCCGTTCGCGGAGGGCGAGTGCCTGCCGCCGCCCGACCTCGTCATTCAGGACGAGCTCCACCTCATCTCCGGCCCCCTCGGCACCATCGCGGGCCTCTACGAGGCGGCCATCGACGCCCTGTCGACGCGCACGGTGAACGGCCGCGCAGTCCGCCCGAAGATCGTCGCGTCGACCGCCACCGTCCGGCGCGCGGAGAAGCAGATCACGCACCTCTTCGACCGCCCGGACACGGCCATCTTCCCCCCGCCCGGCATCGACCGGGAGGACAGCTGGTTCGCGATCGTCCGCAAGCCCGAGGAGGTGCCGCCGCGCCTTTACGTCGGCCTCGCCGCCCTCGGCCAGGGCCCGCGCGTCGTCTTCCTGAAGGCGCTCATCAGCCTGATGGCCGCCGCCCGCGCCGAGCAGGAGGCCGTCGGCGTCACCGGTGAGGCGTCGCCGGCCGACCCGTACCTGACCGCCGTGTGCTCCTTCAACGCGTTGAGGGAGCTCGGCGGCGCCCGGCGCATCGTGGAGGACGAGGTCCGCGCCAAGCTGATGGCGTACGGTCGCAGCCGCCGCCGCCTCGACCCGCCGGACGTCCCGTTCGCGGACCGGACCATCGGCGCGCCCGTCGAGCTCACCTCCCGCGTATCGACGGACGACGTCGCCGCCTACAAGGACCAGCTCGCCCGCTCGATCGGCGACGAGGGCTTCGTGGACGTGGCGCTCGCCACCAACATGATCTCGGTCGGCCTCGACATCACCCGCCTCGGCCTGATGCTGGTCCAGGGGCAGCCGAAGTCAGCCGCCGAGTACATCCAGGCGACGAGCCGCGTCGGCCGCGACGAGAAGCGCCCCGGGATCGTGCTCGCCATCCTCAATCTGCACAAGCCCAGGGACCGCGCCCACTACGAGAGCTTCCGCTCCTTCCACGCCCAGTTCTACCGGTCGGTGGAGGCGACCAGCGTCACCCCGTGGTCGACCGGTGCGGGTGAATGCGTCTTGAACGCCTCCCGCATCGGTCCGTTGTACTTCACCGGAGACGAGCTGCGAGAACCGCGACATGCTCCTCGACCGCACCTACCTGACGCGTGTCTTTCCGGCGCGCGCCGCTCCATGAGCGGAAGCACCGGAAAGATGTCGGACAGCCGACCCCGTCGGGGCCATGGTACCGCACGTGCGCGTGTCGGCCTTCCGAGATTTCCCACGATCGGACGCAGATGTTGCATGAGGCCGGGAAGGACCACTGCATGCGGCAGGGCTTGATCCTTCTGTTCATTCTCGCCGCACTGGTGCATGGACGGCCCGCCGGAGCGGCCACGATCGAGGTGACCCGATCCGACGGCCTCGCCTTCATCCACGTGACCGGTGAGTTCAAACGGGGTGACGAGCAGGCCTTTCGACGAGCCATTTCGAACGTGAGCGACGGGATCGTCGTCTTCCACAGCGGCGGGGGCGACCTTCTCACCGGACTCGTCATCGGCGAGACCATACGGATGCGACAGCTCGCGACCGCGGTGCCACCCGGCGCGATCTGTACGTCCGCGTGCGCGCTCGCCTGGCTCGCCGGCCCGCAGCGGCTGAAGAGCGTCATGGGCATGGTCAGCTTCCACGCCGCCTGGGTCGAGCGCGACGGGGCGACGGCGGAGACCGGCGCCGGCAACGCGGTGGTCGGCGCCTACCTCACCGATCTCGGCCTGCCGCTCAGTGCGATCCTGTTCGCGACGTCCGCCGGGCCCGAGGACATGAACTGGCTGACGGAGGAAACCGGCCGGGAGGTCGGCATCGCCTTCGTCACGCTGGAAGGGGACGGTCCGGCGGACGGGAACGTCGCGCAAGCGCCGAAGCCGCGGGAGGTGTCGCCGGAGGTCCTGGCGGCACGCTTCGTTCGCCGGCATTTCGAGGCCGTGAGCGCGCCGAACCCCCAGTACATGGCCCACGCGCACGCGGCGTACGCCTCGTCCGTCGACTATCACGGCAACCGCCTGTCGCGCCCGGACGTGATCGACGACATCGGCCGGTTCGCCCGTCGCTGGCCCGATCGCCGCTATGCCGTTCGCGGCGAGCCGTCCATCGCGTGCGACCAGCGCCGCGGGATCTGCCGCGTCGAAGGCTTCGGCGTCTACGAGGCCGCGAGCAGCGCACGGGGCCAGATTTCCAACGGCATCTTCACCTTCGCGATGGAGATCTCCTACCGCGACCGCCTCCTGATCGTCGCCGAAGAGTCGCAGGTCATCGATCGCCTCGTCGCTGACATGACGCCTGGCGGCGAGGACCTCGTGCGCTTCATCCAGGTGAACCTCGCCCGCCTCGGCTGCGGGCCCGGCGAGATCGACGGCCGTTGGGGAAGCAACACCGCGTTCGCCATCGACCGCTTCAACAGGGCGACCGGCAGCGGCCTCGACCCGGTGGGACCCACGGTGGATGCGCTGACGGCCCTGCAGGTACGCCGGAGCGGCACCTGCGGCCCGGAGGTCGGGCGCGGCGGACGCACCGTCTCCCGCCTTCCGGGCACGGACCTTCCCGGCGGCGACTACCGGATCGTGAAGGAAGTCCCCTACGGCACCTGCGAGAGTTCCTGCCTCGCCGACCGCCGCTGCGCCGCCTTCACGTTCAACCAGCGCCACGAATGGTGCTTCCTCAAGGACACGGTGGCCGCCCCCGTCGACTTCCGGGGCGCGATCTCCGGCATCATCCGCCAGGGCACCATCGAGATCGAACCCCTGTCCCGACACCGGCCGCAGTAAGCGGCCCCGGCGATGCCATCGCCCTCGGAGGCCACATGACCCGCATCCCCGCGAACGACCGGGCGCCCCGATGAGCCTCCCTTCCCTCGGCCGGCTGGAGGACCGTCCCTTGCGCGAGGCGTGGCCGGACGAAGCCGGCATCTTCACCCCGTGGCTCGCCGAGAACCTCGACGCGCTCGGGGACGCCATCGGCCTGTCGCTCGCCTTCGAGGACCGGGAGGTGCAGGTCGAGGAGTTCTTCGCCGACATCATCGCCCGCAGCGACGACGATACGCGCGTCCTGATCGAGAACCAGCTCGAGAAAGCCGACCACCGGCATCTCGGCCAGATCCTCACCTACATGGCCGGTCTCGAGGTGCGCACTGTCGTCTGGGTTGCCGCAGACTTTCGATCGGCGCACCTGTCGGCCATCAAGTGGCTCAACGAGCACACGGCCGACGGCTTTTCGTTCTTCGCGGTCCGCGTCCGGGCCGTCAGGATCGACGAGAGTCGCATCGCGCCGGTCTTCGACGTCCTTGAAAAGCCGAACACGTTCGAGCGTCGCCTCAGGACCGCCGCCAGCCGTTCGGTCGCCGAGGGCACCCTCGCCGCCTTCCGCCGCGATTTCTGGCAGGCCTACCTGGAGAGGTACCCGCAAGACCGCAACCTCGCCTTCGGCACCTACGCCCCCGGGGAGAGCTACGCGATTCCGTTCGTGTGGATCGCGGTCGATGCGGCCCTCAACGTCTCGATCTTTCTTGCGCAGGACTCCGTTGGCATCTTCGTGCGTGGCCCCCGGCGCGGCGGTCCCGAAGAGGTCGCCGAGCGCCTCGCACCGCTGGCCGACACCCTCGCGGCGGACCTCGGCGCGCCCTTCGGCCCGAGCGCCCTCGGCCATTTCCTCGTCCGGCAGCACAAGACCGACATGAAGGATCGCAACAACTGGCCGGCTGCGATCGACTGGCTGCACGAGCGGGCGCACACGTACTTGCGGATCCTGAGGGACCGGCTCGAGGAGGCCGGCCGATGAGCGGCCACCACAGCGGACCAACAGCCCCGAAGATGACAACGCCGCTCGCGCCGGGCATCCGGGCGCTCACCGGTCCGATTGCGGCACAATACGTGAGCGCGCGCAATCGATGTCGACAGCGTCACTGAAACGAGCGGAGAGCCGCAGAGACTGTAAATCCTCCTGATGGATTTCAACCTGATTCGACCCTGATCTTTTCCGCGTAGGAGCGAGGAGCCATGAACCACGCCGTTCGAGGGCGACCGATGGACCTCGCAAGCCGACTGGTGCAGGAGGCAGGCTTGGAGCGGCCGGACGGGCGCCCGCTTCACGCCTACGCATGCTCTCAGACGCGGCGGGCGGAGTTGCAGAGGGCACTGCGCACGAGGCTGGAGGTCGCGCCGGAGCAAGAGCGGACCGCCGCCCAGTTCGTCCTGTGGGCAGCCGAGCACATTCACGCCGACTTCTTGGGTGGCCAGCTCACCTGGGCGTTCGTGTGCGAGCCCGTGAAGCTCGCGGAAGACCTCGGCCTTCTGCATGCGCTGGTCGAACGGGGCCTCGCCTGGTGGGGGCGGCGTGTGCGACTGGCCGAGGGTGGCCATCGCCTGTTCCTCTATTCCCTCATGGTCGAGGGCGGCATGCCCGACGCGCTGCTCGCCCGGGACGGCGGCATCTACCGCAGCGCCACGCTCGCCACGCTCGCCGCCATCGAAGCGGAAGGGGCCCACGAGTCGCCCGATCTCGCCGAACGCCTTGCCGCGGTCCAGGTGGCGCGCCTTCCGCAGACCTTCCGGCACCGCGACACGACCCGGCTGCTGGCGGAACTCGCCGCCTCCCTCGCTCGCCTCCGCGCCCTCGTGCCGGAGGATTTCGCGGCACAGGCCGCGGAGCGGTGGCTCGACCGAAACGTCGAAGGCTGGCGGAGCGACATGCCGCTGCGCCTTTCGACCGAAACGCTCGAGACGCTCATCAGGCCGGCGCTCGCTGCGGAACGGGCCGAGCGGCCCCGGCTCGGCATCCCCATCGCCACCCGCGAGCTTCATCGGGGCGAGGACGGACGATGGCGCTCCTTCGTCCGCGTCGCGGCCAGAGCGCGGATCGCGAGGGCCGAACTGGATGCCGCCGCGTCCGGCCTCAGGCTGCGCCTCTTGCCCGCCGGCGGCGCCGCCGAGGCACTCGGCGGGCTCATACTCGCCGCGATTCCGGACGAGGTCGGCTGGGACGTGCGCTGCCTGTGCGGCAGCGGGGGAGCGATCCATCCCCTTCCGCTCGAGGAACCGCTCGCCCTCACCGCGTTCGCCGACGGCCGGACCGTCGGCGAGATCCTGGTCTGTCCACCGCAGCCGAGCCCGGACGAGGAGCTCGGGCTGTGGAAGGCGGATGGCGAGGACGCCGATGCCGCGCCGGCGATCCTCCGCCCGGTCGGCGGCGGCGAGCCGCGCACGCGCGGGTCGGCCCTTTGGATCCTCGCGCCGTCCGACGCGGCCCCGCAGGCGGCGGACGGCCTTTCCGTGACCGGTCCGGAGGAGGCGCCGGGCGGGAACCTGTGGCGCATGTCGGGAAGCGGCGCGGTGCGCCTCGGCGAGGCGACCTGCGAGATCGTGACCGGCGCGGAGGAAGACGCTCCGGCGGCCCGTCTCGTTGCCGTCGGACCGACGCTCCCCGGCTGGCGCACCCGGTCGGGACGGGGGCTCGTCCACCTCGGCACACCCACCGTCCACGGCGAAACGGAGGCGCGCGGGCTCGCGCCCCTTCCGGCGCGGTCCCTGCGCACGACGACCGGCAATCCGGCGCGGCTCGGGGCGATGACGCTGGAGTGGCGCGAGGGCGCCCGGACGCGTGCGCGGCTTCGCATCGTCCGCCTGCCCGAGGCGACGCGCCTCGTCCTTCGGGAGACGGCAGAGGGCGTAGAGCTCCAGGCCGAGGGACTGGAGGCGAGCGTTCGCGCCACGCTCGCGGCGGGCGACGCGACGACCCGCGAGACCCTGACCGGGGGGCGAGGGCGCCTCGTCCTTCCCCTCGCAGGGCGGCCGCCGGGCGAAGTCGACCTGCGCCTTTCCGACGCCGAGACGGGGGCGAGCCTGGAGCTGGTGGCCCCCTGGCCCGCCGCACGGGGAATGCTCCTCGATCCGCAGGGGCGACGTGCCGAGGCCACCCTGCCGCTCGCGGTGGACGAGCTGCGCGGCTGGCGGGCGATCTTTCCGCCCGGTCGCGGCGGCGACCTGCAGTTCCGCCTCGTGGGTCAGCCGCCCTTCGGGATCGCGGCGGCCGGCGAGGTCGCCCTGTCTGCCCACCTGCCGCTGGTGCGCGCGATGCTTGCCCAGGATACGCCAGACGCGGAGGTCAGGCTCCGGGTCATCGTCGACGGACAGGAGGGGCCGGCACTCAGGATCCGCCGATACCGGGACGGGACGCTGCTGACGCCCGAGGGAACCCTGCATCTCGGCCTGCCGCGGGACATGCCGATCGATCCGGAAAGGGCTCGCGAGGGCGGGCGGGGCGGGCGCATTGTCCTTCACGCGCTCGACCTCGGCGATCCGGACAACGAACGGCGGATCGAGGCCGAGACGGACGGTCCGGTCGATGTCTCCGATGTCGCCAAGGGCAGCGCCGGTCCCCTCCTCGTCCAGTCCCGGCTCGACGGGGTGCCCCAGCGCGCGGCCGTCTTCGCGTCGAATGCGTCCGGCCCCCGCACGCGGGAGGAGCGGATCGTTGCGTACGCGGAAGGATGGGAGCGGCTCCTCGAGGAGGGCGGGCGCCCGGCGTGGGCGGCGGCGTGGAAGCCGATAGCGGCGGCCGCGCGGGGAGGCGACGCGGGCATTCTCGACCAGGTCCAGGCGCTCGTCCGTGTTCCGGCGGCCGCGGTGCGCCTCGCGCTCGCCTGCCCCAGCGAGGATCTCGCCGACGTCCTGTCGCTCGACCTCGCAGCACCGCTGTTCTGGCCGGTCGTGCCGCTGGCGGCTGTCCGCCGTGCCGTGGAGACGGAGCATCGCCAGCTCTCGGCGCTCTATGGAAGCGTGATCGAGGACGCGCGGGAAGCGGCGGCGGATGCCGACGCTGCCCTCGCTCGCCGGATCGTCTCCGTCCTCGCCGTCCGTCCGGAGCTCGCCGGCCACGTCGGCCGCGCCCTCGCCGAGGCCGGGCTGGTGCATCTGTTCCTAGAGGGCCGCCCCGCCGCCGACCTCGCCCGCCACATCGTCGCGGACCCGGCAAGCCGCCTCGTCGAGCTCGCACAGGCGGCGGCGCGCCGCTTCGTCCGTCTGCCCAGCGGGATGACCGCGATGGAACCGCCGGCGCGGCCCGGCAACCTCGTCTTCCACGAGTCGCTGCAACCCGTCGTCGACGCCCCGCTCATGGCGGCTGAGATCGCCGTCGGCGCGCGCGTGCCGCCCGACCTCCGGACGATCCTCAGCCTTCTCAAGTTGCGCCTCGTCGATCCCGACTACTTCGACAAGGCGATGCCGGCCGCCGTCGAGTTCGCCGCACGGAGATATCTGCCCTGATGTCCGCCCGCCTGTCCGAGACGCTCGACCGCGTCACCGCCCGCTCGGCCGCAGCCGTCGTGGCGCAGGGCCGCCTGCGTCCCGAGGCGCTGAACCGGGCGCTCCTGCGCCGCCTGTCCGCCGCGCCGGGCGAGGAAGACTCGTTGTTCGCCGAGCCGGTGCTGGAGGCCCGGCGGGCATGGAAACCGGCGGACCGGACGCTGGGCGAGCTCGCCGGCGACCTCCTGCACCCGGACCTCATCGACGCGCTCGACGGCGCCGAGGCGGCGCGCATGCCTCGCGACCTCACGCCCTATGCGCACCAGCTCGCCGCCTGGGAGGCCGCCCGCGAGGGAATGTCTTGCCTCGTCACCTCGGGCACAGGCTCGGGCAAGACCGAATGCTTCATGGTGCCGATGCTCGACGACCTCCTCCGCACGCCGGGCTCCGGCCGGCTCGTCGGCGTGCGGGCGATCGTGATCTACCCGCTCAACGCCCTCATCGAATCCCAGCGCGAGCGGCTCGCCGCGTGGACGGCGCCCACGAGGAAGCGCCTGCGCTTCGCGCTCTACAACGGCCTCACGCCGGAACGGCAGGCGCAGGTCACCCGCAAGCTCGCGCCCGCGGAGCTGGGTGACCGCCGCAGCATCCGGGAAGAGCCGCCGGCGATCCTCGTCACCAACGTGACGATGCTCGAGTACCTCCTCCTGAGAGCACAGGACCGGTCCCTCCTCGATGCATCCGAGGGGCTGTTGCGCTGGATCGTGCTCGACGAGGCGCACGGCTACATCGGCGCCCAGGCGGCGGAGATGGCGCTCCTGTTGCGCCGCGTGCGGGCGGCGTTCGGTGTCGCGCCGGAGGACGTGCGGTTGATGGCGACCTCGGCCACCATCAGCGAGGGCGAGGGGACGAGGGATCGGCTCGAGGCGTTCGTCGCCGACCTTGCGGGCGTTTCCACGGACCGCGTGCGCGTGATCGAGGGGGAGCCGCTGTCCCGGCCCTTGCCGCGACCCGGCCACGATCACCCGATCGATCCGGCTTCGCTCGAGGGGCTCGATGAGACGGTCCTGTGGGAGCGCCTGTCCATCCATCCGCGGATCCAGGCGGCGCGCGCTGCGCTCGAGGGCGGCGGCTGCACGCTGCCGGTCCTCGCGGACATGGTGTCGCCGCCGGGCGAAGGCGGCGACGACCGGGCGCGCAGGGCGCGTGCCGAGGCGATCCTGGCGGCGGCCGCCCGCGCGCGTGACCCTGGAGACGGTCACCGTCTCCTCCCCTGGCACGCTCACCTCTTCCACCGCGCGCAGGGCGGCATGTGGGTTTGCGTGGATCCGGCGTGTCCGAAACGCGATCCGGAACTCGTCGAGGCGGGCGAGGACTGGGGCTTCGGGCAGATCTGGCTGAAGCGACGCGACCATTGCACCTGCGGCGCCCCCACCTTCGAGCTCAAGGCCTGCACCGAGTGCGGCACCGGGCACCTCGAGGCCGCGATCGCCTACGGCGCGCTCGACCACCTCGAGCCGTGCCGGGAGGACGGCTTCGACGAGTTCGCGGCCGACATCGAACCGGACCCCGACGACGAGACCGGACCGGTCGCGCGCGGACGGGTTCTCCTGCGCCCCGCCTCCGGTGGCCCGCGTGTGCGCCACCTGTCGGTGGAGGACGGCGCGCTCTACGGCAACGGTCCGCCCGAGGAGGGCCGGGTGGTCGCGCTCGACGTGATCGAGGAGCCGGCGGAGCGCGGCTGCTGCGCGGGCGCGGCGGACGCCCGGCTGATGCCCCAGCGCTACGGACCGGCCTTCTTCATGGGCAACGCCGTGCCGCTCATGCTGGAGGGGTTCGCCGCGCCGGCGGGGGAACCGGGGCTTCCGGCTGCCGGGCGCCGCATGCTCACCTTCTCCGACAGCCGGCAGGGAACCGCGCGTCTCGCCGCCAAGCTGCAGCAGGACGCGGAGCGGAACCTGGTGCGCGCCTTCCTGTATCATGCGGTGCAGGAGGAGACGGGGCCGGACGCCGAGGAGCGCGCCAAACTTCTGGCCAAGCTAGAGAAACTGCGGCAGATCCCGGATCTCTTTGCTGATGACATCGCTGCGATCGAGAAGACGCTCGCCGGGGCCGGGGAGGCGGTCCGCTGGGTCGACCTCGTTTCGCGGCTGTCCCGGCACGTCGAACTGGAAAACTTCGCGGCCGATGTCTGGCGCGGAAGGGGATGGGGCGGCCGCGAAATGGCCGAAAAACCCGAGCTGCTGGCGGAGATGTTCCTTCTTCGCGAGCTCTTCCGCCGCCCGCGCGTGCAGAACAATGCCGAGACCATGGGGCTCGTCCGCCTGTCATTTCCCGACATGGAAAGGCGAGCGCGAGCGACCGTACCGGCAGCCGTCAGGGATGCAGGGCTCGACGCCGACACTTGGTGCACCCTGGCGCTAACGGCAGTGGATTTTGGCTTCCGAGACGTGCTGGCGACCGACATCCAGCCAACATCATTCCTGCGCTGGATCAGTTGTAGAAGTATGGACTTGATCTGACGCTGTCGTTCCGGCGTGGCGGGTGTCCGC
>CAZJNX010000124.1:0-1053 GCA_964547415.1 uncultured Hyphomicrobiales bacterium
GCCGCGGCAGGCGAGGCCGCTCCCGCATCGGGGGCGCCGCCCCGCGCGGATCCGTCCGACGCCACGGCGCCGTTGCCCGCCCCGGAGGAGGGCGCGACCGCCGCGGCAGGCGAGGCGGCTCCCGCATCGGGGGCGCCGCCCCGCGCGGATCCGTCCGACGCCACGGCGCCGTTGCCCGCCCCGGAGGAGGGCGCGACCGCCTCGCCCGCCGGAGGAGGGTCGCGGCTCGTGGCGGCGGCGTCCGCCGCGGGCGGGGACGAGCCCGTCGCCATCGTGGGGTTCGCCGGGCGCTTTCCCGGCGGGCCGGACCCGGAGGCGTTCTGGCGGCTCCTCGCGGGCGGGGACAGCGCCATCGGCGAGGTGCCGGCGGAGCGCTGGGACGCGGCCGCGACCTTCGATCCCTCGGGCGCGGAGGGCCGCAGCTATACCCGCTGGGCCGGCTTCATCGCGGACGTGGACCGGTTCGACCCGCTCTTCTTCAACATCTCGCCCCTCGAGGCGGAGGTGATGGACCCCCAGGAGCGGCTGTTCCTCGAGACCGCCTGGGCCACCCTCGAGGCCGCCGGCTACGCTCCCGCCCTCCTCAAGGCGCGGGCCGCAGCCGCCGCCCCGGACGGCGGGGACGTGGGCGTCTTCGTCGGCGTCATGAACGCGCCCTACCAGTGGGTGGCCGCCGAGGCGTGGACGGCCGGCCACGCCGACGCCGCGGCGACGAGCCCCTGGGGCATCGCCAACCGCGTCTCCTTCCAGCTCGACTTCACCGGGCCGAGCCTCGCCGTCGACACGGCGTGCTCGGCGTCCCTCACGGCGATCCACCTCGCCTGCGAGAGCCTCCGGCGGGGCGAGTGCGGGGCGGCCATCGCCGGCGGGGTCAACCTCCTCCTCCACCCGCGCCAGCTCGTGAACCTCTCCCAGGCGCGCATGGTCTCGCGCGGGGCGGAGTGCCGTGCCTTCGGTGAGGGGGCTGACGGGTTCGTGGACGGGGAGGGCGTCGGCGCGGTGCTCCTGAAGCCGCTGTCGGCCGCCGAGCGGGACGGTGACCGGATCGAGGGG
>CAZJNX010000124.1:1063-14300 GCA_964547415.1 uncultured Hyphomicrobiales bacterium
CGCTCCGCGGAGAGCAAAATCGCAATCATTTCCATCGAGGGGGTGATCCTCGGCACGGCGGCGAACGCGGGCGGGCGCACCTCCGGCTTCACGGTGCCGAGCCCGGCGGCCCAGGCCCGGGTGATCCGGCGCGCCCTCGCCCGCTCCGGCATCGCGCCGCAGGCGGTCACCTTCGTGGAGACCCATGGCACCGGCACCGCCCTCGGCGACCCGATCGAGATCGCGGGCCTTACCGAGGCGCTCGGCGGCGCGGGGCGGACGCGGCCGTGCGCCCTCGGCGCGGTGAAGGCCAACGTCGGGCACCTCGAATCGGCCGCGGGGGTCGCCGGGCTCGTCAAGATCCTCCTCCAGTTCCGCCACCGGACGATCGCGCCCTCTCGCCACGCCGCGACGCCCAACCCCCTCATCGACTTTTCCGCGACGCCGTTCGCGCTGCCGTCGGCGGCGATCCCGTGGGAGCCGGCGGAGGCGGACGGGCGGCTCCTCGCCGGCCTCAGCTCGTTCGGGGCGGGCGGGGCCAACGCCCACGTCGTCCTCGCCTCCCCGCCCGCGCCCGCGCCGGCGCCCGCGACCGGCCCGCTGCCGGATCTCGTGGTGCTGTCGGCCGCCGACGGGGAGCGCCTGCGTACCGTCGCGGCGAACCTCCTCCCGGCCATCCGCTCCGGGGACCTCGCCCTCGCGGACGTCGCCCACACCCTGAGGGTCGGGCGCGAGGCGCTGCCCGCCCGCCTCGCCGTCCTCGCGGACGACCTCGCCGACCTCGTGGAAAAGCTGGAAGGCTGGCTCGCCGGGTCGGCGGGGCCGGGCGTCCTCACCGGCGGGGGCCGCGCGGCGCGCGGTCTGTCGGAGACGGCGGAGGGCCGGCGCGAGCTCGACGACCACCTCGCCCGGGCGGACCTTCCCCGCCTCGGGGCGCTGTGGGTGGAGGGGGCGGACATCGACTGGAGCGCGCTCGCCCTCCCGGGCCGTCCGCGCCGGGTGGCTCTGCCCACCTACCCGTTCCGCCGCGAGCGCTACTGGCTCCCCGTCCCGGATGCCGGGGGGCGGGCGCCCGCCACCGCGAGCGAGGAGCAACGGGAGCATCCGCGCGCGGGCAAGGGCGAGGAAGGAGCGGCAGCGGCGCCCCCCCGCGCACCCGAGGCGCGCCCGACGGCCGCCGGGGGCCCGGGCGAGGGGCAATCGTCCGCGGGCGCGGCCGGGGCGAGCGAGCCGCCGCCCGCCGAGCACGGCGTCGCGATCCGTCTCTTCGTGCGGGACTGGCGCCCGGAGCCTGCCGTCCGTGCGGCGCGGCCGGCCGCCACGGTCGTGCTGTCGGCGGATGCCGCACTCGCGGCGCGCCTGTCCGCCCTCTCGCCCGGGCCGGTCGAGGCGGTCGCCCTCGGCGGGGCGGAGGGGCTCGACCCGCGGTCCGAGGCGGACCTCGCCGCGCTCGCGCAGCGGCTCGTCTCGGCCCGTCCGGAGGGCTTTGCGCTGGTGGTTGCGCCGGACCGCGCGGAGGGGCCGGACGGCGTGCCGCCGGGCCTTCTCCTCGCGAAGGCGCTCGTTCGCACGGCGAGCGCGCCGGTGCGCCTCCTCCACCTTCACGACCGGGCGGGGGAGCGGCCGCTCGACGGGGCGTTCGGCGCCCTCGCCCGCTCGGTCGGGCACGAGAGCGACACCGTCTCCATGCGCGCGGTGGGAATCGAGGGGCCGGCGGACGCGGTCCGCGCCGCTCGGATCGTGCGGGACGAGCTCGCCGCGGCGGACGGGGCGCCGGAGGTTCTCTACCGGGGCGGCGCCCGGCTCGTGCCCGCCATCCGCCCCGTCGCCCCGTCCGGGGACGCGGGCACCATCGCCTTCCGCATCGGCGGGGCGTACCTCCTGGTGGGCGGGCTCGGCGAGGTGGGCTGCGCCCTCGCCGAGCGCCTCCACCGGGACTACCGCGCCCGGATCGCCGTCATCGGCCGGAGCGACCCGGACGGTGCGGCCCGGGAGCGGCTGGAGCGGCTGCGCGAGGCCGGCGTCCAGCTCCTCTACCGGGCGGCGGACCTTTGCGACCCGCCCGCCCTCGCCGCCGCCGTCGCCGACGTGCGCGCCGCCTTCGGCCGCCTGCACGGCGTCGTCCACCTGGCGCGGACGGTGGAGGACGGGCTCCTCGCGGGCAAGTCGACCGGGAGCCTCGCGCGGGTGATGGCCGCCAAGGTGGCGGGGACGCGCGCCCTCGACGCCGCGCTCGCCGAGGAGGAGCTCGACTGGTTCGTGCTGTGCTCCTCCCTCGCGTCGTGGCTCGGCCTTGCGGGCGGGGCGGACTACGCCTTCGCCTGCGCCTTTCAGGGCGCCTTCGCCCGCACGCGCGAGCGGATGGTGGCGCGGGGCGAGCGCGCCGGCCGGACGGTGGCGGTCGCCTGGCCCCAGTGGCGCCACGACGCCTTCCTGACCGAGGGCAAGCTCCGCCACCTCGCCGCCGAGGGCCTTGCCACCATCGACGCCCGGGACGGGCTGCGGATCCTCGCCGACGCCCTCGGCAGCGGCGAGGCGGAGGTGGCGGCGCTGAAGGGCACGGAGGAGGCGCTCGCCCGCCTGCCCCTCGCCTACGGCCCGCCGGCGGACGCGCCCCGGGACGGGCCGGAGACGGACGCAGCCGCGCGCGAGGCGGCGGACGACCTCGCCGACGAGCTCGCCCGCCTGACCGACGAGGAGCTCGCCGCCTACCTCGACCTCCTCGAGGCCGGGGCGCCCCCCGCGCCAGCCGCCGCGGCCGAGCCGCAGCCGTCTGCCGAGGCGGTCGTGATCGAGACGATCTGCGAGTACCTGAAGCTGCCGCCGGAGCGGTTCGGCGAGGGGGCGGCGTTCGCCGAGTTCGGTCTCGATTCCATCAAGGCGCTCAACGTGGCCGAAAGGCTGGGCAAGCGGCTGGGGGTCGAGGTGGACCCGGCGATGTTCTACGAGTTCCCCACGGTCGACCGGTTCGCGCGCGCCGTCGCGGGCCGGTCGGCGGCGCAGCCGGTGGCAGGCGAATGAGCGCGTCGCGACGGGAGATGGAGGCGAGGGCGGCACGGCTCCTCAGCGCGCGGGGCGAGGGCGCCGTGCCGCGGCCCGCGGCCTTCGCGGCGCGGCGGCGGCAGGCCGCCATCGCCCCCGCCGACGCGCGTCCGGCCGCCGGCGAGCGCACCGCGCGGGACCTCGACTTCAGCCTCATGTTCTTTTCCGCCGTCGCGGGGGAGGCGCCGCGGCCGGACCTTTACCGCCTCGTCCTCGAGGCCGCCCGCTTCGCCGACGCGGCGGGCTTTTCCGCCGTGTGGCTCCCCGAGCGCCACTTCCACGCCTTCGGCGGGCCCTACCCGAACCCGTCGGTGCTGGCCGCGGGCCTCGCCACCGTCACCGAGCGCATCCGCCTGCGGGCGGGCAGCGTGGTCCTGCCCCTCCACCACCCGCTCGAGGTGACGGAGGCCTGGGGGATGGTGGACAACCTGTCGGGCGGGCGCGTGGAGATCGCCTTCGGCAGCGGCTGGAACCCGGACGACTTCGTCCTCTCCCCCGGCACCTTCGACGACGCCAGGGACGTCTTTCGCCGCCGCGTGGACGAGGTGCGGGCCCTGTGGCGGGGCGAGCCCATCGACTGCGTCAACGGGCGGGGCGAGACGGTCGCCACCCGCACCTTCCCGCGCCCCGTCCAGCCGGAGCTTCCCGTGTGGATCTCCGCGACGGGCAACCCCGACACCTTCGCATGGGCCGGCGAGCGGGGCTTCGGCGTCCTCACCATGCTCCTCGGCGGGGAGGTCGCCGACCTCGCCCCGAAGATCGACCGCTACCGGGAGGCGCGCCGCGCGGCCGGCCTCGACCCCGACGGCGGGCGCGTCGCCTTGATGCTCCACACCTTCGTCCACCCGGACGGGGACCACGCCCGGGCCACCATCCGCGAGCCGTTCCTCGCGTACGTGCGCTCCTCGGTGGACGTGCAGCGCAAGGGCAGCGCCGAGGGCCGCGCCACCACCGAGGAACAGCGCGAGCGGATGGTCGCCTACGCCTTCGAGCGCTACACCCGCTCCGCCGCCCTGTTCGGCACGCCCGACGAGTGCCGGCCCATGCTGGAGCGGGTGGCGGCCGCGGGCGTCACCGAGGTCGCCTGCCTCGTCGACTTCGGCGTGGAGGAAGAGGCGGTGCTCGGGGCGCTGCGCCACCTCGACGCGCTGCGCCCCGCCCGCCCGGACCGCCCGCGCGCCGACCGCCCGCGCGCCGACCGCCCCCCCACGGCGGACGCCGCGCCGCCCGCGCCCGCGCCGCGGCGCAAGGGGACGGACGAGCCCATCGCCATCGTCGGCATGGCCGGGCGCTTCCCGCAGTCGGACGACGTCTTCGCCTTCTGGGACAACCTGCTGGCGGGTCGGGACCTCCTGTCGCCGCCGCCGCCCGGGCGCAGCGCGCAGGGCCTGCCGCCCCGCGGCGGCTTCCTCGACGACGTGGCGGGTTTCGCGCCCGCGCTCTTCGGCATCGCCCCGGCCGAGGCGGCGGCGATGGACCCCCACCAGCGCCTGTTCCTGGAGCTGACGTGGGCCGCCCTCGAGAACGCGGGCATCCGGCCGGGCGCCACGCGGGGGAGCGCCACGGGCGTCTTCGCGGCCGTCTACTCCCACAGCCACGAGGCGGCCCTTCGCGCGCGGGGGGAGGCGCTCGACGGGCTCGCCGTCGCCGGCGCGGTCCTGTCCATGGTGCCGAACCGGACGTCCTTCGCTTTCGACTGGAGGGGCCCGAGCGAGGCGGTCAACACGGCCTGCTCGAGCGGGCTCGTGGCGGTCCACCGGGCGGTGGCGGCGCTGCGGGCGGGCGAGTGCGACATGGCCGTCGCGGGCGGGGTGAGCCTGCTCCTTGCCCCGGAGGAGACGGCGGCGCTCGCCCGGCTCGGCATCCTGTCGCCGACGGGCACCTGTCGCGCCTTCGACCGGCGGGCGGACGGGCAGGTGCGGGGCGAGGGCGGCGGCGTCCTCGTCCTGAAGCGCCTGTCGGACGCGCAAGGCGACGGCGACGCGGTCCACGCGCGGCTTCTCGCCTCGGCGGTCAACCACAACGGCGCGCGGGCGAACTCCCTCACCCTGCCGAACGCGCGGCGGCAGGCCGCCTGCATGGTGGATGCCGTCCGCCGCGCCGGCGTCCCGCCGGGCCGGATCGCCTTCATCGAGGCCCACGGGGCGGGGACGGCCGCGGGCGACCTGTCGGAGCTCGCCGCCTTCGCGAGTGCCTTCCGCACCCTCGGCGAGGCGCCGCGGCAAGCCGTCCGCGTCGGCAGCGTCAAGCCCAACATCGGCTCCCTCGACGCGGCGGGCGGCATCGCCGGGCTCGTCAAGGCCGCCCTCGCGGTGCGTCACGGCACGATCCCGCCCACGATCAACCGCGCCGAGGACCCGGAAGGCCACGGGGCGGACGGCCTCCTCGCCTTCCCCGACCGGGCCGAGCCGTGGCCCGTGGCGGACGGGGACGCGCGGGTCGCGAGCGTCCACGCCTACGGCCTCGGCGGGACCAACGCCCACGTCGTCCTCGACGCCGAACCGGCCCCGCCGCGCTCCGCGGCGCCCTTGGGGCCGCAGCCGGTGATCCTCTCCGCGCCGGACGAGGCGTCCCTGCGCGCCACCGTGGCGCGGCTCCTCGCCTTCCTCGACGGCGCGGCCGAGCCGCCGGCCCTCGCCGACCTCGCCCGCACCCTGTGGGTCGGGCGCGAGCGCCTCGCCTGCCGCTGGTCCGCCACCGTCCACGACGTCGGCGAGCTGAAGGCGGCGATGCGGGGCTGGCTCGCCGGGGCGCCGTCGCCCGCGCCGACGGAGCGGGAGGCGCAGGTGGAGCCCGTGGGCGGCCGCCGCATCCCGCTTCCCGGCACCGTCCTCCATCCGCCGCGGGCCGTGGCGGGGGGAGGGGAGGGCGCGGGCGTCGTCGCCGCCTTCTACGACTTCGTGACGCGGGCGGAGGAGCGGGAGGGAGACGTCTTCCTCACCCTCGCCCCGCTCGAGCGCGTCGTCCCGGGCTTTTCCTGGACGCGCACCTTCCAGGACCCGGAGCGGCACCCGGGCCACTGGGCGCTCGTCGAGGCTGCCCAGCGGGAGATGCGGGAGGTGCTCTTCTCCGCCGTCGACTTCGGGACCGTCCGCCGCGTCCTCGACTTCGGCTGTGGCGTGGGGAGCGATCTCGTCGCCCTCGGCCGCACCCATCCGCACATCGAGGGCGTCGGCTACACGATCTCGCCCCGGCAGGCGGGGATCGCGGCGGCGCGGATCGCGCGGGCCGGGCTCGCGGGCCGCGTCGAGGTGTTCGAGCGGGACAGCGCGCGGGACCCGTTCCCGGGCGTCTTCGACCTCGCCATCGGCTTCGAGGTGGCCCACCACGTCGCCGACAAGGAGGGGCTCTTCTCCAACATCGCGGGCCACCTGCGTGAGGAGGGGTGGCTCGTCCTCGCCGACTGCGCGGCGAACACGGTGGCGCCCATCGAGCTTCCCGCCGTCGGCTCCTTCACGAGCCCGAAGGCGGACTACGCGGACCTCCTCGCCGCCCACGGCCTCGAGATCGTGGAGTGCGTGGACGTCTCGGCCGAGATCGCGAACTTCCTCCACGACCCGGGGCTCGAGGAGATGATCGCCGCCGAGGAGGCCGCGGCCGGCGGCGAGGCGGCGCTGATGGCCGCCGTCCAGCGCTCGTGGGACGGGTTCGGCAAGGCGCTGCGCTCCGGCCTCCTGTCCTACCTCCTCCTCACCGCCCGCAAGCGGCCCGGCGCGGCCGGCCTCGCGGCGGCGAACCGCCGACAGCTGGAGGTCGCATGATCCCCTACGCGGAAAAGCGCCGCAGCCTCGCCCGGCGGACGGACGCCACGGCCCCGCCGGCCGAGGCGACGCAGCCGGACGCGGAGGCGGCGGTCCTCGACATCCTCGCGAAGACCCTCGGCGTGCCGGCGGCGAAGCTGTCGGCGCAGACGCCCTTCGCCGAGCTCGGCCTCAACTCGCTCCTCGGCGTGCGCTTCCTCGACGCCGTCAACCGCGCCTTCGGGCTGAAGCTGGGCGTCGAGGCCCTGTTCGCCCACGGGTCGGTGGCCGCGCTCGCCGCCCACGTCGCTCCCCTCGCGCCGGCGCCGGCCACCCCCGCGCCGGCGCCGACCCCGGAGGCCGCCGCGGGGGACGTGGCCGTCATCGGGATGGCCGGGCGCTTCGCCGGGGCGGCGGACGTGGAGGCGTTCTGGCGGGCGCTCGTGGACGGCCGCTCCCTCGTCCACGAGGTGCCGCCGGAGCGCTGGCGGGCGGACGTCTTCCACGACCCGCGGCCGGGCCGTCCGGACCGGACGGTCAGCAAGTGGGCGGGCTTCCTCGACCGGATCGACGCCTTCGACGCCGCCTTCTTCAACATCTCCCCGCGGGAGGCGGCGGCGATGGACCCCGCCCACCGCCTCATGCTGGAGGAGGGGTGGCGCGCCTTCGAGGACGCGGGCTACCCGGCGGAGCGGCTGAAGGGGGCGAAGGTCGGCGTCTACGTCGGCGCGGCGGGCTCGGGCTACGAGGCGCTCCTCGACCCGGCGTCGAAGGCGGCCGAGGCCTACGGGCTCACCGGCAACCTCTCCTCCATGGTCGCCTCCCGGATCGCCTACTTCCTCGACCTCACCGGCCCGGCGCTGGTGGTGGACACGGCCTGCTCGGCCTCCCTCGTCGCCCTCGACCTCGCGGTCCGGGCGATCCGGGCGGGCGAGGTGGAGATGGCACTCGTGGGCGGCGTCGCCCTCTTCCTCGACGAGAAACCCTTTCTCGCCATGACCCGGACGGGAATGCTCTCGCCGTCCGGGCGCTGCCGCACCTTCGACGCCGCGGCCGACGGGATCGCGGTGGGCGAGGCGGCGGCGGCCGTCGTCCTGAAGCCGCTCGCCCGGGCGCTCGCCGACGGGGACCGGATCGACGCCGTGATCAAGGGGACCGGCACCAACCAGGACGGGCGCAGCAACGGCATCACCGCCCCCAATCCGGACGCCCAGGCAGCGCTCCTGTCGGCGGTCTGGCGCGAGGCGGGGATCGACCCGGCGACGATCGGCCACGTGGAGGCCCACGGCACCGGCACCCCCCTCGGCGACCCGGTGGAGGTGGCCGCCCTCAGGACCGCCCTCGGGAACCGGGGGGGCGCCGGCCCGTGCGCCATCGGGGCCGTCAAGACCAACATCGGCCACACGGCGGAGGCGGCCGGGATCGCCGGCGTCGTCAAGACCGTGCTGTCGCTGAGGGAGCGGACGCTCGCCCCGTCGATCGGGTTCGAGCGGGCGAACCCCCGGATCGACTTCGCCGACGCCCTCCAGGTGGTGACGACGCCCCGGCCCTTCGCGCCCCCGGCGGCGGGCGGGCCTCGCCGGGCGACCGTGAGCGCCTTCGGCCTCAGCGGCACCAACGCCCACGCGGTGCTTGAGGAGCCCCCGCCCCGGCCCGCGCCCGCGCCCGCGTCTGGGCCGCAGCTCCTCCTCCTGTCCGCCCGCACCCCCGGCGCCCTCGAGCGGCGTGCCGCCGCCCTCGCGGACTTCCTGCAGACCCCGCGCGAGGGCGCGGGGCTGGCCGACGTGGCGGCGACCCTCGCCCTCGGCCGCACCCATTTCGAGCACCGCCTCGCCCTCGTCGCCGCCGATCCGGCCGACGCCGCCGCGCGCCTCGCCGCGGGGGAGGGGCTTCGCGGCGTCGCCGGCGAGGGCCATCCCGCAGCGGGTGAGGACCTCGACGCGCTCGCCGCCCGCTACGTCGCCGGCGAGCGGCCGGACTGGCCGCACCTTTGGCCCGGGGCGCGGCGCAACGTGTCGCTCCCGGTCTACCCGTTCGAGCCGACGGTCCACTGGGCCGCCCGCCGCCCGTGCGCCGCCCCGCCGGCGGACCACCCCTTCGCCGACCCGGCCGAGCCGGACCGGGTGGTCCGCCGCTTCGTCCCGACCGACCCGGTGGTGCGGGACCACGTGGTCGCCGGTGCCCACGTCGTCCACGCCGCGGTCTTCCTCGAGATGGCTCGCCTCGCGGGCGCGCGCCGGCAGGGCCGGGCGCCGACGGCGCTCGCGGACGTCGCCTGGGAGCGGACGGTCGCCGTCCCGCCGGAGGGCATCGACCTCGCCGTCGCGGCGGAGGCGGCGGGCGAGGCGGTCGCCCTCACGCTCCTGGCGGGCACGCCGGGGGAGCCGGCGGCGCGGGCCCGGGCGCTCTTCGACGCACGGCACGCGGTTCCGCCGGTGGACGTGGAGGCCCTGCAGCGGGCCGCCGACCAGCACCTGACCCGGGACGACCTCGCCGCCCTCGACCGGGGCGCGGTCGTCCTCGGCGAGACCTTCGCCGGCCTCGACGCCCTGTGGATCGGACCCGACGCGGCGCTCGGCCGCGTCGAGGCGCCGTCGGCGGGGGAGGGGTGCGTCCTGCCGCCCCGCCTGATGGACGCGGCGATCCAGACCGGCGCGGCGCTCCTCGCCCGGGGCGACGGCCCGGCGCTCCGCCTGCGCTATCCGGCCACCTGCGCGGCCATCGAGATCCTGGCGCCGGTCCCGCCCTCGCCCTCTTTCGTCCTCGCCCGGCCGGCGGGGTCCGACCGGGTGGACCTCACCATCGCCGACGCGGCGGGAACGCCCCTCGTGTGCTGGTCCGGCTTCGAGATGCGCCCGGCGGCCGCGCGCCCCGCCACCGCCCCGTCCGTCGCGCCCGCCACCTTCCGCCCCGCCTGGCTCCGCCGCCCGGCGGGGGACGAGGAGGCACGGGCGCCGGACGCCGTCATCGGCGATCGGCGGTTCGTGGAGGCCCTCGGCCGTCCGAACGCCCCGTCCGCGCCTGCCGAACCGGAGGCGGTGGAACGGCTCGCGGCGGGGCTCCGCGAGGGGGCGCACGTCGTCTTCGCCGACACCGGCACCGGGGCGAGCATCGCCCTCCTGCGCCTCGTGAAGTGCCTCGCCTCCCGCGGCCTCGACGCCGCGCCGGTGGAGCTGCGGGTCGTCACGGCGAACGTCCACCGGGTCACCGGCGCGGAGAGCGCGTTCCACCCGCTGGCCGCGACGACCGAGGGGCTCGCCAAGGCGGTCGGGCGCGAGTTCCCGGCCTGGCGAGTCGTCGTCGTCGACGTGGACCGGTGCGAGCTCGACCGGGACCTCGGCCGGCGCATCCTCGGCGTCGCGCCGGCGGCGAGCGGCGAGCCGGTGGTGCTGCGCGGCGGCGAGCGGTTCGAGCGCATCCTCGAGCCGGTCGAGGCGCTCTCGGAGGGGGGCGGCCTCGCCCCGGGCGGCGTCCACCTCGTCGTGGGCGGGACGGGCCGCGTCGGCCGCGAGGTGGCGCGCCATCTCGCCCGGGTTCACCGCGCGCGCCTCGCTCTCGTGGGGCGGCAGCCCCCGGACGGGGAGCGGGAGGCCTTCCTCGCCGAGCTCGTGGCGCTCGGGGCGCCCGACGCCTCCTACCACGCGGCCGACGTGACGGTGCCGGGCGCCCTCGCCGCCGCGGTTGACGAGGCGCGGGCGCGGCACGGGACGATCGACGGCGCGGTGCAGGCGGTGGTGGACCCGCTGTTCGGCCGGCTCGACCGGACGGACGAGGCCGCCTTCGCCGCCGCCCTGGCGCCCAAGGTGGCCGGCCTCGAGGCGCTGGCGGCGGCGACAGCGGGTCTCGATCTCGCCTATCTCGCCGTCTTCTCCTCCATCGGCGCCTATGCGGGCTTTCCCGGCAACGTGGGCCAGGCGAGCTACTGTGCGGCCTGCTCGTTCGAGGCCGCCTTCGCCGAGGCGATGGCGGCACGGGGGCGTCCGGTCCACCTCGTCCAGTGGGGCCTCTGGGAGAACGAGGCGTTCGCCGGCGAGGGCCTCGAACGCCTGCGCCGCCAGGGGACCCACCCCATGGATCCGGCGGCGGCCGTCGAAGCCTTCGGGCGGATCGTGGCGGGCCCGCCGCGACACCTCGTCCACGCCAGCCTGTCGGAGCCCGTGTGGCGGGCGATGGGTGCCCTCGCCCGGCCGGGCGAGACGTTCGCCGCCGCCGCCCGCGCCCTCGCGGACCGCGCCGGCCAGGCGGAGGCGGCCGACACGGACCTCCACCACGCGGTCGACGCCCACGCCCGCGCCCTCCTCGCGCGGACGCTCGCCGGGCGCGGCCTGCCGGTGCCGGGCGCGGGCGGCACGGCGGAGGGGCTGCGCGCCGCCCTCGCCGTCCTGCCCCGCCACGGGCGGCTGTTCGCGGCCGTCCTCGACATGCTGGCCCGGCCGGCGGGCGAGGCGCCGTCGCGCGAGGCGCTGATCGCCCGCGCGCCGAGCCTCGAGGCGCCGTTCGACCTCCTCGAGACCTGCGTCGCGGCCCTGCCGGACGTCCTCGGCGGGGAGCGGGAGGCGACCGACGTCCTCTTCCCCGGCGGGTCGATGGAGCGGGTGGAGGCGATCTACCGCGACCAGCCGGTGCTCGCCGCCTGCAACGCGATGGTGGCCGCCGCCGCCCGGGCGGCCCGGCCGGCGCGAATCCTGGAGGTGGGCGCGGGCACCGGCGCCACCGCCGACGCGATCCTCGCCGCGCTGGATGGCGCGACGGCGGAATACGTCTACACGGACGTGTCGGCCGGCTTCGTGCGCCACGCGCGGCAGCGCCTGTCCGACCCGCGGCTGTCCTTCGCCGTCCTCGACATCGAGCGGGACCCGGCGGAGCAGGGCATCGAGGCGGAGAGCGTCGACCTCGTGGTGGCGACGAACGTCCTCCATGCCACCCGCGACATCGCCGAGACGCTCGAGAACGTCGCCCGGCTGCTGAGGCCCGGCGGCCTCGTCCTCGTCAACGAGATGACGGTGGCGGAAGACTTCGCCACCCTCACCTTCGGCCTCCTCGACGGCTGGTGGCGGGCGGACGACCCGGACCGGCGCCTCTCCCACGGCCCGCTCCTCGACGTCGCCCGCTGGCGGACGGCGCTGCGCCTTGCCGGCTTCGACCACGTCCACGCCGCGCCCGCGCCGGGCTTCCCGGACGCCGGGTCGAGCCCGCAGGCGGTGCTGCTGGCCGCGAAGGCGGAGGCGGCGGCCGCCGTCGCGCCGGCGCCGAGGGCCGCGGAGCCCGCACGCGCCGCGCCGGCGCGTGCGACGGCCGGCGCCGTGGAGGCGCTGGTGCGCGAGCGGGTGGCGGCGGGCCTGGACCTGTCGCCGGAGGCCATCGACCCTGAGACGCCGTTCGCCGACCTCGGCGTCGATTCCATCGTCGCCCCGCAGATCGCCGAGGACATCAACCGTGCGGCCGGGATCGCCCTGCGCTCCACCGACCTCTTCAACTTCTCGACCGTGCGCAGCCTCGCGGCCCACGTCGCCGAGGCCTTCCCGGACGCGGCCCTGCCGGGAACCCCGCCGCCGCACGCCGCCCCCGCGCCCGTCCCGGCGACAGCGGCCCCGCCCGACGGTGCGGACGACGCCATCGCCATCGTCGGCATGGCCGGCCGCTTCCCGGACGCGGACGACGTGGCCGCCTTCTGGGACAACATCCTCGCCGGCCGCTCCGCCGTGCGCGAGATCGACCGCTTCGACCTCGCCCCCTGGTACGACCCGGAGCCCGGCCGGCCGGGCAAGACCTACGCGAAATGGGCCGCCACCCTGGCGGACCACGACCGGTTCGACCCGCTCTTCTTCGCGATCTCGCCGGCCGAGGCGGAGGCCATGGACCCGCAGCAGCGGCTCCTCCTCGAGACGGCCTGGCACGCCCTCGAGAACGCGGGGCTGGTGCCGGCCGCCCTCGACGGGACCCGCTGCGGCGTCTTCGTCGGCGCCTCGGCCAATTCCTACCACGCGCCGGCCGCGCCCAGCCTCCAGTCCCTCGGCGGGTCCATGGCGATCCTGTCGGCGCGGCTGTCTTATTTCCTGAACCTGAAGGGGCCGACCTTCCCGGTGGACACGGGCTGCTCGTCCTCCCTCGTCGCCCTCCACCTCGCCTGCCGCAGCCTCGCCTCGGGCGAGAGCGACGTAGCGCTCGCGGGCGGGGTGTCCTGCAACCTCCTGTCGCCGCCGATCTTCCTCTACCTCGCCGACGCGGGAATGGCCTCGCCGACGGGCGCCTGCCGAACCTTCGACGACGGCGCCGACGGCTTCGCGCCCGGCGAGGGCGTCGGCGTCGTGGTCCTGAAGCGCCTCGCCGACGCGCGGGCGGACGGGGACCGGGTGCTCGCCCTCGTGCGGGGCACCGGCATCAACCAGGACGGGCGGACGAGCGGCCTCACCGCGCCGAGCGCCACCTCCCAGGCCGAACTCCTGCGGGCCGTCTACCGGAAGGCGGGGATCGAC
>CAZJNX010000125.1:0-14259 GCA_964547415.1 uncultured Hyphomicrobiales bacterium
CGCGGCGTGGGCGGCGAGCGCCTGGCGGGCGATCACCACCTTCTGCACCTCGCTCGCGCCCTCGTAGATCCTGAGCGCGCGAACCTCCCGGTAGAGCGTCTCCACCTTCGTGCCCGCGCGCACGCCGTCGCCGCCGTGGAGCTGGACGGCATGGTCGACGACGCGCTGCGCGGCCTCCGTGGCGAACAGCTTGGCCATCGACGCCTCGCGGGTGATGCGCGGCGCGCCCGCGTCCCGCGTCCAGGCGGCGCGGTAGACCATGAGGGCGGCGGCATCGACGTCGCTCGCCATCTCCGCGATCGCGCCCTGGACGAGCTGCAGGTCGGCGAGCGGGGCGCCGAACAGGTGCCGGCGCCCCGCCCGGTCGAGGGCGGCGTCGAGGGCGGCGCGGGCGAAGCCGAGGGCGGCCGCGCCCACGGTGGAACGGAAGACGTCGAGGGTCGCCATGGCGACGCGGAAGCCCGCGCCGGGCGGCCCGATGCGATTGGCCAGCGGCATGCGGCAGCCCTCGAGGGAAAGGCGGGCGAGCGGATGGGGGGCGATGGTCTCGAGCCGCTCGGCGACGGTAAGCCCCGGCGCGTCCGCCTCCACGAGGAAGGCGGAAAGGCCCTTCGCCCCCGGCCCCTCGCCGGTGCGGGCGAACACCACGTAATGGTCGGCGATGCCGCCGTTGGAGATCCAGGTCTTCTCCCCGTCGAGGCGGACGTGGCCCGGCCCGTCGGGCGTCGCCGTGGTGGCGATGGCCGCCACGTCGGAGCCCGAGGCGGGCTCGGTGAGGGCGAAGGCGGCGATCCTCTCCCCGCGGGCGACGGGCGGCAGGACGCGCCGCTTCTGCTCGTCGTCGCCGAACAGGCTGACGGGGCCGGTGCCGAGGCCCTGCATGGCGAAGGCGAAGTCGGCAAGGCCGTCGTGGCGGGCGAGGATCTCCCGGGCAAGGCACAGGGAGCGCACGTCGAAGCCCTCCCCGCCGAGGCCCTCGCCCCCCGCGACGGCCTTCTCGAGGAGACCCTCTTCGCCGAGCGCCGCGACGAGGCGGCGGCAGGAGCCGTCGACGTCGCCGTGGTCGACGAGGGCCGCGACCCGCCCGACCGCGAACCGCTCCACCCGCGCCGCCCACGCGCGGTGGGTGTCCTCGAAGAAGGGCCAGTCGAGGAAGGTGGCGTCGGTCATCGGGTCAGTCGCCCTCGAACACGGGCTTTCGCTTGGCGGCGAAGGCCTCGAAGGCGCGGCGGTAGTCGGCCGTCTGCATGCACACGGCCTGGGCGAGGGCCTCCGCCTCGATCGCCTGGTCGACCGACATGTCCCACTCCATGTGGAGCATGCGCTTGGTCATGGCGTTGGCGAAGACGGGCCCGTCCGCGAGGCGGGCGGCGAAGGCGCCCGCCTCGGCAAGGAGCGCGTCCGGCTCCACGAGGCGGTTGAAGAAGCCCCAGCGCTCCGCCTCCGTCCCGTCCATCGCCCGGCCGGTGTAGAGGAGCTCGGACGCCCGCCCCTGCCCGACGATGCGCGGCAGGATCGCGCACGCGCCCATGTCGCAGCCCGCGAGCCCCACGCGGTTGAACAGGAAGGCGACCTTCGCCCCCGCCGTCCCGATCCGCACGTCCGAGGCCATGGCGATGATGGCGCCCGCCCCCGCGCACACCCCGTCGACGGCCGCCACCACCGGCTGCGGGCAGGCGCGCATCGCCTTCACGAGCTCGCCCGTCATCTTGGTGAAGTCGAGAAGGCCCTTCATGTCGCGCGAGAGCAGCGGCTCGATGATCTCGTAGACGTCGCCGCCGGAGGAGAAGTTGCCCCCCGCCCCGGTGACGACGACGGCCGCCACCTCCCGCTCGTGCTCGAGGGCGCGGAAGGTGTCGCGCAGCTCCGCGTAGCTCTCGAAGGTGAGCGGGTTCTTCCGCTCGGGGCGGTTCAGCGTGACCGTCGCCACCTTTCCCTCGACCGTCAGGAGGAAGTGGCGGGGGCGGTACGTCCGGAGCGGGAGGGTGATCTCGAAGCGGTCGCTCATGGGCGGGTCGCCTTTCCATCGGGGCCGTCCTCGCGGCGGTCGGCGGCGGCCTGGGCGGAGGCCTTGAGGCGGCCGACGAGGGCGCCGAGGGCGTCGATGTCCGCCGCATCGAGGCCGGCGAAGATCTCGCCCAGCCAGCGGGCGTGCTCGGCCGCCATCTCGTCGAACGTCGCACGGCCCGCCTCGGTGAGCCGCACGGTGGCCGAGCGCTTGTCGTGGGGCGCCACCTCGCGGACGATGAGCCCGTCCTCCACGAGGCGCTCCACGAGGCCGGTGACGTTGCCGGCCGAGACCATCATCCGGCGGGAGAGCTCGCCGAGGGCGAGGCCGTCCGGCGCCTTGGCGAGCTGGGCGAGGAGGTCGAAACGCGGCAGGGTGACGGCGAATCGCGCGCGCAGGCGGCGGCGGATCTCGCCCTCCACCACGTTGGCGCAGGCAAGCAGCCTCAGCCAGGCGCGCACCGCGTCGGCGTCCGCGAAGCCGTCCGCCGGGCGCGCCCCGGCCGGGCGCACGAGCGGCGCCACGCGCGCCTGCCGGCCGTTCGCGCTCATGCCGTCACCTCCCCGCCCGCGACCGCGATCGCCTGGCCGGTCACGGCCGAGGCGCCCGGCCCGGCGAGCCAGGCGACGGCGTCGGCCACCTCCTCCACCGTCACGAGGCGCTTCATGGGGTTCGTCCCGGCGAGCGCCGCCCGCGCCTCCGCCTCCGTCCGGCCGGTCCGTTCCATGATGGTGGCGATGCTCCCGGCCGTCATCTCCGTGTCGGCGAAGCCGGGGCACAGGCAGTTGGCGGTCACCCCCTGCCGCGCCACCTCGAGGGCGAGGGAGCGCACGAGCCCGACCACCGCGTGCTTGGAGGCGGCGTAGGCGCCCGCGTAGGCGTAGCCCCTGAGGCCGGCCGTGCTGGCGATCGCGACGATGCGCCCGTGGCCGCGCGCCACCATCCCCGGCAGGACGAGGCGGCAGGCCTCCAGCACCCCGCCCACGTTGACCGCCATCAGCTCGTCGAGGAGCGCCCGCTCCGTCTTCGCCACCGGCGCCGACGCCGCGAGGCCGGCCGCGCATACGAGGACCGAGACGTCCCCGAAAGCGCAAACGCCCGCCTCGACGGCCGCGGCGAGGGCCGCCCGGTCGGTCACGTCCGCCGGGGCGGCGCGGGCGGAAGGGCCGATGCCGGCGGCGACGGCCTCAAGCCGGTCGCGCCGGCGGCCGACGAGCGTCACGGCGAGGCCCCCGGCGGCGAGCCGCGCGGCGACGGCCGCGCCCATCCCCGAGCCCGCGCCCGTCACGAGAGCGTGACCGCCCGCCCGCGCGCCGTCCGTTTCCGCCCGTGCCGCCTCGGCCTGCACCTCGCCCGTCCCTCCCGAACGGCCGCCCGCGCCCTCGGTCGCAGGCGGCGGCCTTGAACCCGAAACTATTTCAAGCTTAAAATATCCCGCGTGCCGCGGCAAGGGGGCGCCGCCGGGCGGGCGCGGACGGCGCGGGCCGCGGCGGCGGCGAGGATCGGGAGAGACCCCATGAAGATATCGGTGATCGGCGGCGGACCGGCCGGGCTCTACTTCGCCATCCTCATGAAGAAGCACGATCCCTCGGCCGATATTGTCGTCCACGAGCGCAACCGGCCGGACGACACGTTCGGCTTCGGCGTCGTCTTCAGCGACGAGACGCTGCAGAACTTCGAGGCGTACGACGCGGAGAGCTACCAGCTCATCACCGACCACTTCGCCTACTGGGACGACATCGACATCCACGTGCACGGCCAGACTTTCCGGATCGGCGGCAACGGCTTTTGCGGCTGCTCCCGGAAGACCCTGCTGCAGCTCCTCCACCGCCGCTGCCGACAGCTCGGCGTCGCGCTCGTCTTCGAGGCGGACCTGTCGCTGCCGGAGATCGAGCGCCTCGCCGCTTCCTCGGACCTTCTGGTCGCCGCCGACGGGATCAACTCCCTCGTCCGCGAGAGCCACCGCGAGCACTTCCGCCCGGAGGTGGACCTGCGCCCCAACCGCTTCGCGTGGATGGGCTCCACCCGCCCGCTGGACGCCTTCTCCTTCTTCTTCGAGAAGACGGACCACGGCATCTTCATCGCCCACGCCTACCAGTACGAGCCGGGCGCCTCGACCTGGGTGATGGAGACCGACCCCGCCACCTTCGAGCGCGCGGGCCTTTCCGAGATGGACGAGAGGGAGAGCGCGCGGTTCCTCGAGGGCGTGTTCGCGCGCGCCCTCGACGGGCACCCCCTTCTCGTCAACCGCTCGGTCTGGCGGCGCTTCCCGATGATCCGCAACGCCCGCTGGGTGAAGGACAACGTGGTCCTCCTGGGCGATGCCAAGGCGACGGCGCACTTTTCCATCGGCTCGGGCACCAAGCTCGCCATGGAGGACGCGATCGCCCTGTTCGAGGCCTTCCGCGCGGGCGGGGAGACGGCCGCAGCGCTCGCCGCCTTCGAGGAGGGCCGCCGCCTCGAGGTGGAGAAGACCCAGCACGCGGCGGACGTGTCGCTCGTGTGGTTCGAGCACGTGGGCCGCTTCTGGTCCATGGACCCGGTCCAGTTCGCCTTCGGCCTGATGACGCGGGCGAAGGCCATCACCTACGACAACCTGGAGCTGCGCGCCCCCGCCTTCGTGCGCGCCGTCGACCGCATGTTCGCCGGGAAGGTCGCCGCCGAGGGCCACGCGGTGGACCGGGAGAACCCCGTGCCGCCCATGTTCCAGCCGCTCACCCTGCGCGGCATGACGGTGCCGAACCGCGTCGTCGTCTCGCCCATGGACATGTACTCGGCCGTGGACGGCGTCCCCGGCGACTTCCACCTCGTCCACTACGGGGCGCGGGCCATGGGCGGGGCGGGCCTCGTCTACACCGAGATGACGTGCGTGTCCGCCGAGGGGCGCATCACCAAGGGCTGCACGGGCCTTTACACCGACGATCAGGAGGCCGCCTGGAAGCGGATCGTGGACTTCTGCCACGGGAACGGCGGGGCGAAGCTGTGCCTGCAGATCGGCCACTCGGGCCGCAAGGGCGCGACGAAGCTGATGTGGGAGGGGATCGACCAGCCCCTCGAGGAGGGCGGCTGGGAGACGATGGCGCCCTCCCCCCTCCCCTGGTTCCCCCACTCCCCGGTGCCGCGGGAGATGACGCGGGCCGACATGGACCGCGT
The DNA here is from genome assembly GCA_964547415.1 of uncultured Hyphomicrobiales bacterium. Classification (GTDB taxonomy): domain Bacteria; phylum Pseudomonadota; class Alphaproteobacteria; order Rhizobiales; family Amorphaceae; genus CAZJNX01. Next base: position 5,162 of record CAZJNX010000125.1, read on the forward strand.
CCGGGACGCGTTCGTCGAGGCGGCGCGGCGCGGCGACCGGGCGGGCTTCGACATGCTCGAGCTCCACGCGGCCCACGGCTACCTGCTGGCGAGCTTCCTCTCCCCGCTCACCAACCAGCGGACGGACGCCTACGGCGGGAGCCTCGCCAATCGTCTGCGCTACCCCCTCGAGGTGTTCGAGGCGGTGCGTGCGGCCTGGCCCGACGACAAGCCCATGTCGGTGCGCATCTCGGCCACGGACTGGAAGGCGGGCGGCATCACCGGCGCCGATTCCGTGGCGATCGCCCGGGCGTTCGTCGACGCCGGGGTGGACCTCGTGGACGTGTCCACCGGCCAGACCGTGCCGGACGCCCGGCCGATCTTCGGGCGCATGTTCCAGACGCCGTTCGCCGAGGCGATCCGCAACGAGGCGGGCGCGCGGACCATGGCCGTCGGCAACATCACCTCCGCCGACCAGGTGAACACCATCCTCGCCGCTGGCCGGGCGGACCTCGTCGCCATCGGCCGGCCCCACCTCGTCGAGCCCGCCTTCACCCAGCTCGCCGCCGCGGACTACGGCGTCGCGACCGTCGCCGCCCCGCCCCAGTACCTCGCGGGCAAGGAGCAGGCCCTGCGCAATCGCCCGCGGGAGCGGGAGGACCTCAAGGCGCTGCGCCTCAAGGCCCGCCCGCGCCACCGCTATGTGGCCGGCCGCGCCGCCGAGCCGCGCGCGGCCGCCGAGTAGGGCGCGGCGCGCAAGGCCGCCTTGCCGCCGTGGCCCTTCAGCCCGCGGCCCGTTCCCGGCAGTGTGGCCGGCCGCAGAACGGCGACGGGAGGGAGGATGGGCTTCGGTTCGAGCACCACCGGCGCGGGCGGGCCGCCCGCCATGACGGGCGCGGGCGTCGTCGAGGGCGTCCGCCGGATCCTGCCCTTGTCCCTCTTCGTGGTGCCCTTCGGCCTCGCCTTCGGGGCGGCGGCGGTGGAAAAGGGCCTGTCGCCCGCCGAGGCGATGCTCATGAGCGCCCTCGTGTTCGCCGGCGCCTCCCAGTTCGCCGCCCTCGACCTGTGGGGCGAGACGCTTCCGCTCCTGTCCATCGCCCTCGTGGTGCTGGCGGTGAACGCGCGCCACCTCATCCTCGGCGCGTCCCTGTCGCCCTACATGCGCACCCTCCCCCGGCGCGAGCGGCTCCTCGCCCTTGCCTTCATGACCGACGCCAACTTCGCCGACAGCTACGCCGCCTTCCGCTCCGGCGCACGGGACGTGGGGATCCTGCTGGGCGGCGGCCTGTGGCTGTGGGTGGCCTGGAACGCGGGGACGGCCGCGGGGGCGGTGGCCGGGTCCTCGGCGGGCGACCTCGACCGGTTCGGGATCGACGTCGTCATGCTCGCCTTCTTCACCGCGCTCGTCACCGGGGCGATGGAGGGCCGCCGGAGCCTCGTGCCGGTGATCGCGGCGGTCATCGTCGCCATCCTCACCATCGACCTGTTGCCCACGGGCTGGAACGTGGTGGTGGCGGCCCTTGCGGGCGGCCTCGCGGGAGGGCTGTTTCGTGGCGCTTGAGGCGGAGACAGTGGTGGCGATCCTCGCCATGGCCCTCGTCACGGTGGCGACGCGGGTGCTCGGCGCGGAGATCATGCAGCGGGTCGGCCCGTCCGCCTTCGTGACGCGGTTCCTGGAGGGAATGTCCTCCTCCGTGCTGGCGGCGGTGGTGGCGACCTACGTGGTCCGCGGGGGCTGGCGCGAGGCCCTCGCCGTCGCGCTCGCCGCCGCCGTCATGCTCACCGTCCGCAACGCCATGGCGGCGACCGTCGTCGCCATCCTCGCCGCCGCCGCATGGACCCGTCTCGCCGCCTGATTCGCTCCGATTCGCACGCGACCGGACCCGACCCTCGCGGCGTGCGGGCGGCCTCCTTTCCGCCCGTTGCCGCCCTCCCGCGCCGGGTCGAGGGGCGTGTGCGCCGGCCCCGCCGCCGCCTCCGACGCAACGGGCAAAGCTGCCATCCCCTTGCAAGACAAGGCGCGGCACCCTATCGCAGGAGGCGTTAGCAGGTGCAGCATGCCCGCGCGGCGCGTGTCTCCGCAACACATCACGCGCCATATCATTGCCACTGCCGCGTGGAATTTGCACGGCCGAAGCGTTGATTGAAGCGTGCCTTTCATTCAGGCGTTTTTGAAGCAAGCGATCCGGATGCCCGTCATGACGAACGTCGTTCCGCTCTCCGAGGCCGACAGGGACGTGGACCCGGCCGATCTGGCCGCCGTCCGCTCGGCCATGCGCACCATCGGGACGGAGGTGGCGGGCCTGCGCCAGCTGAGGCGCCTCCTCGGCAACGGCCTCGGCAAGTCCTTCGCCGAGGCGGTGCGGCTGATCCGCGGCCGCACGGGCCGCGTCGTCGTCACCGGCGTCGGCAAGTCCGGCCACATCGGCAACAAGCTCGCCGCCACCCTCGCCTCCACCGGCACGCCGGCCCTGTTCGTCCATGCCTGCGAGGCGAGCCACGGCGACCTCGGCATGATCACCGCCGAGGACGTGGTGCTGGCGCTGTCCTGGTCCGGCGAGACGCGGGAGATGGCGGCGATCGTCAGCTACGCCAAGCGCTTCTCGGTGCCGATCCTCGCCCTCACCGCGCGGCCGAACAGCGCCCTCGGCCGCAACGCGGACGTGGTGATCCGCCTGCCCGCCGCCGCCGAGGCCTGTCCCCACGGCCTCGCGCCCACCACCTCGGCCATGCTGCAGATGGCGGTGGGCGACGCCCTCGCCGTCGCGCTCCTCGAGGCGCGCGGCTTCACCGCCCAGGACTTCGGCATCTTCCACCCCGGCGGCCGCCTCGGCGCGAGCCTGCAGTTCGTGCGCGACATCATGCACGGCGGCGAGGCGCTTCCCGTCGCCCCCCTCGCCACCCCGATGAGCGAGGCGATCGTCCTCATCAGCCAGAAGGGGTTCGGCTGCCTCGGCATCCTGGACGGGGACGGCGACCTCGTCGGCATCATCACGGACGGGGACCTGCGCCGCCACCTCGACGGGGACCTCCTCACCCGCCCGGTGGACGACGTGATGAGCCGCGCGCCCAAGACCATCGCGCCGGACGCGGTGGTGGGCGCCGCGCTGCAGACCCTCAACAGCGCCAAGATCTCGGCCCTGTTCGTGGTGGAGGGCCGCCGCCCGGTCGGCATCGTCCACATGCACGACCTGTTGCGCGCGGGCGTCGCCTGACCCTCACCCGCCGCCCGGCGCCTTCCGCGCCAGCCAGTAGGTCCGCCCCGCCACCCTCGGGTCTGCAACCGCGTGGCGCAGCACCGACAGGCCCGCGCCCGTCAGGATCGCCCGGTACTCGGCCGAGGACAGGCTCGCGTTGAACATGCGCGCGGTCGGGTGGCCGCCCATGGCGTTCCAGTATTCCGCCTCCTCCCACCCGCAGGTGAACAGGAGCGCGCCGCCGGGACGGACGTGGCCGGCAAGGCGCGGCAATAGCCGCCGCTGGTCCGCCCTTGTGAGGTGGAACAGGCAGTCCCACAGGACGACGGCATCCACGTCCGCCTCCGGCGTGAAGACGCGGGCGTCGGCAAGGTGCCAGCGCTCGCCCGGAAGGCGCGCCCGGGCCTTCTCGAGGAGCGAGGGCGACAGGTCGATCCCGGTCACCCGCGCGCCGCGGCCGACGAGGTGGCGGGCGACCGGCTCGCCCGACCCGCAGCCGACGTCGAGGACGGACGGCGCCGGCGGAAGGACGGCGAGCAAGGCGTCGAGGAGCCCCTTCTCGACGAGCGAGCGGTCGCGCGCCCCGTCGAACCAGTCCGCGATCGCCTCGTAGATCTCCCCGACGCTCCGCCCGGCGGCGTCGACCGGCTCCCCCCGCGCGTCGTCTCCCATCCCTGCCCCGCTCGCCTCCCGCACCGGCCAGCCCATCCTGCCACGTCCGACGGGAAAGGGACCCCGGCACGCGGGCGGGCCGACGGATGTGGTCTCACGAGCCCGCGGCGCCGCGCGCCGTGCGATCCGGCGCCCCGGCGGCGGAACCCGAAAGACGGGCGAGGAAGCCTTCGATGGCGTCCGCCACCTCTGCCGCACGTCCGTGGTGGAGGTTGTGCCCGGCATCGGCGAGCACGAGGCGGTCCACCGCGGGGAGCGACCGGTGGAGCGCCTCGGCGTGGATCCAAGGAGAGACGACGGCGTCCCGGTCCGACGTGACGACGAGGACGGGAAGGCCCACCGACGGGTAGCGCGGCGCGAGCGCCCGCGCGGCCCCGTCGAGGGCGACGATGTCGCGCGCGTTGTTGCGGATGTCCCGCGGCCGGTAGTTGAGGGGCAGGGCCGTGCGGGACACATAGTCGGCCGGCGGCTCGGCGGGGCGGAAGCTGCGGGCGATGCCGCCCGTGCGCGTGGCATCGCCCATCGGCACGGCGAGGGTGTGCGCGATGAGCGGCCCGACGACCGGCCGCGACAGCCACCGGTAGGCACGGCCGACACCCCCGGGCCAGGGATGGGTGGCCGGCGACAGGAGGACGAGACCCGCAACCCGCTCCGGATGGTCGAGGGCGAGGGCGAGCGCCACCGCCGCCCCGTAGGAGTGGCCGACCACGACCGCGGGGGGCGCGTCGAGGACGGCGAGCGCGGCGGCGATCGCCTCGGCCTGGGGGGCGGGCGTCTCGTCGCCGGGCAGCCGCTCGCTCCAGCCGAGGCCGGGCCGGTCCACGAACAGCCGCCGATGCCGGGAGAGGCGACCCGACAGGCTCGCCTTCAGATCCTCGAGGTTGGTGAGGGCACCGTGGACGAACACGAGGGGCGGTCCGCCGTCCCCGCCCTCCCCCGGCAGGTCCACGACGTGGACCGTCCTGCCGGCCGCCGTCACGATCCGCCCGGCGGGTGGATGGCGGCGGGCGCGGCGACCGACCTGCACCCGCGTCCAGGCGATCGGCAGGAGGAGGATCGCAACGAGCGCAGCGAGGATGGCGGTGGGGGTCATCGCGAACCCGTGCCGGAGGTTGGGCCGCGGGGCCGGCCGGCCGCCGGCCCCGTCGGAGGGACGCACGCGGCGTCCGGCTGCGTGCGACGAGGCGTCGATGCCCACTCCGCCGACCGCGCCCGTCCGGCAAGGGGTGTCGGGGTCGCACCCTTTCGGCCGGAACGCCACCGTGGCGCCGACGGCCGGGCCCTCACCGTGCCACTTGCGCGTGCCGGGACGCGACGTTTCCCGCCGCGGCTGCAAGGCCGGGGCATGACGGAAATGTCACACCGGTCGCGGGAACGCCCGCCGACCGCCGCCTCGATGTTGAGCGGCGGGTGAGGCTTTGTTTACCTCCGGCGAGCGACGGTGAAGGGCGAGGGCGCCCGGTCCCCCTCCCGCGCAACCCGAACAATCCGAAGGCGGCAGCGGCCCATGGACAGCATTCGTATCGTCGGCGGCGCCCCGCTCGAGGGCACCATCCCCATCTCGGGCGCCAAGAACGCGGCCCTGCCGCTGATGATCGCGAGCCTCCTCACCGACGAGACGGTGACCCTGCAGAACGTGCCGCGCCTCAGCGACGCCCAGCAGCTTTTCCACATCCTCGCCAACCACGGCGTCGACTGCACCTTCGAGGGCAAGCGCAACGGCATGGACGGCATGGCGGGGCAGACCGTCCACCTGTCGGCGCGCGCCATCGTGGACACCCTCGCCCCCTACGAGCTCGTCTCCAGGATGCGGGCGAGCTTCTGGGTGATCGGACCGCTCCTTGCCCGCATGGGCGAGGCGCGCGTGTCGCTGCCGGGCGGCTGCGCCATCGGCCCCCGCCCGGTCGACTTCTTCATCGCCGGCCTGAAGGCCCTCGGCGCGGAGATCGAGATCGAGCGGGGCTACGTGGTCGCCCGGGCGCCGAAGGGCCTCAAGGGCGCGCGCATCGCGCTGCCGAAGCCTTCCGTCGGCGCCACCCACACCCTGATGATGGCCGCCACCCTCGCGGACGGCGAGACCACGATCTCCAACGCCGCCTGCGAGCCGGAGGTGACCGACCTCGCCCGCTGCCTCGAGGCCATGGGCGCACGGATCGAGGGGGCGGGCACCCGCGAGATCCTGGTGGAGGGGGTGCCGCGCCTGTCGGGCGCCCGCCACAAGGTGCTGCCCGACCGGATCGAGGCCGGTACCTACATGATGGCGGTCGCCATGGCCGGCGGCGACGTGACGCTGGAGGACGCGCCGGCCGGCGAGCTCGAGCGGCCCATCGAGCTCCTGTCGGAGGCGGGGGCGGAGGTCACCCGCACCAACCGCGGCCTCCGCGTGCGCCGCAACGGCCACGGCATCGTGGCGGTGGACGCGGTGACCGAGCCCTTCCCCGGCTTTCCGACCGACCTACAGGCCCAGTTCATGGCCCTGATGACGCGGGCGAAGGGGACCTCCCGCATCACCGAGACCATCTTCGAGAACCGCTTCATGCACGCCCAGGAGCTCGCCCGCCTCGGCGCCGACATCACCCTCGACGGGCAGACGGCGACCGTCCGCGGCGTCGGGACGCTCACCGGCGCTCCGGTGATGGCGACGGACCTGCGCGCGTCCGTCTCCCTCGTGATCGCGGGCCTCGCCGCCGAGGGGGAGACGACGGTGAACCGCGTCTACCACCTCGACCGGGGCTTCGAGCGCCTCGAGGACAAGCTCGCCCGCTGCGGCGCGCGGATCGAGCGGCAGGCCGGCTGACGCGGATCGGGGCTGGCGCGCGGCCCCCCGCGGCTCTAACTGAAGCCCGACGCCGCCTTTCCGCTCGACCGGACAGCCCATGGACATCAAGCCAGTCAAGCTCGTCGCCCTCGACGAGGAGGACCTTCGGGTCGTTTCCGCCCACGTCCAGGACGCGGTGCTAAAGGCGGGCGACATCCGCTGGATGCCCGCGGAGAACCGCTGCGTGATCCAGCTCAACCGCTTCGTCTGGGAGAAGGCGGGCCGCAAGCGCCGCCCCGACAACGAGCGCCGCCTCGCCGCCCTCCACTTCGCCCGCGTCGAATCGGTGAAGGCCCGCGGCATCCGCCCCGACCAGCCCGAGACGGTCCTGTCCCTCCTCGCCGTCACCTTCGACCCGACCGACCCGCCCGCGGGCGTCGTCACCCTCGTCTTCTCCGGCGAGGCGACCTTGCGCCTCCACGTGGAATGCCTGGAGGGCCAGCTCGCCGACCTCGGCGCGGCCTGGTCCACCCACGCCCGGCCCAAGCACCCGATCCCCTGAACCGGAAGGCACCGCCGACCGCCCTTCGGAAGGCGCGCGTTGCCGGGCCGCGCCGCCTCCAGGCACGCCGTCGCCTCGACACCCTTGATGCCGACCGTCTCGGGCCTGGATCGGGGCGGGCCGGCGGCGGCGGCCTGTCGGCCGGTCTCGGTCCCGGGCGGCAAGGGCATCGGCCGAGCGGAGAGCCGGCGCGCCCGTGCGGGTGCTTTCGCGGCGGGCCGATCCGGACTATGCCTCACGGGAACGGGAACCGACGGGGAGCCCATGGCCGAGCCGATCCGACTGTCCACCACCGACGCCGACTTCGAGGCCCGCTTCCGTGCGCTCCTTTCCATGAAGCGCGAGGTGTCGGAGGACGTGGACGCGGCCGTGCGCGCCATCCTCGCCGACGTGCGCGAACGGGGGGACGCGGCCGTCGCCGAATACACCCGCCGCTTCGACCGGGTGGACCTGTCGCCGGGCCGGTTCCGCTTCACCGAGGAGGAGATCGCCGCCGCCGAGGCCGCCGTGCCGGCGGAGGAGCTTCAGGCCCTCGCCTTCGCCCGGGACCGGATCGCTGCCTACCACGCGCGCCAGCGGCCCGAGGACGCCCGCTTCACGGATGCCGCCGGCGTCACCCTCGGCTGGCGGTGGACGGCGGTCGCCTCGGCGGGCCTTTACGTCCCCGGCGGGACGGCGGCCTATCCCTCCTCCGTCCTCATGAACGTGGTGCCGGCGAAGGTCGCGGGCGTCGCTCGCATCGCCATGACCGTGCCGACGCCGGACGGGGCGGTCTCCCCCCTCGTGCTCGCCGCCGCGCGCCTTGCCGGGATCGACGAGATCTACCGGATCGGCGGCGCCCAGGCCGTCGCCGCCCTCGCCTACGGCACCGAGACGATCCCCCCCGTCGCCAAGATCACCGGCCCCGGCAACGCCTACGTCGCCGCGGCCAAGCGGCAGGTCTACGGCACCGTCGGCATCGACATGATCGCCGGGCCCTCCGAGGTCGTGGTGGTGGCCGACGGCGACAATGCGCCCGACTGGATCGCCGCCGACCTCCTCGCCCAGGCCGAGCACGACACCGCCGCCCAGTCCATCCTCGTCACCGACGACGCCGCCTTCGCCGCCGACGTGGTCCGCGCGGTGGAGGCCCACCTCGCCACCTTGCCGCGGGCGGCGATCGCAGGCGAGAGCTGGCGCACCAATGGTGCCGTCATCCTGGTGGAGGACCTTGCCGCCGAGGCGCCCGCCCTCGTCGACCGCCTCGCGCCGGAACACCTGGAAGTGGCGACCGCCGACCCCGAAGGCTTCGCCGAGAAGGTGAGCCACGCGGGCGCGATCTTCCTCGGGCGCTACACGCCCGAGGCGGTCGGCGACTACGTGGGCGGCTCCAACCACGTCTTGCCGACGGCCCGCGCCGCGCGCTACGCCTCGGGCCTGTCGGTGCTCGACTTCATGAAGCGCACGAGCCTCCTGAAGTGCGACGCCGACAGCCTCGCCCGCCTCGCCCCCGCCACCGAGGCGCTCGCGCGGGCGGAGGGGCTCGAGGCCCACGCCCGCTCCGTCGCCGTCCGGACCAACCGCTGACCCGAGAAAGCCCCGAAGGCGCCCGTCATGGCCACCGAAGACGCCGGACAGTCGAACAAGCGCCTCGTCGACGTCGTCCTCGACGCCGACTCGATCCAGCGCGGCAGCCGCGACGTGGAGCACGAGCGGGCGGTCGCCATCTACGATCTCCTCGAGGAGAACACGTTCGCGCCCGCCGGGGACGAGGGCGGCCCCTACCGCCTCACCCTCGCCATCGCGGAGAACCGCCTCGTCTTCCACATCGTCGAGGACGGCGGGCGGCAGGTGGCGACCCACCTGTTGTCCCTCACCCCGTTCAAGAAGATCGTCAAGGACTATTTCCTGATCTGCGAGAGCTACTACGCGGCGATCAAGACCGCCTCGC
>CAZJNX010000126.1:0-14132 GCA_964547415.1 uncultured Hyphomicrobiales bacterium
GAGGTGGGCCGAGCCGCCGATCGCCGTCAGGAGGTTGTTGAAGTCGTGGGCGATGCCGGCGGCGAGCTGGTCCACCGCCTCGTTGCGCTGGGCCTCGGCGAGGGCCGCCATCAGCCGCGTGCGCTCCTCCTCCGCGCGCCGCCGGTCGGTCACGTCCCGGGTCACGCACACGAGGCCGACGCTCTCCTCGAGGGTGAGGGAGACCTCCTGGTCGAAGACGGTGCCGTCCCGCCTCAGCCCGTGGAGCTCGCCGCGCCAGCTGCCCCCTGCCATCACCGCGGGCAGCGCCTCGCGGGCGATCCGGTCCCGCTCGGGCGGGGCGTACAGGACGCTCCAGTGGCGGCCGATCAGGTCCTCCACCGCGTCGTAGCCGAAGATGCGGGCGTGGCTCGCGTTCATGTAGAGGAAGCGGCCGCGGGCGTCGGCGATGGCGATGCCGTCGCTCGCCGCGTCCATGGCGGCCGCGCGCTGGGCGAGGAGGCGCTCGGCGGCCTTGAGGCGGGTGACGTCGGTGGCGACGGAGACCGCGCCGCCGTCCGCCGTCGGCCGGTCGTTGACGAGGAGGGCGCGGCCGTCGGGCGCCGTCTCCTCCCGTTCGCCGCCGGCGTAGAGGCGGGCGATGCGGGCCTCGGCGTCGGCTTCCCCCGCGAAGGCCTCGGCGAGGGAGGCCCCGGGGCGGCAGCGCGCGGCGCGGCCCGGGCACAGGGCGAGCCAGCGGTCGTTGGCGAGCACCACGCGGCGGTCGGCGTCGGCGACGAGGACCGCCTCGGACGTGGCCGCGAGCGCGGCGGCGAGGCGGTCGCGGGCCTCGTCGCGCTCGCGCTCGACGGCGGCCTCGGCCGTCACGTCCCGCACGATGGCAACCGACAGGCCGTGGGCGGCGTCCCCGGCGGAGACGGGGTAGACGATGGTCTCGGTCGGAACGGGCGGGGCGTCCGTTCGGGCGATCTCGAGGCGCAGGGCGTCGGGCCGGCCCGCAGCGGCGGCCTCCGCGAGGCGGGCGCCCTCCCCCGCCGCGGCGATGGCGGCGACGGGCGCGCCGAGGACATTCTCGCGGTTGCGGCGGGTGAGACGCTCGAACGCGTCGTTGACGAACAGGACCGGGGCGCCGGGCGCGTGGGCGTCGGCGATGGCGAAGGGCAGGGCCGCGTTCTCGATGACGCTGGCGAGCAGGCGGTTGCGCTGCTCGAGGCGCAGGACGGTGAGCGCCTGGCCGAGCGCCCCGGCAAGCCGCGTGAGGAGGCGCTCGTGGTCCTTGGTGAAACGGGCGTGGCGCATCCCGAGGCAGGCGATGAGGGCCCGGCCGACGGGGCTTCCCGCGCCCATCCCCACACGCGCGGCCGAGCGGGTGGCGAGCGGCACCGGCGCCGTCAGCAGCGAGCGGAAGCGCTCCCGCGCGGGCTCGCCCGCCGCCGCCCACCAGTCCTTGCGGGCGAGGTCGCCGATCCGCCGCGGCGCGCCGGCGAACAGCTCGAGGAGCCCGGCCTCCCGCGGCAGGGCGAGGCCGGCCGCCCCCTCCCCGACGGCCGCGTCCGCCCGGACACCGTCGGCCCCCTCCACGAGGAGGGCCGCGGCCGAGCAGCCGACGGCTGCCCGCGCGATCCCGAGGATGTCGACGATGGCGGCCCGCGGGGTGGCCGCCCGCTGGACGGCCTCGAGGGCGGCGAGGACCGCCTCGCTCTCCTGGCGCGCCCGCTCCTCCCGTTCGCGCTGGACGGTGAGCTCGAGCACCGCCTCGCGCATCTCCTCCCGGCTCAGCATGCCCGCAAGCCTCCCCCGGGCGGGCCCTCGCGCGGGCGGCGGGGCAAGGCGAACGGCCGCAGGCATGAACGGGGCGACACGCCGGCCGCGGTCCCCGCTCGCCCGGCCCCCGTCGCACCCGCCCGTTCTCGCGCCGGAAGGGTCGCCCCGGCCACCTCGCCCGCCGCCATCGCCCGGCCGCTCCTCAGCGGCCGAAGGCCGCGCACGCGATCATCAGATTGCCATGGCGGCTCGGCTCGTTCCACAGGCAGCCCTGCTCGCCGAAGGTGAAGATGCCGAGGAAGGGCGCGCCGCCGAGGGCGGCGTCGACACCTGCGACCACCTCGTCCATCCGCTCCTCGACCGCCATCATGCAGCCGCCGCAGTACACGACGAGGGCGCCGGCCACGTCCTCCACCCCGAGGCGGCCGCTCGCCAGCGCGCCCCGCGCCACCCGGCCCGCGCGGCCCACGAGGCTGTCGGGATCGCCCGTCATCATGACGAGCCGTTCGCCCGGCGCCACGTCGGCGAAGAGCTCGAGGGCCCCGTCGGGCCGCACCACCGCCGGGTGGGCGAGGAGATGGTAGGGAATGCCCGCGACGGTGCCGAGGGGGCGGCCGAGCGGGTGGAAGGTGGATTCCGACAGCACCACCCGGGGCACGGCGCCCGGCGGGCCGACGACCCCGCCGCTCCAGCGGTCGTAGACGAGGGCGGCCGCCTCCCCGTCGATCGCCCTGAGGACGCGGCCCTCGGCGGCGGTGACGGTGCCGGCACGCTCGGTCGGCTCGTAGCCGGAATGGTAGCCGAAGCCGATGGGGGCGGAGGGAAACAGGACCGAGGCGACCACCAGGCTGGAGCCCGCGCCTTCCCGGCTGAACTGGAACCAGCCGCCCGCCACGTCGTCGTCCGCGCTCGAGCCGCCGAACACCGGGACGGACGGGCCCACCACGTCGGCGATGCCGGAAAGGACGGCCTCCTCGCTGCCGGGTGCTGCGGTGAGCCAGACGATGTCGGGCGCCTCGCCCACGCGGCCCGCGGCGGCGAGCGCCCGTTCCACCGCAAGGCGGCCGGCCGCCCGCGGGTCCTGCGCGAGGGGCGCGGCACCGGTCCCGTAGGCCCCGTCCGGGTCGTGGATGGCGAAGGCGCCGACGGCGCGGCGCGCCGAGGGGTGGAAGCCAGCCCCCGACATCACGCCGCGGCAGGACGAGCCGCCGTGGATCGCCGTCCCGGGGAAGGCGGCGGCGAAGGCGGCGGCGAGGGCCGCCGCGTCGTGGCGCGCGCTGCCGTGGACGGCGAGGAAGGCGGGCGCGCCCCCGGGCGAGACCCGCGCGGCGATGGCGCGGGCCGCGTCCGGCGCCGGCGCGTCCTCGGCGACGGCGACCGCGATCCGCACCGCCGTCACGCCCCGCCTCCCTCTGGCGCGCGCGGGCCCTGGGCGGCCCGGACCATCTCGCCGGCGAGGCCGGCGTAGGCGCGGCGCCAAGCCTGGCGGTCCGCCTCGGTGAAGTCGGGCCCCACGATCTGGCCGACCGCCCACACGAGGGCTTCGCCCACGGTGTCGTAGTGGGCGGGCTGGGCGCCGTAGCCCACGTGGCGGCTGGCGAGGGCGCGGGCGACGGGCATCAGGCCGGAAAGGTCGTCGAGGCTCGCGACGATGCTGTCGAGGGTCGCAAGGAGCTTCTCCCCCTGCCGCTTCATGTCGGCGTGGAACAGGGGACGCAGGGACGGGTCGAGCTGGAACAGGCGGCCGTAGAACATGCGCGCGGCGAGATCGCCCGCCGGCACCACGCGGGCCCAGCCGTTGCGGATCCGGCGCACGTCCTCCGCCGACAGGGCGGGCGCCTGGCCCGTTCCGCCCGGCCCGGCCGCCGCCCTCGCGCTCGCCATCGCCGCCCCTTCCGCCATCGCCGCTCCCCTTTTCGCCCGCGCCTCGCCGGGCAATGTGAGGCCTTCCGACCTCGCCGCGAAGCCCGCGGGGCCGGCGCAGGGGGATGGACGGCCTATGCGAAGGGATAGGTCACCCGTCGGTGACGACGATCAGCTTGACCCGCTGGGCGGAAAAGCGGGCGCGGGTGTAGTGGACCGGCCGGTCGTCCTCGCCCGCCACGTTGAGGCTGTCGGCGCACAGGAGCGGCTGGTTGGGCGGCTGGCGCAGGCTGTCGGCTTCCTCCGCGGTCGGCATGCGGGCGAACACGACGGTGCGGGCGCGGCGGTAGTCGCCCGCGCCGAGGCGGGTGAGGGCGGCGGTCATAGAGCCGGTCTCGCGCATCGCATCGGAAAAGCCGGGCAGGCGCTCGCACGCCACGTAGTCGGTGGCGAGCGTGACCGGCACCCCGGCGGCCCAGCGCAGGAGCTCCACCCGGAAGACCCGCGCCCCCGCCTCGATGCCGAGGGCGGCCGCCACCTCCGGGTCGGCGGCGTCCTCGGCGAGGTCGAGGATGTCGCCGCCCGGCTCGAGCGCCTGGGAGGCCACGATCTCGCTGAAGCGGGTGCGGGCGGTGACCTGATAGTCGATCACCTGGTCGCGCACCGTCATGCCCTGCCCCTGGCGGACCGACACCAGCCCGTCGGCGACGAGGGGGGCGATGGCGCGGCGCACCGTGTGGCGGTGCACGCCGAAGAAGGCGGCGAACTCGGTCTCGGTGGGCAGGCGCTGGCCGGGCATGATCCGCCGCGCCGTGATCGCCTCCCGGAGGCACGTCTCGATCTGCCGCCACATGGACACGCCGACGACCCGGGGCGGCGGGTCCACCCCCACGATCTCGCCCACGTGCGCCCCGGGCCGGTCGGGGTCGGCGGCCGCGAGGCCCTCCCGGCGGGCGGGTCGGCGGGTCGTCCGGCCGGGGTGTTCGGGAGCGTCCGTCATCTCCGTGTCATACCGCCTGACTAGGGGTTGGGTCCAGATGCAGGTGAGACATGTATACGAGGTTCGCGGTTGTCGAAAGGTCCGGACGGGTGGCCCGTGCGGCCGCGCCAGCGTGGTCCGGGTCCATGCAGCGACCGCGCCAGCCTGAAGGGCCACCAGCGGTGCCGAGCGATCCCGAGGACGAGGCGCGAGCCGCACCCGACGCCCGGCAGGCGGACCGGCCGGCGCGGGCCGTCCGCATGGGGCTCCTCGCGCGGGCGGACGGGGCGCGCCTTTGCAGCCTGTGGGACGGGCTCGGCCTCGACCTTCCCTACCGCTTCCTGAGGAAGCCGGAGACGGGCCTCGTGATGGTGCGCGGGCGGGCGGGCGGCACCGGCGCCCCCTTCAACCTCGGCGAGATGACGGTGACGCGCTGCTCGGTCCTGCTCGGGACGGGCGAGGCGGGCCACGCGTGCGTGGCGGGCCGCTCCCAGCGCCACGCGGAAGTCGCCGCCCTCGTCGACGCGGCGGCCGAGCGGGCGGACCTCGCCGGGCGGATCGCCGAGGCCGTGCTCGCGCCCCTGGAAGCGCAGGAGGCGGCCGCGCGGGCACGGCGGCGGCGGGAGACGGCTGCGACCCGCGTCGCCTTCGACACCATCGAGCGGGAGCGGCGCTGATGGGCGCGGCGCTTCCCGCGGCCGGCCTCCTCGACCCGGTGTTCGAGGCCCAGGCCGTCTTCCGCGCGCTCCTCGAGGCGACGGCCCGGCCCGGCCGAACCATGCCCCTTCCCGCGCCCGCGGGCCTCGCCGCGCCGGACGGGCCGCCCCCGCCCCTTCCGGCGCCCCTCGCGAGCCTCGCCCTCACCCTCGCCGACCGGGACACGCCCGTCTTCCTCGGCGGCGCGCCGCCGGACGCGGCCGTCCGCTTCCTGGCCTTCCACACCGGCGCGCCCGTGACGACCGTGCCGGGGGAGGCGGCGATCGCCCTCCTCGCCGACCCGGCGGAGGCGCCCCCGCTCGACGCCTTCCGCCCCGGATGCGACCGCCATCCGGAGCGCTCGGCCACCGTGGCGATCGCCGTGGAGCGCCTGTCGGCCGGCAAGGGCCCGCTCCTCCTCGACGGGCCGGGGATCGCGGCGACCTCACGCCTCCACGCCGCGCCCCTGCCGAAGGGCTTCCTCGCAGCGCGCGCGGCGAATCACGCGCTGTTTCCGAGGGGCGTCGACGTCCTCCTCGTGGCGGACGGCCGGCTCGCGGCCCTGCCGCGGACGACCCGCGTGCGCGAGGCGCCCTGATGTACGTGGCGGCCAGGGGGGGCGAGGGGGCGATCCGGGCCGCCCACCGCCTGCTCGCCAAGCGGCGGCGGGGCGACGAAGCACTGCCGGAGATCACCGACCGGCAGGTGGCCGAACAGCTCTCCCTCGCCGTCGACCGCGTGATGGCCGAGGGCGCCCTCCACGACGAGGGCCTCGCCGCCCTCGCCGTCCGCCAGGCCCGCGGGGACCTCATCGAGGCCGTCTTCCTGGTGCGCGCCTATCGCACCACCCTCCCCCGCATCGGCACCAGCGAGCCGGTCGACACCGCCCGCATGGCGCTCGACCGGCGGATCTCGGCGACCTTCAAGGACGTGCCGGGCGGCCAGCTCCTCGGTCCGACCTTCGACTACACCCACCGCCTCCTCGACTTCGCCCTCGCCGCCGAGGCGGAGGCGGACGGGCCGCCCCCCGAGGACGAGCCCGACGGCGCGGACCGGCCGGCGCCGCGGGTCACCGACCTCCTCGGCGCCGACGCCCTGATCGAGCCGGCGGGCGGGGACGAGGGGAGCGCGCCCGGCGACATCACCCGCGAGCCCCTCGCCTTCCCCGCCTCCCGCGCGGTGCGCCTGCAGGCCCTCGCCCGGGCGGACGAGGGGTTCCTCCTCGCCCTCGCCTATTCCACGCAGCGCGGCCACGGCTCCACCCACGCCTTCGTGGGCGAGGTGCGGGTCGGCACGGTCGCCGTCGAGCTCTTCCTGGAAGAGGTGGGGATGACGGTGGAGATCGGGGCGATCACCCTCACCGAGGTTGAGACGGTCAACCAGTTCGCCGGCAGCGGCGCCGCCCCGCCCGCCTTCACCCGCGGCTACGGCCTCGCCTTCGGCCACTCGGAGAGGAAGGCGATCTCCATGGCGCTCGTCGACCGGGCGCTGCGGGCGGGCGAGCTCGGCGAGGCCCCCTCGCCCGCACCCGCCCGGGACGAGGCGTTCGTCCTGTCCCACGCGGACAACGTGAAGGCGTCCGGCTTCCTCGAGCACCTGAAGCTGCCCCACTACGTGGACTTCCAGGCCGAGCTCGCGCTCCTGCGCCGCCTGCGCGCGGAGTGGGAGCGGGCACGGACCGAGGGCGAGGCGGACGGGCCGGAGGCGGGGGCATGAGCGCGCCGGGCCGCTACAACTTCGCCTACCTCGACGAGGACACCAAGCGGATGATCCGCCGGGCGATCCTGAAGGCGCTCGCGATCCCGGGCTACCAGGTGCCCTTCGCGAGCCGCACGATGCCCATGCCCTACGGCTGGGGGACCGGCGGCGTGCAGGTGACGGCGTCCGTGCTGGGGCCCCACGACGTCCTGAAGGTGATCGACCAGGGGGCCGACGACACCACCAACGCGGTCGCGATCCGCGCCTTCTTCCGCCGCGTCGCGGGCATCGCCACCACCACGGACACGCGGGCGGCCACGGTGATCCAGAGCCGCCACCGCGTGCCCGAGACGCCGCTCCGGGAGGGCCAGGTCCTCGTCTTCCAGGTGCCGATCCCCGAACCCTTGCGCTTTCTCGAGCCCTACGAGGAGGCGACGCGCACCCTCCACGCGCTGGCCGACTACGGGATCATGTACGTGAAGCTCTACGAGGACGTCGCCCGCCACGGCCGCGCGATCTCGAGCTACGACCACCCGGTGCGGGTCGCGGGCCGCTACGTCTGCGCCCCCTCCCCCATCCCGCGCTCGGACAACGCGCGCCTGTCCTCCTCGCCCGCGATCGCCCTGTTCGGCGCGGGGCGCGAGCAGCGCATCTACGCCATTCCGCCCTACACGGTGGTGGAGAGCCTCGCCTTCGAGGACCGGCCGGAGGACGTCGGCCCGGGGGACGAGCCGTGCGGCCTGTGCGGGGCCACCGACACCTTCCTCGACGAGATCCTGATCGACGACGAGGGCACGCGCCTGTTCGCCTGCTCCGACACCGACCACTGCGCGCGCCGCCGCGCGGGAGAGGCCTCGTGACGGCCGCGATGGTCGACGCCGCGGCGGCGGCCAGCGCGCAGGACCCGCCGGTCCTCGCCCTCGCGGGCGTGACGGTGGCGTACGGCGCGCGCCTCGCCTGCCGCGACGTCGACCTCGCGGTCTGGCCCGGCGAGGTGGTGGCGGTGGTGGGCGAATCGGGCTCGGGCAAGACGACCCTCCTGAAGGCGGCGGCCGCCGCCGTTGCACCCGCCGCCGGCAGCGGCACCTACCGGGACCGGCGCGGGATCGCGCGGGACCTGTTCGCCCTCGATGAGGCGGAGCGGCGGCGTCTTTCCCGCACCGAGTGGGGCTTCGTCCACCAGGACCCGGCCGAGGGCCTGCGCATGACGGTCTCGGCCGGCGCCAACGTGGGCGAGCGGCTGATGGCGGCCGGCGAGCGGCGCTACGGCGTCATCCGGGAGACGGCGGCGGCGTGGCTCGAGCGGGTGGAGATCGACCCGGACCGGATCGACGAGCGGCCCCTTTGCTTCTCCGGCGGCATGCGCCAGCGCCTCCAGATCGCGCGCAACCTCGTCACCCGCCCGCGCCTCGTCCTCCTCGACGAGCCGACGGGCGGGCTCGACGTGTCGGTCCAGGCGCGCATCCTCGACACGCTGCGCCGCCTCGTCGCCGACCTGTCCCTGTCGGTCGTCCTCGTCACCCACGACCTTGCCGTCGCCCGCCTCCTCGCGGACCGCATGGTGGTGATGAAGGACGGGCGGATCGTGGAGGAGGGCCTCGCCGACCAGGTGCTGGAGGACCCGCAGCACCCCTACACCCAGCTCCTCGTGAGCGCGATCCTGCCGGGATGAGACGAGGTGCGCCCGTGACCGCCCCCGCCACCTCGAGCCCCGACGACCAGCGGCCCGTCCTGTCCGTCCGCGGCCTTTCGAAGGCCTTCCGCCTTCACCTGCAGGGGGGCGTGGAGCTGCCGGTGGTGGAGGGCGTCGCCTTCGACGTGGCGGCGGGCGAGTGCGTCGTCCTGTCCGGGGCCTCGGGCGCGGGCAAGAGCTCGGTCCTGAAGATGATCGCCGGCAGCTATCGGCCCGCGGCGGGCGAGATCCGCCTGCGCGTCGGCGAGGAGGTCGTCGACCTCGCGGCCCTCAACCCGCGGCCGCTCGCCGCGGTGCGGCGCCGGTCGATCGGCCACGTCACCCAGTTCTTCCGGGTGATCCCGCGGGTGAGCGCGCTCGAGGCGGTGGCCGAGCCGCTCCTGCGCACGGGCACCCCGCGGGAGAAGGCGCTGTCCCGCGCCGCCCGCCTGCTCACCCGCCTCGGCATTGGCGAACGGCTCCACCCCCTGCCGCCGGCCACCTTCTCCGGCGGCGAGAAGCAGCGGGTGAACATCGCCCGCGGCCTCGCCCGGCGCGTGCCCCTCCTCCTCCTCGACGAGCCCACCGCCGCCCTCGACCGGGACACCCGCGCGGCCGTGATCGACCTCCTCGCCGAGGCCCGGGCGGAAGGGGCCGCCATCCTCGCCGTCTTCCACGACGAGGACGTCCGCGCCGCCCTCGCCGACCGCACGGTGGACATCGCCCCGTTCCGCACCGGCGTCATGTGACTTGAAACCGTGGGCGGCCCCCTGCACAACCGTGTCGGCAACGTCACGCTGGAGAGGGACGCGCCGCGCCGGGCCGGGGGGACCGGGCGCCGCGTCGCCGGTCGCGCGCCTTCGCGAGCCACCACCCGCGCCCCCCGTGAGGCTGGATCCATGCTGCGCCGGGGCCTTCTCCTGTCCGTCGTGTCGCTCCTCACCGTGGGCTTTTTCCTGCCGGCGGGCGAGACCGGCCAGCGCACCCGGACGTTCGCGGGCGTCGTGGAAAGCGACCTCCTCCTCCTGTCCACCGACGTCGGCGGTCCCCTCGTCGCCGTGACGGTGGAGGACGGCGAGACGGTGGACGCGGGCGAGGTGATCGCGCGGATCGACGACCGGCGCGCCGCCGCGGTCCTGAAGCGCGCCGAGGCGGAGCGGGACGCGGCGGCCGCTGCGCTCGCGCGGGCGCGCGGGCGCCAGCGGCGGGACGTCGACGTCGCGGTCCTCGAGGCGCGCCGGGCGCGGGCGGCGGCCCGGCTCGACCAGGCACGCGCCCGCCTCGAGCGCATCACCCGCCTGAAGGAACGGGGCGTCGTCTCGCTCGCCGAGCACGAGCGGGCGGTCCTCGCCGTCAGCGAGCACGAGACGGTGCTCGCCGAGGCGGAACGGGAGATCGCGGCCGCCCTCGCCCCGTCCATCTCCGGCGAGATCGAGGCCGCGAAGGCGCGCCTGTCCGCCGCCGAGGCCGTGGTCGACGAGGCGCGGGTGACCCTCGAGCGGCACGTCGTCCGCGCCCCCGGCGCCGGGCGGGTCCACCGCGTCCTTCACAGGGCGGGCGAGACGGTGGGACCGGCCGCGCCCCTCGTCTCCCTCCTGCCCGCGGGCTCGCAGGAGGTGATCTTCTACGCCGCCCCGGACGAGCGCGTCCTGCTTCCGGCCGGAACGGCCGTGACCGTCGCCTGCGAGGGATGTCCGGCAGGGCTCGAGGCCCGCGTGTCCCACCTCGCCCTCGAGCCGGAGTACACGCCGCCGGTCATGTTCAGCGAGTCCCGCTCCGCGCGCCTCGTCTACCGCGTCACGGCCCGCTTCCGGCCCGGCGTCTCGCCGCCCCCGCCGGGGCAGCCCGTCGCGGTGCACCTCGCGCCCGACGCAGCGCCCGCGGCGCGGATCGCCGGCGGGTCCGGCTGAGCCGGCGATGGCGCGCGCGCCCGCGACGGCGACGGCGACGGCCCGGCCGGGCGCGGCGGCCGGCGCGCCCGTCGTGCTCGCCCGCGGGCTCGGACGGGTCGACGGCGGCACGCGGCGGCTCGAGGCCGTGGACCTCGCCGTCGGGGCGGGCGAGATCCACGGGCTCGTCGGCGCCAACGGCAGCGGCAAGACGACGCTCATGGAGATCCTGTGCGGCCTCGCCGCCCCCACCGCGGGCACGGCCTGCTGCCTCGGCATCCCGGTGAGCGAGGGGCGCGCGATCCGCGCGGCCACCGGCTACGTGCCCCAGCGCTTCGCCCTCTACGATGAGCTGACGGTGCGCGAGAACCTCCTGTTTGCCGCCCGCCTCTACGGCGTGGACGCGCCCCGCCGCGCGGTGGAGGCCGCCCTGGCGGACCATCCCGTCGGGTCCTTCGCGGACCGGCGGACCGGGCGCCTGTCGGGCGGGTGGAAGCAGCAGCTCGCCCTTCTCGCCGCCACGCTGCACGGGCCGCGCCTCCTGTTCCTCGACGAGCCGACGGCGGCGGTCGACCTGCCGGCCCGCCGCGCGATCTGGCAGGCGCTCCGCCGCCTTGCCGACGGGGGAACGACCATCCTCGCGGCCACCCACTTCATGGACGAGGCGGAGCGGTTCGACCGGATCACCTACCTCGCGGCCGGCCGCGTCGTCGCGGCGGGCGAGGTGGCGGCGATCGTGGCGGCGGCCGGCCTGCGCTCCTTCCTCGCCGACCTCGCCCGCCCGCCCGCGGGCCTGCCCGCCGCCCTCGAGGCGCACCCGGCGGTCGACCACGTGGAGTTCCGCGCCGGAAGCCTCGCGGTCCACCTGAAGGCGTCGGCCGCCGTTCGGGATCCGCGGGACGTCGCCGCCCTGGTGCCGGCGGCGGCGGACCTTTCCTTCCGGAGGGTTCCGACGTCGCTGGAGGCGGCCATCGTGGCGCTCTCCCGCGCGGGCCGGGCGGGATGAGGGGCGCGGCCGGGCGGGTGCGGGCGCTCGCCGTCAAGGAGACCCTGCTGATCCTGCGCGACCCGGTCTCGCTGCTGCTCATCCTGCTCTTGCCGGGGTTGCAGTTCGTCATCTTCGGCCACGGGATCGGCTTCGAGCCGCGCGACGTGCCGACCGTCGTCGTCCTCGAGGAGACCGGGCCGCTCGTCCGCTCGGTGGTGCGCGCGCTCGAGAACACGGACCTGTTCGAGGTGGTGGGCGTGGCGCCGACGGACGAGGCCGGCGAGCGGGCCCTCAGGACCGGGACGGCGGACATCGTCGTGACCGTTCCGGCGGGCTTCGAGCGCGACCTGCTCGCGGGCCGGACGCCGCGCATCCTGGTGCGGGCGGACAACAGCCACCCGCCGACGGTGGCGGCGCCGCTCGCGAGCCTCACCGAGGTGTCGGCGCGGGCGCTCGCCGGCGTCCTGCCGCCCGACCGGTTCGGCCCCCGAGCGCGGGGCCGGTTCGAGTTCGTGATCCACCGCCTCTACAACCCGGCGAGCGAGAGCGCGCGGTCGCTGCTGCCCGGGCTCCTCGGCCTCATCCTCACCACCACCATGACGCTCCTCGCTGCCCTGTCGCTGGTGCGGGAGAAGGCGCGCGGCACCTACCCGTTCCTCGCCGCCGCCCCCCTCGGGCCGTTCGAGGTCATGGCGGGCAAGCTGATCCCCCTGTTCGCGTTCGGCTGCATCCAGGCCGCCTCCCTCGTCCTCGCGGCCCGCTTCCTGCTCGACATGCCGCTGACCGGCCCCCTGCCCGCCGTGGCCGTGCTGTTGGCAACCTTCGTCCTTCTCAACCTCCTGATCGGCTACCTGTTCTCCGTCGCCGCCCGCAACGAGCTGCAGGCCACGACCCTCGCCAGCTCCGTCGTGATGCCGACCATGCTGCTGTCGGGCTGGGTCACGCCGCAGGCGGCCATGACCGAGCCGATGCAGGTCGTGAGCGGCGCGCTCCCCTTCACCCACTTCAACGCGGCGATGCTGGCGCTCGCCCTCAAGGAAGCGACCGCGGGCGAGGTCGCCACCCGCTTCGCCGTCATCCTCGCCTACCTCGCGGCCGCGTGTCTCGCGGTGGGGCTGGTGCTGCGCGGGCCCCGCGTGCGCTGACGGCGAGAGCGAGCGCCCCGCCGCCCGTCATATTCCTGCAATGGAAACGAGACATGCCCGTCATGGGGAACGTCTAGACGGGCGGTCGGGGAGAACGCGCGCATGGCCTCGGTATCGATCGAGCGGCTGACGAAGAGTTTCGGGGCCTTCCGCGCCCTCGACGACGTGTCGGTGGAGGTCGCCCCCGGGGAGATGGTGGCGCTCATCGGCGCCTCAGGCTCGGGAAAGTCGACCCTGATCCGCCACGTCGCGGGTCTCGTGCCGGGCGACCGGGGCGGCGCGGCGCGCGTCGCCGTCGACGGGACGACGATGCAGGAGGCGGGGCGCCTGTCGCGGGATGCCCAGCGCCTGCGGCGCGACGTGGCGGTCATCTTCCAGCAGTTCAACCTCGTCCCGCGGCTCAAGGTCATCACCAACGTGCTCGCGGGCCGGCTCGGGCGCATGTCCCGCTGGCGCGGCACCCTCGCCCTGTTCGACCGGGCCGAGAAGCAGATGGCGCTGTCGGCCCTCGACCGGGTGGGCATCGTGGAGACGGCGGGGCGGCGGGCCTCCACCCTGTCGGGGGGCCAGCAGCAACACGCGGCGATCGCCCGCGCCCTCGTGCAGGAGGCGCGGGTCCTCCTCGCGGACGAGCCGATCGCCTCCCTCGACCCGGCGTCCGCCCGCCGCGTCATGGAGACGCTCGCCGAGATCAACCGGACCGACGGGATCACCGTCGTCGTCTCGCTCCACCAGATGGAGTACGCCCGCCGCTTCTGCCCGCGCACGGTCGCGCTCCGCGCGGGCAGGATCGCCTTCGACGGGCCGAGCGAGGCGCTCGACCGCGCCATGCTGCGCGACCTCTACGGCGAGGCGAGCGAGGAGCTCGTCCTGCCCGAAGCGATGCCCGCCGCCGAGACCCGGCCCGCGCTGCCGGGGAGCGGACTGTCGGCGGCCGTCGCCTGACCATCCCGGACACTTCGTCCGAACGAGGGAGAGAGAACCCATGAACGGGATCGTTCGCACGCTCGCCATCGCGGGCATCGCCACCTCGGTCGCCGCCGGCGCCGCGGTGGCCCAGGAGGTCGAGGAGATCAACTTCGGCATCATTTCCACGGAGTCGCAGCAGAACCTGCGCCGCCAGTGGGAGCCGTTCCTGGAGGACATGGAAGAGGCCA
This sequence comes from uncultured Hyphomicrobiales bacterium, assembly GCA_964547415.1. Classification (GTDB taxonomy): domain Bacteria; phylum Pseudomonadota; class Alphaproteobacteria; order Rhizobiales; family Amorphaceae; genus CAZJNX01. Next base: position 13,831 of record CAZJNX010000126.1, read on the forward strand.
CCGGCCTCACCGTCAACGCCTTCTTCGCCTCCGACTACGCCGGCATCATCGAGGGCATGCGCTTCGGCAAGGTGCAGGTGGCCTGGTTCGGCAACAAGTCGGCCATGGAGGCGGTCGATCGCGCCGACGGTGAGATCTTCGTGCAGACCGTCGACATCTCCGGCAACCCGGGCTACTGATCGCTGATCCTCGCCCACAAGGACAGCCCGCTCAACTCGCTGGAGGATCTGCTCCAGTGCAACCAGGAGCTCGACTTCGGCCTCGGCGACCCGAACTCCACCTCCGGCTTCCTGGTGCCGATG
>CAZJNX010000127.1:0-6469 GCA_964547415.1 uncultured Hyphomicrobiales bacterium
GGCCGACCCGGCGCCGCGCAGGCACGCTGGTGCTTGGGCCCGTCGGCGCTGCCGTTCGGCGTATGCCGTGTCCACCGCCGCGCCCTCCGCCCGCGAAAGGCCTCACCCGGAGCCGGACGTGGGAAAGCGCGGCCGTGTCCGACGTTGTGCGGGTGGAGGCGGTGCCGGTGGGCCGTCTCGTCTGCCGACGGCGTCGGCGGCAGCGCCGGCCGGGCCGCCGGCGGCGCCTGCGGGGTGCGCCTTGCCGACCCGATCGGGGCAAGGGCGCCTCCGGCCGTCGACCAGGCCGTGCCATCCCGTCGTGCCGGCGGCGGTCGCGCGCGACAAGGGGCAGAGGGTCGGGGCACAGGGTCGGGGCCGCGGCACTCGGGCCGTTCGCGAAGACGCCGGCGCGCAAGGGTGGTGCACCCGCTCCTGCACCCGCTCCGGGAAGAAGCGCGATCGGACCGCTGCGGACGCCGATGCCGACCAGCACGTGCGTGCCGTCGTGCGGCCCGGGCCCGCGGCGGTCCGTTGCGCCATGGCGCACACCGGCGGGCCGGCGTGGGGATTGCCGGTCCGGGCACTGCCGGCGTAGACGGGCTGTCGACCCGTTCGGTCGTCGTGGTGGAAAACGCACCCGCGGTCCCGCACCGGGTGGCCACGGCTCGCCCGCCGGCACTCTCGCCCGGTGGCGGCGAAGGTGAGGAAGACCGGGACGATGAGCCGGCTCGACAGCTTCATCCGGCGGATGAGCGCGCAGCGGCACCTGATCGACCGGGCAGCCGCCCTCGTCGGCGACGTTCCGGGACCCGTGGTCGACCTCGGCCTCGGGGCGGGGCGGACCTTCGATCATCTCCGGGAGCGGCTGCCGGACCGGGACGTCTTTGCCTTCGGCCTCGAGCTCGACGCCGCCCTCGGTGTCCTGCCGGATGCCCACCACCTCGTCATCGGCGACATCCGCGACACCCTTCCCGCCGCGCTGCCCCGCCTCGGCGCACGGGCGGCTCTCGTCCACAACGACCTCGGCTCGGGCGATGCGGTGTTCAACGCGGCAACGTCCGCGTGGCTGTCGCCCCTCGTCCAGGCGATCCTCGCCCCGCGCGCGGTGGTCGTGACGAGCTTCCCCCTCGACCTGCCGGGCGCGCACGTCCTGGCGCTACCGGAAAGCGTCGCCCCTGGCCGCTACCACCTCTATCGCGCCGCGGCGGCCTGACGCGTTCGCCGGGTACCGGCGGGACGGTCGACGACGACCTGGACGAGCGTCCACAGCCGGTGCCCCGGGCGCGCGGACGGGGGCTCGCGCGCTCCCGGCCCCCGAAGACCCGGGTTCTTGCGAAAGCCACCGCTCACGGACTGCGGTCCGTGGCCGCGGGGTACCGCGATGCTTGCGGCGAGACCCCGACCGACCGCGCCGAAGCTGCGGCGCAGCCCCGCGAACGGGTTCGCGCACACCGTGGCGGGTCGCGCGATCGCTGGCATGGATGCCGACGCACCCGGCCGGACAGTGCTCGCCGGTGATGAAGACGGCGGCCGTGCCCGCGCCGGCGTTCACGCGCGTCGGATCGGTGCCCCACGTCCTGTCGGCCCGCGCCGCGGCGACCGCCCGTCACATGAGAGGAGGTGACCGACCGGCAGGCCGGTCCGCCCGCACCGCGGCGGGCCTTCGCCTCGCCTGCCGCGACCATGCCCGCCGATGACGCCGGGCCCGCCCTCGCCGATGCCGCCTTTCGTGCCGGGCCGCCTCGACGGGGCCCCGCGGCCCGGACGGTCGTCGCGGTCACGCAGCGCCGGCAGGAACAGGCACGGCGCACCGATCGCCTTGCCCGCGCACGCCGACGCGCCGGGCGTCGAGGCCGCCACCACCGTCGCGACGCCGGGCAGGACCTCGACATGGGCAGAGTGAAGGGGTGTCGCCCCGCGGCGGCAAGACTGCGCTGTCCGCGGGATCCGGCGGCGACGGACGGACCCTTGCCGTCCTCGCGTCGCTCGTCGGCCCCGTCCGCCTCGACCACGTCGTCCCGCAGCGCTCCCCCGGCACGCCCCCGAACGGGTCTTCGGCGGACACCTTCAGCGCCGCGGCCACGAGACCGCGCGGCGAACCATGCCGCCCAGGGCCGCGTGACGGGCCCATCGTACGCAATGCTGGAGACGCCTCGTCCGCTCCCCGTACGAGCCGGCCCTGTCGCACGGGCCACCCGCCCTCCTCCCGAAAGCCGCCCGCCGCAACGGAACGCCGGCTCGGCTCCCGGCCAACGGCCGCACGGCCCGGCCGAGGGATCGCCGCGACGGCCGGAGTTGCCGCGCCGCCTCGCGCGCTGCGGCGCGGTGCCCCACGGGCCGGCACCCATCCGGGAGTGCCGGGTGTCCGCCGGTCCCGCGGCGCGGGCCGACAAGGAGAACGGGCTGCGGTTACGTGGCTGACTGGTGCCGCAGGGGAGGATTGAACTCCCGACCTCACCCTTACCAAGGGTGCGCTCTACCACTGAGCTACTGCGGCTGTCCCCGCTCCTTGCCACAGGGCCGGTGGGGATGCAACCGCGCTCTCGCAGCGGCCGGGCCTTCCGCCAGGTGGTGCTGAACGCGACAATTTCTTCACGGCGCACGCAACCAGAAGCCACAGGGCGCGTTGACCCCATGCCCCGAGCTTTCGTGAAAAGGCGCCGGTGCGCCCCCCGTTTGCCATTTGTTAATGGCGCTAACGGCGGACGGGTTCCACATAGGGATGTGCGGAGCACGAGGTGCACCTCTCCGCCGTCGGCGACCGGCGGTCTGGAGGACGCTCCACTGGGCAAGCCTGGAGGTGACGGCGATGTCGAGACTGAACGCGAGCCGGGCCAGCGCACGGACGCAGGGCGAACGCCCTGTCCGGATGGTTGGTGGACTGTCCTTCTGGACAGGGTGCCCTCGGTTGTCCCGCCATCTCAGATTGTGATAGCGTTCTGGAGGTCGCGCACTTGCAGCTCGCGGAACACCCACACGGCCAACAAGCAAGTCCGTTTGTCGATTGCCGGGTGTCGGAAGCATCGTTCTTATCGAGCGGGAAGGTCCGACGGAAACCCCCGGAGGTTGACTCCCACGCGAGTTTCAGGCCAAACGGCTGTCGTAGACAAAAGCGCTCAGATTTATCCAAAACCATTAGCACACCGCAAACGGTGTCACCTGGAGCAACACAATGGTCGTGACGAAGACCTCGGCTCCCGCCGCACGCGTGCAGCGGGCCGATATTCCTAATCAGCGGTCCGCCAACTCGATCGACTGGCACGTGGGCTCGCGATTGCGCCTGCGCCGGCTCGAGCTGGGCATGAGCCAGGAAAAGCTCGCCGAGGCTCTCGGAATTACCTTCCAGCAGGTGCAGAAGTACGAGCGCGGAACGAACCGGATCGGGGCGAGCCGCCTGCACCAGATCGCCCTCGCGCTGCAGGTGCCGATCACCTTCTTCTTCGAAGGCGCGGCCGACGAGGGGGTGCCCCGGAACGAGCACACGGCCCACAGCTCGCCGCTCGCCGACGCGCTGTCCGACGCGGCCACCGTGCGCCTCCTCAGGGCCTTCGCCCAGATCGAGGACCCGGCCGTGAAGCAGAAGGCGGTGACCGTCATCGAGGCGATCGCCGAAGCGTCGGGAACGTCGGATCCGGTCGTTCCCAACTGATCCGCACCGTCCCGCGCCCGGGCTCGGGCGGTTGTCCACAGGTTGTGCGCGGCCGGTCGACGCGGATGGGGACCGGCCGCCGGCCTTGCCCTCGGCGCAGCGTCCCTGCGGCCGTGCGATCCGTCCCGCTGCCCTGTGGCAGGTCGACGCGCCCCGTCTTCCGGTCGGTCACGTGCGGCCGGCGAGGAGGGCGTTCTCGGCATCCCTCTGCCGGGCGGCCGGGTCGCGCTCGGCCGGATCGCCGTAGCCGCCACCGCCCGGCGTGCGCAGTACGCACCCGTCGCCCGGCCGCAGGTAGAGCCGGTCGATCTTGGTGCCGTGGGCCGAGCGGAACGCCTCGCCGCCGACGTGGAAGGTGTGATCCGCCGTCGCGCCCGGCTCCCCGCCGAGGATGCCGTAGGGCGGCGTCGTCCCCCGGTCGCCCACCAGCGTCAGGTAGCCGTCGCCCTCGCTGAGGTGGAAGGCGATCTCCACCCCGAACCCGCCACGCCACCGTCCATCGCCCGCCGACCCTTCCCGGATCGCGTAGCGGGTGAACAGGATCGGCACGGACTGCTCCAGCACCTCGACCGACGAGTTGCGCGAGGCGGCGATGATGGTCGACCCGTTGGTGAGGCCGTCCCCCCCGTTCCAGCCGCCGTAGCCGCCGCCGAAGAAGAAGATCGTGGCATAGCGCCCGTGCCGCGGGCTCTCGCCGCCCATGCCGACGTTGGTTCCGGTCGTGAAGGCGCCCGCCGGCACCCGCTCCGGGATCGCCTGGGCGAGAGCTCCCATCACGACGCCCACGAGGCGGTGGGAGGTCTCCGTCGTCGTGCCGGAGACCGGGGAGGGCGGCCGCGGATTGAAGAGGGATCCCTCGGGCACCACCGTCCGGAAGGGCACGAAGCAGCCCGCGTTGATGGGAACGTCCGCGAAGACGTGCTTCATGCCGATCATCAGGGACGTGATCGTGCTCGACAGGGGCGTGTTGAACGGCCCCCGCGTCGCGGGCGAGCTTCCCGACAGGTCGAAGGTGATCTCGTCCCCCGCCACCGTCATGGCGAGGTCGAGGACGATCGGCCCGTCGTCCACCCCGTCGCTGTCCATGGCGTCTCGGAAGCGGTAGACGCCGTCCGGGATCTCCTGGATGCGCGCGCGCATCAGCCGCTCCGAGCGGGCCTTCAGCTCGTCGATCGCGCGGAACAGCACGTCGTCGCCGAAGCGGCGGAAGAGCCCGTCCATCCGCTTCACGCCGAGGTCGAGGGCATTGAGCTGGGCGGCCATGTCGCCGTAGCGGTCCTCGGCGACGCGCATGTTGAGCATCATCACCTCGACGAGGTCCCGGTCGAGGACGCCCTCGCGCACGATCCGCACCGGCGGCAGGCGCAGCCCCTCCTGGTAGACGTCGGTCGCGACCGGGGTGAAGCCGCCGGGCGTCATCCCGCCCACGTCCGGCCAGTGTCCGGTGTTCGCGAGCAGCGCCTTCAGCGTCCCGTCCTGGAAGAAGGGCCGCACGAACTTCACGTCCATCACGTGCGTCCCGCCCCGGTAGGGATCGTTGACGATGAAGACGTCCCCGTCCCGCATGGTCTCGGGCGGGTGGCTCTTCAGCACCTCCTGGACGGTGTGCTGCATGACCACGATGAAGATGGGCAGCCCGGTCTCGCCCTGGGCGATCACCTCGCCCGTCCCGGGGTGGAAGATCCCGCTCGCCCGGTCCCAGGCGTCCGCGATGACCGGCGAGATGGCGGACGAGGCGAGGACCGTGTCCATCTCGTCGGCGATCTGTTCCAGCGCGCCGCGCACGACGGCGAGCGTGACGGGATCGACGGTCTCGCTCACGGGGCTCTCTCCAGGAGGATGTTGCCGGTCGGGTGGACGGTGCCGCGGAAGCCGGGCTCGATGAAGGTGGTGGAATCGTCCTGCCACAGGACCGCCGGCCCCTCCACCACGGCGCCGGCCGGCAGCGCCGCCCGGGCGTAGCCGCGCGCCGCGACCGCCCGCCCACCGAAGTGGACGTCGGCGGCGAGGGGCTCCGGCATCGGCCCTTCGGGCACGGCCGCGAGGGCGGCGACGGACGGCGGCGCGGCCGCGCTCTCCACGGTGACGCGCAGGCGCACGATCCGGACGGCCTGGCCCGGCAGCAGCTCCGCGTACCGGCCGCGGTAGGCGGCCTCGAAGGCCATCGCCACCCCGTCCCTTCCGATCGGCCCCTCCGCGGGGAGCGGCACGTCGATCACGTGGGTCTGGCCCCGGTAGCACATGTCGGCGGCCCGTTCGACGCGCACCTCGCCCGGCGCCACCCCTTCCCTCTCGAGGAGCGCCCGCCCCCGCCGCTCGAGAGCGGCGAACGCCGCCTCGAGGTCGGTCGGGTCCAGCCCCTCCACGGGGGTGTCGAAGGTGGCCGTGAAGTCGTGGCGCAGGCGCCCGAGGATGCAGCCGAGGGCGGAGGTGAGCCCCGGGAAGCGCGGGATCACCGCGCCCTTCATCCCGACCTCCCGCACCAGGCGGTTGGCGTGGAGCGGCCCCGCGCCGCCGAAGGCGATCATGGTGAACTCGCGCGGGTCGAGCCCCTTGGCGAGGAGCCGCTGGCGGATGTGCCCGCCCATGCCCGCCGCCGCGATGGTCAGGATCGCCTCGGCGGCGGCCTCCCCGTCGAGCCCGGGCGGCGCGCCGACCCGCTCCGCGATCGCGGCGGCCGCCGCCTCCCGGTCGAGGGGGCGGTGAGCGCCGCGCCCGATCGCCCGCGCCGGGTCGAGGAGGCCGAGGACGACGCAGGCGTCCGTGACCGTGGGGATCTTGCCGCCCCGCCCGAACGCGACGGGCCCGGGGTCCGCGCCCGCGCTCTCCGGCCCGACG
>CAZJNX010000127.1:6479-14057 GCA_964547415.1 uncultured Hyphomicrobiales bacterium
CCGGCCGCGTCCACACGGGCGAGGCTGCCCCCGCCCGCCCCGATGGCGTCCACGTCCAGCATCGGCACGCACAGCTCCACCCCGAACTCGAGGCGCTTTTCCAGCGTGAGGTCCGGCGAGCCGTCGCGGATCACGCAGATGTCGAGGCTCGTCCCGCCCATGTCGCACGACACGGCCCGGTCGAGCCCGAGGTCGGCCGCGATCCCGACCCCGGCGGTCACGCCCGCGGCGGGCCCCGACAGGATCGTGCCGGCGGCGAAGCCGGGCGCCACCGCCGCCGTCATCACCCCGCCGTTCGACTGGACGACGAGGAGGTCCCGCCGGTAGCCGGCCTCCGCCAGGCGTCCGCCGAGGCGACCGAAGTAGCGGTCGATGAGCGGGCGCACGTAGCCCGCGACGACGGCGCTGCTCGTGCGCTCGAACTCGCGCACCGCCGGCATGACGTCCGAGGAGATCACGATGTGCCGGTTGGGCCACACGTCGGCGAGCGCCTCCCGCGCGGCGCGCTCGTGGGCCGGGTTGGCATAGGCGTGCAGAAAGGCGATGACGAGGACCTCGCAGCCCTCGGCGAGGAGCGCCCGCGCCACCTCGCGCACCTCGGCCGGATCGAGCGGGACGAGGACGTCGCCGTGCGCGTCGATCCGCTCGTCCACCTCGCGGCGCAGGCGGCGCTCGATCAGCGGCGTGAAGCTGCCCTCGAGGCCGTAGGTTCGCGGCCGGTCCCGCCGGCGCAGCTCCAGCACGTCCCGGAAGCCGCGGGTCGTGACGAGGCCGCACCGCGCCCCCTTGCGCTCGATCACCGCGTTCGTCGCCACCGTGGTGCCGTGGACGAGGAGGTCCACCTCCGCGAGCGGCACCCCGAGGCGCGAGAGCCCCGCGACCATCCCGTCGGCCTGGTTCGACGGCGTCGAGGGCAGCTTCGCCGTCACGAGGGAGCCCGCGTCCGTGTCCACGAGGACGAGGTCCGTGTTGGTGCCCCCGATGTCGACCCCGACCAGCCTAGGCACGGTGCGCCTCCCGTGCCCGCGCCGGCAGGGCGAGGGCCGCACCGTCGGCGGGCGGCGGTCGGCGGGCACCGGCAGGTCGCCGGACCGGCGGCGGAAGGGGCGCTGGCGGCGCGGCGGGACGGTCGAGGGGAAGCTGCATCGGTCACCGGCGGAGGCGTCCGGTGGCCTCCCGATCGCGTTCGCCTGGGAGCGCGGTCGGTCCCGTTCGGCCCCGCCCGCGCCGGTTTCGTTCCGCCACGATAGGCAGGGACGGCCAGCGGATCCAGCCGCTTTCCCGCCGAACGCCCGACGGGAGGCCAACCCCGGGCGCCCGCCCGGGCCGCGGCGCGGCGGAAAGCGGCGGGCCGGTCACATCAGGACGGGACCCACCGACACGTCGTCCGGCGAGGCGGGCCGGTCCACGGCGCCCGGTCCGAACGATGGCGCGAGGACCTCCAGCGGCTCGGCGAGCCCGCGCACGTCGTGCCGCCCGAGGGAGACGAAGCGCCGCTCCGGCCCGTCCGCAAGGTCGCTCCCCGCGGCGGCCGCCGCCGCGAAGGGGCGGGACAGGAGGAAGGGCCGCCCCAGCCGGCTGCACAGGGACGAGATGCGCGCCGCCACGTTGACGTCCCGGCCCACGACGGTGAAGTCCAGCCGGTCGCCCGAGCCCACGTTCCCGTAGACCACCTCGCCGAGGTGGAGCGCGACGCCGAACTCGACCTGGTGGCTGCCCCCGTTCACGGGCACCGGCGCCACCGGCGTGGCAAGGGCCGCGCGCGCGGCGCGGAAGGCGCCCGCCACCGCCGCCTCCGCCCCGGCCGTCGCGGCGGGAAAGATGGCGAGGACCGCGTCCCCGATGAACTTCAGGACCTCGCCGCCCGCCTCGGCGATCGGCGGGACCACCACGTCGTAGTAGGCGTTGAGGAGGTTCGCCGTCGCCTCCGGCGGCATCTGCGTCGACAGGAAGGTGAAGCCGCGCAGGTCCGCCACGAGGATCGCCGCCTCCAGCGCCGTCACCTCGCCCCGGTGGGTCGTCCCCGCGACGATCCGGCTCGCCGGCTCCGCGCCGACGTAGGTGGCGAGCACCTCGCGCAGCGAGCGCTGCAGCGTCTTGATCTCGAGGGCGTTGGTCATCGCGGGCAGGATCTCGGCGAGGAGCGCCCGGTCCGCGGCCGAGAAGCCCCGCTCCTCGCGCGTCGCGAAGGTGGCGTTGTTGGGATCGCCCCCCGAAAAGGTCACCGGCACCGCCACGTAATGGAGGAAGCCGGCCGCCTTCAGCTCCGGCACGATGCCGAACGAGTCGTCCGGCGTCCGCCGGAGGTCGAGGGACAGCCACTCTCCCGTCTCGTGGACCACGCGGAAGGGGCTGCGCTCGTAGAGCCCCTTGTCCCGCTCGGCGTAGTCGTAGCGGCGGAAGCCGAGCGGGTGGAAGGGGCGCCAGTCGATGGTGGCAGCCACCACGCTCGGGCTCAGGAGGCGGACGGACACGGTGAACCGGTCGAGCGGCACGCCCGCCGCCCGCAGGCGCCAGCCGAGCCCGTCGATCATCGCCGCGACGTCGAGCCGCGGCGCCTCGGCGATCAGCCAGTCGGCGATGGTGCGGGCCTCGCGCATCGTATCGCCCGCGGCGCCACGCGGCTCGGCCGCCGGCCCGGTCACGGTCGTCATCGTCGTCTCGGAACCTATCTCTCTGGGGGACGAAAGGACCGCCGCCCCGTTCAAGATGGGGCGCGGCGGGCCGGGACGGAACCCGAGGGGCCCTCGCGGGCGCCGCCAATTCGGGATCACATCATGGTTTCACGACTGTGGCCAGTCGCGCTCGTCGTCCTCGGCGCCGCGCTGGCCCTGCCGACGGCGTGGCAGGCGATGGCGAAGGTGGACGAACCCGCCTACGAGACGATCCGCTCCGAGGGCGACATCGAGGTCCGGCGGTACGCGCCGATGATCGTGGCGGAGGTGACGCGCTCGGGCTCGCGCCGCTCGGCGATCAACGCGGGCTTCCGCGTGCTCGCCGACTACATCTTCGGCGCCAACGTGCCGGCCGAGAAGATCGCCATGACCGCGCCCGTCACTCAGACCCCGGCGGGCCGCGGCCGCGACGGCGAGAAGATCGACATGACCGCGCCCGTCACGCAGATGCCGGCGGCGGGCGGCGCCTGGCGCGTCGGCTTCGTCATGCCCGAGGGCTACACGATGGAGACGCTGCCGAAGCCCAGGAGCCCGGACATCCGCCTGCGCCCGGTCCCCGAGCGGACGGTGGCGGCGATCCGCCTCTCCGGCATTCCCGGCTCCGACAAGCTCGAGAGGAAGACGCGGGAGCTGCGCGGCTTCATGGAGCGGGAGGGGCTGACGCCGTCGGGCGATCCCACCTACGCCTTCTACGACCCGCCGTGGACGCTGCCCTTCCTGCGCCGCCACGAGGTCCTTCTCGAGGTCGCCCGCTAGCCCTCGCCGCCACGTGAACCGATGTGACGCCCGCTGCCCGCCGCGCCGCTCCATGATGGCGCCGGGTACGGCTACGGAAGAAGGACAGGCCCATGAAACGGACGGTCAAGGCGGCGCTCGCGGGCGCCGCGCTCCTCGCGGCCACCGGCGCCGCGAGCGCACAGGACGGCGGGGACACGGCCACCGCGATCCTCGCGGGCGGCTGCTTCTGGTGCGTGGAGGCGGACTTCGACAAGGTCGAGGGGGTGATCGACACCGTCTCCGGCTACACCGGCGGCACCACGGACAACCCCACCTACCGGCAGGTCACGGGTGGCAACACCGGCCATTACGAGGCAGTGAGGATCACCTACAACCCGGACGTCGTCACCTTCCGCGAGCTCGTCGACCACTTCTGGCGGACGGTGGACCCGCTCGACGCGGGCGGCCAGTTCTGCGACCGGGGCGAGAGCTACCGCACCGCCGTCTTCGTGGCGGACGCCGGGGAGCGGGCGGAGGCCGAGGCGTCCCGGGCCGCCGCCGACGCCCTCCTCGAGGGGGACATCGTGACGCCCGTCCTCGACCGGGCGACCTTCTGGCCCGCCGAGGACTACCACCAGGACTACTACCGCAAGAACCCGATGCGCTACCGCTTCTACCGCCTGTCGTGCGGGCGGGACGACCGGCTCGACGCCCTGTGGGGCGACGTCGGGGAACCGGGCTCGTAAGGCGCGCGGGCCGTCCGGTGGCCGACCCACTCCTCGTTCCGACCGACGCGGGGCTCGCCTGCCCCGCGGGCGGCTTCCTGATCGACCCGGTGCGCCCGGTGGAGCGGGCCGTCGTCACCCACGGCCACGCCGACCACGCCCGCGCCGGCCACCATGCGGTGATGGCGACGGCCGACACCCTCGACATCATGGCCGTGCGCTACGGCGAGGACTTCTGCCGGACCCGCCAGCCGGTGCGCTACGGCGAGCGGGTCGCCGTCGGCGACGTGGCGGTCACCTTCTTCCCGGCGGGGCACGTCCTCGGCTCGGCGCAGGTCCTGGTGGAGCGCGGCGGCTTCCGCGCGGTGGTATCGGGCGACTACAAGCGGCAGGCGGACCCGACGGCCACGCCGTTCGAGCTCGTGCCGTGCCACCTGTTCGTGACGGAGGCGACGTTCGGTCTCCCCGTCTTCCGCCATCCCGAGGCCGCGCGCGAGGTGGACAAGCTCGTCCAGTCCCTCGCCCTGTTTCCGGAGCGGCCCCACCTCGTCGGCGCCTACGCCCTCGGCAAGGCCCAGCGGGTGATCGCGCTCCTGAGGGAGGCCGGCCACGACGGGCCGATCCACCTGCACGGCGCGCTCGAGCGGCTCACCCGTTTCTACGGCGAGAAGGGCGTCGACCTCGGCGCGCTCGTCCCCGTCAAGGGACTGTCCGCGAAGGAACTCGCGGGGACGATCGTCATGTGCCCGCCCTCCTCCCTGTCGGACCGGTGGGCCCAGCGCTTCGGGGACTCCGTGAGCGCCTTCGCCTCCGGCTGGATGCGGGTGCGGGCGCGGGCGCGCCAGCGGGGGGTGGAGCTGCCGCTCGTCATCTCCGACCACGCGGACTGGGAAGACCTTTGCACCACCATTGTCGAGACGGGGGCGGAGGACGTGTGGGTCACCCACGGGCAGGAAGACGCCCTCGTCCACTGGTGCGAGACCCAGGGGATCCGCGCGCGCCCCCTCCGCCTCGTCGGCTACGGGGAGGAGGAGGAAGCCGACGCCGCCGCGGGCAGGGCGGACGCCGCCGCCGCGGAGTGACGGCGGCGGGACCGCGCCTCAGGTGAAGGTGGCCGTGAGCGAGGGCAGCCAGTCGCCGTCGACGGCCACGGTCCACGTCTCGCCCGGGGCGACCGGCTTCGCCTCGGTGAGCGTGCCGGTCGTGATCACCTCTCCGGCGGCGAGCGGCGGGATGGTCGGCCGGCCCGCGGTGAGGGTGACGAGGTGGGCGAGCGCGGACAGCGGACCGCCGAGGGCGTTGCGGCCGAGGCCGTGGCCGACCGCCTCCTCGCCCCGCTTGAGCGTGATGCCGAGATCGGGGAGCGATCCCACGAGGTTCGCGAAGGCGTCCGACCCCTTCTCGACATGCGGTCCGGTGACGAGCCGCCCGTGCAGGGCCCCGGCCGCGATCGCGTCCGCCCCGTCGAAGGACCAGCCCGGGTAGGGCGAGCGGACGATCTCGAAGCCGAGCGCGATGAAGGAGAGGTGACCGGCAAGAGCCTCCGGCCCGGCGCCCGGTGCGGGCGTGCCGTCGATGCCGAGCACGATCTCCGGCTCGATCCGCGGTTCGGTGAGGCCCGCGATGGACACGGTGGCCCTGCCCGCGTCGTCGCACGCGACCAGCGTGTCGCTCCACACGTCGCCGACGATGCAGGCGTCGACGCCGTAACGGGCCCAGGCGTCGCGGTTGGTGAAGCCGAGCTTGCGGCCGACCACCCTCGCTCCGTCCGCGCTGCGGTAGCTCCTCAGCGCCTTCGCCACCTCGTAGGCGCCGTCGACGGAAAGCGCCGCCGGGCTGCCGGAAAGGCGGGGGAGCTGCATCCCCTCGGACAGGGCGGAATGGATCCGCGGGGCGGTCGTGGAAGGATCGGCGCCGATGAACTGCCCCGGACCGCTCGTCATGTATCCTTTCCTCCTCGGCCGTCGACAGGCGGCGCCTGTCCGGCTCAGTCTCCTTCCCAAGCATTCTGCAACATAAAGAAAAGCGAAACCGACCGCCACGCAAGACGGTTTGCGGCCCGATCCGCTTCAGGGTCGTTTCGGCGACAGTCGGGCGCCGACGGCAAGGCTCGTCCACCCGGCGACGAGGCACAGGCCTCCGGCCGGCGCGAGCATGACGAGGGCGCGGGAGCCGGTGATCCCGAGGACGTAGAGGGAACCGGAGAACAGGACGATTCCGGCGAGGAAGAGGGCGCCCGCGACCTTCACCGCCCGCCCGGCGCCGAGGGCGGCCAGGATGCCGGCCGCCACCAGCGCGAGCGCGTGGACGAGGTGGTAGCGCGCCGCCGTCTCGAAGGTGGCGAGGTCCGCCTCCGGAACGCGGCCCTCGAGCCCGTGGGCCGCGAAGGCTCCAAGCGCCACCGCCAGCGCCCCGTTGAGGGCGCCCGTCACCGTCAGCCAGCCCATCCCGTGCCCGTCCGCCTTTCCGCCCGCCGCCATTGACGCGACGGGCCCGCCCCGCCACGTTCCGAGCGTCCCGCGCGTGGCGGGCTCCCGCCGGCCACGCCGCCCGGCCCCTGTCGGACGAGACCCTGTCAGACGGAAAGGCGACACGCAAATGGACGACGCGCCCCCGGACGGCGGGCAGGCCGAGCGGATCGCGGCCATGCGCCGCGAGGACGGCCGTCTCGTCGAGGAGATCTTCCGGGCCTACGGCGCCGGCCTCGACGACTTCGACCGCGACCAGCTCCTCGACCTGTTCCAGTTCCCCTGCGTGATCTGGCAGTTCGGCAAGGGCCACGTCTTCGAGGACGAGGACGAGCTCGCCGAGAACGTCGACGCCCTCCTCACCGTGTTCGAGCGCGAGGGGATCCACCAGTCCGTCCCGACGGTGAAGGAGGTGGCCGTCACCGGCGCCCGGGCCGTCGCGGAGGTGGACTGGACCCACCTCGACGCGGCGGGGGAGGAGGTTTTCGCCTTCTCCATCGGCTACTTCCTCGTGAAGGAGAGCGGCGAGTGGTTCATCGCCACCGTCATCAACGACGAGCCGGACAGGCCCGCGCCCCTGCCGCCGATCCCGGAGCCGCCCTCCGCCTGAACCCGCCCGTGCTGGGAAGACGGGCGCGGCGCCCCACATCCGGCCCATGCAGAGCTTCGCCCACCTCCTCGACCGCCTGTCCTACGAGCCGCGCCGCAACGGCAAGCTCGCCCTCATGGAGGCGTTCTTCCGCGCAACCCCCGACCCGGAGCGCGGCTACGCCCTCGCCGCCCTCACGGACAGCCTCGTCTTCCAGGACGCCAAGCGGGGCGTGATCCGCGCCATCGTCGCCGAGCGGACGGATCCGGTCCTCTACGCCCTCTCCCGGGACTACGTGGGCGACATGTCGGAGACGGTCGCCCTCATGTGGCCCGCCCGGCCGCGCCCCGCCCCCGGCACCGCCCGGCCCGAGGAGGCGGCCCCCGCCCTCATCGGCCACAATC
>CAZJNX010000128.1:0-14000 GCA_964547415.1 uncultured Hyphomicrobiales bacterium
GGGCGCGGCGCGGGCTCGGCGGCGGGGGGCGCGGCCTCGGCCGGCTCCGCGGCGGCCTTCGGCAGGGCGCTCGCAACGGCGCGACGGGTGCGCGCGTTGCGCACGATATCCGCCTCGAGCTTGCGGATGGCGTCCTCGAGGGCGAGCCGCTGGGCGGTCACGTCCGAGGAGGGCAGCGGCGGGTCGAAGCCCTGCAGCTGCTTGAGCAGCGCCTTGCGCGCCTTGTCGTAGACCGCGCGCCGCTGCGGACCCGTGGGCTCCGGCAGGGAGGCAACCGCCCGCTGCAGCACTGAGTAGAAGTCGGTCATGCCGCCGCCGCGACCTTCATCGTGTGCATCCGCAGCCCATTACTGCCGAAACGGGTCCTCAACAAGGATTGTGTCGTCGCGCTCCGGGCTCGTCGACAGCATGGCGACCGGGGCACCCACGAGCTCCTCCACGTAGCGCACGTACTTCACCGCCTGGGCCGGCAGGTCGGCCCACGAGCGGGCGCCGCGCGTCGACGCGTTCCATCCCTCGATCGTCTCGTACACCGGCTCGACCCGCTCCTGGGCCGCCACGTCCGCCGGAAGGTGGTCGATTCGCGCCCCGTCGAGCCGGTACCCGGTGCATACCCTGATCGGGTCGAGCCCGTCGAGGACGTCGAGCTTGGTGAGGGCGAGGCCGTCGATCCCGCCCGTCGCCACCGCCTGGCGCACGAGGACGGCGTCGAACCAGCCGCAGCGCCGCTTGCGGCCCGTCACGGTGCCGAACTCGTTGCCGCGGGTGCCGAGGAGTTCGCCGGTCTCGTCGGTGAGCTCGGACGGGAAGGGGCCGCGCCCCACCCGCGTCGTGTAGGCCTTGGTGATGCCGAGGACGTAGTCGAGGGCGCCCGGCCCGGTCCCCGCCCCCGCCGCCGCCTGGCCGGCGACGGTGTTGGACGAGGTCACGTACGGATAGGTGCCGTGGTCGACGTCGAGAAGGGTGCCCTGCGCGCCCTCGAACAGGACGCGCCGCCCCTCCCGCCGCGCCCCCTCGAGGAGACGCCACACGGGCGCGCGATAGGCGCCGAGCTCGTCCGCGACGGCGAGGAGCTCGGCCACGAGGTCCGCCGCCTCGACCTCGGGAACGCCGAGACCCTTCCTGAGGGCGTTGTGGTGGGCGAGGAGCCGCTCGACCTTCCCCGCGAGGCTCGCCGGGTCGGCGAGGTCCGCCATGCGGATCGCCCGGCGGCCCACCTTGTCCTCGTAGGCCGGGCCGATGCCGCGACCGGTGGTGCCGATGCGGTGGGCCGCGCTCGCGTTCTCCCGCCAGACGTCGAGCTCCCGGTGGATCGACAGGATGAGGCAGGCGTTCTCGGCGATCTTGAGGTTCCGGGGGCCGATGTCGAGGCCCTGGCCGCGCAGCCGCCCGATCTCCTCCACGAGGGCCCCGGGGTCGATCACGACCCCGTTGCCGATGACGGACAGCTTGCCCGCCCGCGCCACGCCCGAGGGCAACAGGCTCAGCTTGTAGCTCGTCCCGTCGATGACGAGGGTGTGGCCGGCGTTGTGCCCGCCCTGGAAGCGCACGACGATGTCCGCCCGCTCGGAGAGCCAGTCGACGATCTTGCCCTTGCCCTCGTCGCCCCACTGGGAGCCGACCACCACTACGTTCGACATGGGCGCGTAACGACCCCCCGGCAACTGAAGGCGCGATGAACGGGACGGGGCCCCGCGGTGCGGGCGGCGGCCCCTCACACCGTCTGTACAGGGTCTCGCCCCTCGCTGCGAAGACCAAAACGGGCCGGTCCCCGTCAACCGTCCCCGGCGGCCCCACCGGCCCGCTGCTCCGGGCGCTGCCCCGGCACGAGGGTGGTGGCGAGGGTGCGCAGCTGCCAGACCGCGCGCTCGAACAGGGCCGTGAGGTCGAGGAGCGCGAGGCGCACGGCGATCTCGTCCTCCCCGGTGTCGCGCTCGAGGTAGGTCCGGCGGACGCGGGCGAGGATGCCGCTCTTCTCCCCCACCATCGCCTCGAGGCTGTCGAGGGAGAAGGGGTCGGGGTCGGCCACAGTTTCGGCGAGCTGCAGACGCGCCGCGTCCAGCGATTCGAGGAGGTTGCCGCGCAGGACCTCCGCCCGCTCGCCGGCGTCGGGCGTCGCCGCGGCGAGGGCGGACGCCGATTCGAGGAAGCCGGCGAGCGCGCCCTGGCGCTCGTACGCCTCCCCGAGGAGGACGCCGACCTCCGGGTCGATGTCCCGGTCGCGGATCTCGTCGAGGTGGGCGGCGATCGCCTTCAGGAGCGCGGCCACGTCCGCCTGCGCGGCGGCGACCGCGTCCGGGCGGGCCGCGGGATCGGCGATGCGGCCCGCCTCGAGGACCGCGCCGGCGACGTCGAGGGCGCGGGCCTGCTCGCGGCGGGCGAGGACGAGCGCCGTCCACGGATCGTCGCGGCTGGCGGCGCCGATGAAGGCGGGGCGCCGCCGGTCCGCCGTTTCGGGCTCGGGAAAGCGCGCCGCGAGGAAGCGCCCGATCGGGTCGCGCAGGGCCAGGAGCGGGATCGCGGCGAAGACGTTGTAGAGGAGAAAGGCGAGGAAGATGCGCACGTCCCCGTCGTCGGTGACGGCCACGAGGGCGGCGGCGACGAGCGGGACGCCGAACGCAGTCTCCGCGAGGTGGAGCGGGAGGGCCACCGCGAGACCCGCCACCTTGAAGAGCACCCCGAAGGCCGCGATCTGCAGCGCCGTCCCCCGGAAGTCGAGGGACAGGAGCGCGAGGGAGCCCGCCGAGCCCGCGTTCGCCGCGTAGACCATCAGGATCGCCGTCGGCAGCGACAGCAGCCCCTCGTCGTAAAAGCTCATGGCGAGGATCACGACCGACATCGCCGTCTGCAGGACGAAGCCGGCCACCATGGCAACGAGGAAGGCGAGCCAGGCGATGCCCGCGTAGGTCAGCATGGTCTCCCGGACGGCGCCCCGCGTGCCGAGCGGGGCGAGGGCGGACTGCATGATGCCGATGGACACGAGGAGGAGCGCGGCCCCGAAGACCGCGCCCGCCGCCGCGTGCCAGCGCTGCAGCTTCTCCCGGGACAGGAGGAAGGCGGTGACGCCCACGATCGCCATCATCCCCTCGGCGATGTCGAGGGTGGCGAAGTAGGCGAGCAGGGTCGCCCCGATGTTGGCGCCGACGAGGAACGGGATCGCCGCCGCCACCGTCACGAACCCGGCAGAGACCAGCCCGATGGTGATGAAGGCGGTCACCTTGGAACTCTGGCTGACCGCGCCGATCGCGGTGCCGGCGAGGAGGGCGTGCAAGGGATGGCCGGTCGCCCCTTCCACGATCCGCTGGAAGCGCCGGCTCGTCAGCCGCCGCAGGTTGGACGACAGGAGGTGCATGCCGAAGAAGAACAGGCCGATCCCGCCGATCGCCTCGGCCATCGCGACCGCGAAGTCCATGGCTCCCCCGCCCCGGTTCGTGGCGGCCCGGCCGCCCCTCGGCCGGCCGCCATAGCACGGCCGCCGCGCCGGGTCAGGGGTGGGGGTGCGCGTCGGCCGGGCCGGGCGTGCCGGCGAGGAGGGCGTGGGACAGGCGGCGCAGCTGCCAGACCGCGCGCTCGAACAGGGCGGTGAGGTCGAGGAGCTCGAGGCGGCAGGCGAGCGTGTCGTCCGCCGATTCCCGTTCGAGGTACGAGGTGCGGATGCGCGCCAGGATCTCCCCCTTCTCGCCCACCATCGCCTCGAGGAGCTCCACCGACGCGGGGTCGGGCGCGGCGAGGGTGGCGGCGAGGTGGGTGCGGATCGTGTCCACGGCCTCCACGAGGGCGAGGCGCAGCGCCCCCGCCCCCTCCCCCGCGGCGGCCGGCGCGGCGGCGAGCGCGGCGAGCGTATCGGCGAGGGCCGAAAGGCCGTCCTGGCGGTCGTAGAGCTTCGTGAGGTCGGCACGCACCTCCGCGTCCGCCGCCCGGGCGCGGATCTCGTCGAGGTAGGCGCGGACGGCGGCCAGAAGCCCGTTCACCGCCCGTGCGGCGGCGTCCGCCTGCCGTCGCCGCTCGGCCGCGTCCGCGACGCGACCCGCCTCCAGCACCCCCTCCATGAGGTCGAGGGCGCGGGACTGCTCGCGGGCGGCCAGCAGGAGGGCCGTCGCCGGGTCCTCGAGCGCCACCCGCTGCAGGTAGGCCGGCCGCGCCGCCTCCGTCTCCGGCGGCTCGGGAAACAGGCGGACGAGGAGCCGCCCCACCGGCCCCCGCAGGACGAAGAGGACGACCGCAGCGGCCACGTTGAAGAGGAGATAGGCGAGCACGACGCGCAGCTCCGGATCGTCGGTGAGGGCCGCGATCCCCGCGAGCACGAGGGGCACGCCGAGGGCCGTCTCGATCCAGTAGAGGGGCAGCATGACGAGGGCGCCCACGATGTTGAAGCCGATCCCGAAGACCGCGATCTGCAGGGCCGCGCCCGAAAGGCCGATCGACAGGAGGGCGAGGGCCACGGAGGAGCCGACGTTGGTGGCGTAGGTGAGGAGGACCGCCGAATCGTAGTCGACGAGCCCGCTCTCGTGGAAGTTCATGGTGAGGATCGTGACGGCGAGCGAGCCCTGCACCACGAACGCGGCCACCGTCCCGACGAGGAAGGCGACGACAGGGTGGTCGATGGCCGACAGGAGCATGGTGCGGAACCAGGGCTCCTCCGCGAGCGGGCGCGCCGCCTCCTGCACGAAGGCGAGGCTCGTGAACAGGAGCGCGGCGCCGAACACGCAGCCGATGGCGTTGTGCCAGCTGCGCAAGCTCTCGCGCGTCAGCATGAAGGCGGTCACGCCGACCACGGCGAGCATGGCCGTCGCGATGTCGAGGGTGGCGAAGTAGGCGAGCAGCGTCCCCCCACGTTCGCCCCGATGAGGAGCGGGAGCGCGGCCGCCAGCGTCATGTAGCCGGCCGAGACGAGGCCGATGGTGATGAAGGCGATGGCGTTGAGGCTCTGCGTCGCCGCCCCGAAGGCGCACCCGGCCGCGAGCGACTTCCACGGGTCGGCGGTGGCGCTGGCGACGGCGCGCTGGAAGCGCTGGCTCGTCATCCGCCTGAGGTTGGTGGCGAGAAGCTCCATCCCGAAGAAGAAGAGCCCGAGACCGCCGACGAGTGTGGCGAGCGTCACCGCGATGGTCACCGGCGTCTCCAGGTTGCGTTTCCCCGGTCACATTCGGCCGCCGCGCCCGGTCTGGCAAGCGCGGGGCGCGGGGCTCCGTCCCGTCCGCGGGCGTTGCGGGCCCGCTGGCGATGGTGCAGGCGGGCGGACGGGGCGGCGGAACGAACGGTCGGACGGACGCGGATGGACGAGGCGGGCACGACGGGCGGCGGGCCGTTCCGCAGGATCGCCGAACGGCTCTACGCCGCGCCCTACCTCCTGCTCGTCGTCCCGCCCATGATGTGGGGCGGCAACATCACCCTCGGCCGCTTCGTGGCGGACCACATCGGCGCCCTCCCCCTCGCCCAGATGCGCTGGACCGGCGCCTTCCTGATCCTGTTGCCGTTCGCCTGGCGGCACGTCGCGCGGGACCTTCCGGCGATTACCCGCTCGCTGCCGATCCTGTTCGTCCTCGCCGCGACGGGGATCTCCGCCTACAACACCCTCGTCTACGAGGGGCTGAAGGACACCACCGCGCTCTCGGCCGCGCTCCTGCAGTCCTTCATGCCGGTGATGATCGCCGCCCTCGCCCTCGTCATCTACCGCGAGCGGCTGACCTTCTTCCAGGGCGCGGGGATCGCCGTCTCCCTCGTCGGGGTGCTCCTCATCCTGTCGCGGGGGGAGCCGTCGACCCTCCTCGCCCTCGACTTCAACCGGGGAGACCTGTGGGTCATCGGCGCGATCTTCGTCTACGCCCTCTACACGACGGTCCTGAAGAGCCGGCCGCGGATCCACCCCCTGTCGCTGCTCCTCGTCCTCGTCGCGATCGGGCAGGCGCTGCTGTGGCCCTTCACGATCGCCGCTCTCGCCGCTGGCTCCCCCTTCCCGCTCGACCTCACGACGCTGGCGACCGGGCTCTACGTCACCCTGTTCGCCTCCCTCCTCGCCTACTTCTGCTTCAACCGCGGGGTGCAGCTCCTCGGGCCCAACCGCGCATCGCCCTTCTTCCACCTGGTGCCGGTGTTCGGCTCGGCGTTCGGCATCCTCTTCCTCGGCGAGCGGCTCGGCTGGTTCCACGCGGCGGGCTGGCTCACCGTGCTGGCGGGCGTCGCGCTCGCCCAGCGCAAGCCCCCGCCCGCCCGCGGCTGACGCTGGCGGGCGCCCCCGCCACGGGCTAGGACGGAAGGACGCGGCCGAGCCGCCAACGAGAAGGAGGAGGACGCCATGGGCGCAGCCGAAGGGGAGGAGCCGGTCGTCGTCGTCGACCGGCCGGAGGACGGGATCGTCCGCATCCGCATCAACCGGCCGACGGTGCGCAACGCCCTCAACACCGCGGTGCGCCGCGGCCTCGCCGAGGCCTTCGCCGCCTGCCACGAGGACGAGGACGTGCGCGCCATCGTCATGACGGGCGACGAGACGGCCTTCGCCGCGGGGGCGGACCTCAAGGAGTTCCTCGAGCAGGACGCCGTCGACATCGCCCGCGGGCGCACCGAGCGCTTCTTCCGCACCGTCGCCGCGACGCCGCAGCCGGTGATCGCCGCCGTCAGCGGCTATGCCCTCGGCGGCGGCATGGAGCTCGCCATGACCGCCGACATCATCGTCGCGGGGGAGAGCGCCGAGTTCGGCCAGCCCGAGGTGCGCGTCGGCATCATGCCGGGGGCGGGCGGCACCCAGCGGCTGACCCGCGCGGTCGGCAAGTACCACGCCATGCGCCTGTGCCTCACCGGCAAGCCCGTCGGCGCGCGCGAGGCCTTCCAGATGGGCCTCGTGAGCGAGGTGGTCCCCGACGGGGAGGTGGAGGAGGCGGCCCTCAAGATGGCCCGTTCCCTCGCAAAGCTTCCGCCGCTGGCGCTGCGCGCGACCAAGGAGGCGATCCTCCAGGCGGAGAACACCTCCCTCGAGGCGGGGCTCGCGCTGGAGCGGCGGGCGCTGCAGGTGCTCTTCGCCACCGCCGACAAGGCGGAGGGGATGGGGGCGTTCTTCGACAAGCGCAAGCCGACCTTCAGCGGGCGCTGACGGACGGGGGCCGCGGGCGGGCCGCGAGCGGATGGCGGCGGATCCCCCGCGCCGGGCACGGACCGCGTCGGCCCGCGCCTTCGCCGCTTCGGGGCCCACCGGGTCCGCACCCGGCGCGCTTCGGGAGGTCGGCTCCGGCGGAATGTCGGGCCCTCGTCCCACCAGCGCGATGGAGCCGGACGACGGGGGCTGCCGGTCCTTTGCCACCCCCACCGGGCGCGCATCCGGCCAGGCAGGCGCCCTCGCGGTGCGTTCCGTACGGGACGATCCCTCGCCGAGCCCGGCCGTGGCGTCGACGAGACCCGGGCGCCGGCCGGCGGAGCCGGGCGCGAGGATGCCGCGCCCGCCGCCGACATGGCCGACGAAACGGCGGGGCGCGCCGCCCGCGCGGCCACGCCGGTGCGCGAGCGTCCGTCCGGGCGGCGCCTGCCGGGTGCGCGAACGAACCGCACGGCCTTTTCCCCCGCGCGGCGATAGCCTAGACTGACGTTTGCCGAGGGGTGCCCCGCGGGGCTGAGACGGCGCGAGCCGAACCCTTTGAACCTGATCCGGATCATGCCGGCGAAGGGACGGGCCGCACAGCCGCGACCACGCACCGTGCCCCTCCCCCCGACGCCGCCGAGAGGGGGAGATGGACGCGAGCGACCCGCCACCGACGACCGCCGCCGACCGGCCCCACGCCCCGGCGGCCGCTCAGCCCCCGCCCGCGCGCGGTGCCGCCCGGCCGCTCGCCGCATCGTCGGCACCCGCCGACGGGCCGATCCGACAGGCGCTCCGGGGCCTCTTGCGGCTCGCCCTCACCGTCGCGGCGCTCTTCGCCCTGTGGTGGGCCGCGGTCGCGTTCCTGCGCCCGCCGGCCTATGCCGTCCCCTCGCCCGCGGCGGTCGCAGCCGTGTTCGCCGAACGCTGGCCCTTCCTCCTTCAGAACGCCGCCGTGACGGCGGCCGAGATCGTCCTCGGCCTCGCCGCGGGCGTGATCGCGGGGACGGCCACCGCCATCGTCCTCGCCTCCGTCAGGCCGGTGCGGCGCGTCCTCCTGCCCGTCGTCCTCCTCACCCAGGCGCTGCCCGTCTTCGCCATCGCCCCCCTCCTCGTCGTCTGGCTCGGCTACGGCATCGCCTCCAAGGTCGTGATGGCGACCCTCATCATCTATTTCCCCATCGCCTCGGCCTACGCCGACGGGATGCTGCGGGCCGACCGCGGCCTCGTGGACCTCGCCCGCCTCCACGGCGCATCCCCCCTCATGGTGCTGTGGACGATCCGCATGCCCGCGGGCCTGCCCCACCTCCTCGCCGGCCTGAAGGTGGCGGCCACCGTCGCCCCCATCGGCGCCGTCGTCGGGGAGTGGGTGGGCGCGTCCGCGGGGCTCGGCTTCATCATGCTGCGGGCGAACGCCCGGCTCGAGACCGACCTCCTGTTCGCCGCCCTCTTCCTGCTCGCGCTGATGGTGCTGGCGTTGCGCGCCGCCATCGACCGCCTCGCCGACCGCGCCGCCCCCTGGGCGGGCGAAAGCGGCTGACCGCCCACCCGACCGAAGGAGACCCCATGATCGTCCGTGCCTGCCTCGCCGCCCTCGCCCTCGCCCTCGCGCCCCTGCCCGCCGGCGCCGAGGACCGGGAGAAGCTCGTCGTCCTCCTCGACTGGTTCGTGAACCCGGACCACCTGCCCCTCGTCGTCGCCGAGGAGCGCGGCTATTTCGCCGAGGAGGGCCTCGACGTCGAGATCGTCCCGCCCGCCGACGCCAGCGCCCCGCCCCGCCTCCTCGCCGCCGGGCAGGCCGACATCGCCATCACCTACCAGCCCAACCTCCACCTGCAGGCGGACCGCGGCCTCCCGGTGAAGCGCATCGGCACCCTCGTCGCCACGCCCCTCAATTCCCTCGTCGCCCTCGCCGACGGACCGGTGGAGACCATCGCCGACCTCGAGGGCCGCGTCGTCGGCTACTCCGTCGGCGGCTTCGAGGACGCCCTCCTCGGCACCATGCTGGAGACCCACGGCCTCACCCTCGACGACGTCACCCTCGTCAACGTCAACTTCGCGCTGACGCCCGCCCTCCTGTCGGGCCGCGTCGCGGCGGTGATCGGCGCCTTCCGCAACTTCGAGCTCACCCAGATCGCCCTCGAGGGACGGGAGGGCCGCGTGTTCTTTCCCGAGGAGCACGGGGTGCCCGTCTACGACGAGCTCGTCTTCATCGCCCAGACAGAGGACGTGGACGCGGGCCGGCCAGCGCTCTCCGCCTTCATGCGGGCGATCGAGCGCGCCGTCCTGTGGCAGACGAACAACCCGGACGCCGCCCTCGATCTGTTCCTGAAGGCCCATCCGGACCTCGACGACCCGCTGAACCGGCAGGCCCACTACGACACCCTGCCCCGCTTCGCCCTGCGCCCCGCCGCCCTCGACGAGGGCCGCTACCGACGCTTCGCCGAGTTCATGGCCGAGCGGGGCCTCATCAAGGAGGTCCCGCCGGTGGAGGCCTACGCCGTGGAGCTGCCCTGACGCCTCAGGCGGCCGCGCTCTCGTCCGCGAGGGAGGCCACCTCGCCGCGGGCCGGGTAATCCTGGTCGATCACGAAGTCGAAGGCGGGCAGGATGTCCTCGAACCGGGGGCGGGCGAACGGCATCGTCTGGACGGTCGCGAAGTAGAGCGTGCCGTCCGGCCGGACGAGGAAGATGCCGGGCTCGGCGAAGCGGGCCGGCTCCTCCACCCCGGCGGAGGTGACGCCGCGGCTCGTGGACACGTAAAGGCCGAAGGCCCGCGCGTCGGCGAGGGTGACGCCGTAGCCGAGGACGAGCCCGTCGAGCGCCCATTCGGCCGCGGCCCGCTCCCCCCGCTCCCTGTCGTCGGTGGAGGTGACGACGACCTCGACGCCCCGCTTGTCGAACTCCGGCAGGAGGCGCTTCAGGCTCGACAGGTACGTCTTGCAGATCGGGCAATGGAGGCCACGGTAGAAGACGAGCATCGTGAAGCGCTCCGGCTTCGCCTCGGCGAGGGAGAAGGTCCCCCCGCCGACGAGGGGGAAGCTCAGCGCCGGCACCGGCTGGCGGGGCAGAAGCGGCGAAATGTCGCTCATGGTGGTCTCCAGGGGTTCGCACGGCGCGCCGTCGCGCCGCTCGCCGCCATATCGCCCGGCAAAGCGTGTATTGCCACACATTCCCCCGTCACGATCCCTCACGGCTTCGTGACGGCCGGGCCGATACCCACTCCGGCGGGGCTTGACGCGGCGGGTGCGAGCATCGACGTGGAACGCGGCGACGGCCCGCCGGGCCAGGACCGCAGACGACAGCCACGACGCTGCGAGACGAGGAGAGTGACGATGGGTCTTCAGATCGGAGACATCGCCCCGGACTTCGAGATCGACTCCACCGAGGGCACGATCCGCTTCCACGATTACATCGACGGCAAGTGGGCCGTCCTGTTCTCCCACCCGGCCGACTTCACGCCGGTGTGCACCACCGAGCTCGGCTACACCGCCAAGCTGAAGGACGAGTTCGAAAAGCGCGGCGTCGTGGTGCTCGCCCTGTCCGTGGACCCGCTCGACGACCACCGCACCTGGTCGAAGGACATCGAGGAGACGCAGGGCACCGCCCTAAACTTCCCGCTGATCGCCGACCCGGGCCGGAAGGTGGCGGGCCTTTACGACATGATCCACCCCAACGCGTCCGACACGCTGACCGTGCGCTCGGTGTTCGTGATCGGCCCCGACAAGAAGATCAAGCTGACGCTCAACTACCCGGCCTCCACCGGCCGCAACTTCGACGAGATCCTGCGCGTCATCGATTCGCTCCAGCTCACCGCCAGGCACCAGGTCGCCACCCCGGTGAACTGGAAGAAGGGCGAGGACGTCATCATCGTCCCGTCGGTCTCCGACGAGCAGGCCAAGGAGAAGTTCCCCGGGGGCTGGAAAGCGCTAAAGCCCTACCTGCGCATCGTGCCCGAGCCGAAGTAAGGCGGCGCGCGCGTGACGCGGGACGGCCCGCCTGTGGCCTTCCCGCGTCACCCCCGCCGAAAGCGCCGCCCGTTCCCGCCCCCGCCGTTGGCGTGCGCCGGGGCGGGCGGTATCCTCCTCGCGCTCGATGTCGAGGCAGACGGAGGCTCCATGGCGGGACGGACTGGCCGGAACGGGTGCGGACGGCATGGCGCCGTCGGCGGCGCGCTCCTCCTCGCGGCGGTGACGGCGCTCGCGGCCGTCCTGCCGGCGCCGGCCGAGGCGTGGTCGAGCCGCGCCGAGCGCCCGCCCCGCAAGGGCGACCTCTTCTACGTGGAGCCGCTGCCGCGCGCGCCCAACTTCCTCGTCCCCCGCGGCCAGCGCTCCCGCTACTTCAAGCCGCAGCCCTGGACGAAGGAGTGGTACGCCTACTGCGCCGCCCGCTGGCCCAGCTTCAACCCGCGCACCGGCACGATCGTCACGCCCGACGGCGTGCGCATGTGCATCTAGCCGCGGCCGCCGGCGACCGCCGCCCCATCCCGCCGCCCCCCGGTCCTCCTCGGCGAAACGGGGCTCGCCTTTTCCCGCCGGCCGGTCGACCCGCCCTGCGGATCGTTCGGAACGAAGCGAGCCTTGTGCGGCACTCCCGGGCAAGTGGCTGCGGCCGACCACAGAAGTCTCGCGGCCTCACGAAACGGCCGAGGAAGCCGCCGGGCGGGCGCCGAGACGCGGCAGACGCCCGGCGGTCCGTCGCCGGCCTCGGCGGGTCGCCGCGGTCGGCCGGGCGGTCAGGCGTGGCGGGTGACCACCTCGGCGAGGTCGTCGACCACGCGGGCGAGGAGGGCCGCGTCGTCGCCCTCGGCCATCAGCCGCACGAGGGGTTCCGTGCCGGAGGGGCGCACGAGGAGGCGGCCGCGCTCCGAAAGGTCCGCCTCCGCCGCGGCGATCGCCGACTGCACCGCTGCCTCTTCCAGGGGACGGCCCCCGTTGAGGCGCACGTTCCTCAACACCTGCGGCACCGGATCGAAGCGGTGGCACACCTCGGACACCGGGGCGCCGCGCGCCACCACCACCGCGATCAGCTGGAGCGCGGCAAGGAGGCCGTCGCCCGTCGTCGTGTGGTCCGACAGGATGATGTGGCCCGACTGCTCGCCGCCGAGGTTATAGCCCTCGGCCCGCATCCGCTCCACCACGTAGCGGTCCCCCACCTTCGTCCGCTCGAGGGACAGGCCGAGACCGTCGAGGTAGCGCTCGAGGCCGAGGTTCGACATCACCGTCGTGACGACCCCCGGGCGCGACAGGCGGCCCTCGGCGTGCCAGGAGGCGGCGATGACGGCGATCAGCTGGTCGCCGTCCACCGTGTCGCCCTTCTCGTCCACCACGATGAGGCGGTCCGCATCGCCGTCGAGGGCGAGGCCGATGTCGGCCCGCATCTCCTTCACCTTGGCCTTGATCCCCTCGGGCGCGGTGGAGCCGCAGTCCCGGTTGATGTTGAGGCCGTCCGGATCGACCCCGAGGGGGATCACCTCCGCGCCGAGCTCCCACAGCACCTCGGGCGCCACGCGGTAGGCCGCCCCGTTCGCGCAATCGACCACGACGCGCAGGCCCTCGAGGCCGAGGGCGCGGGGGAAGGTGCGCTTGGCGAACTCCACGTAGCGGTCCCGCACCCCGTCGATCCGCCGGGCGCGGCCGATGTCTGCGCCGCGGGCGAGGCGCGGCGCGAGGTCGGCGTCCATCAGCGCCTCGATCTCGAGCTCGGCCGCGTCCGACAGCTTGAAGCCGTCCGCGCCGAAGATCTTGATGCCGTTGTCCTCGAAGCCGTTGTGGGACGCGGAGATCATGATCCCGACGTCGGCCCGGAGCGAACGGGTGAGCATCGCAACGGCCGGCGTCGGCATCGGCCCGAGGAGGAGCACGTCCGCCCCGACCGCGGTGAAGCCGGAGACGAGGGCGGTCTCGATCATGTAGCCCGACAGGCGCGTGTCCTTGCCGATGACGACGCGCAGGCGCTGGTCCTTGCGGCGCGGGAAGGCGAGGCCCGTCGCCATCCCGACGCGCAGCGCCACGTCGGGCGAGAGGAGGGCGCTGTTGGCGCGCGCCCGGATACCGTCGGTTCCGAAATACTTCCGCGTCATCGAGCCGTGATCCTGAAGAGCCTCTTCGGAACATGGCCTAGCCGAGGACGCGCCGCCGGGAAACACCTCGTTGTCATGGCCGCCGTGCGATCCACCGCGAGGGGCCCTACACGGCCGCCGCTCCGCCCCGGCCCATGATGGCGCCGCGCCCGCCTCCCGGCCACGAAAAAGGGCGGCGGCCCCGCCGGACCACCGCCCCTTCGCCTGTTCGACGCCGGATGCGCCGCCCGTCAGCCCTGGGGCTGCGGCTGCAGGCCGGGATCGCCCTCGCCCGCGTCGGAGCCGCGGCCCTTGACGGCACCCGTCGGTGGCACCGTGGACGCGCGGGCCGGCGGCTCGTCGTCGCCCGTGTCGCGGATCGGCGACTTACCGGCCAGAAGGTCGCGGATCTCGTCGCCCGACAGGGTCTCGTACTCGAGGAGGCCCTTCGCGATGACGTGGAGCTGGTCGAGGTTCGCCTTGGTGATCGCCAGGGCCGTCTCGTACCCCTCGTTCACGAACCGCTTGATCTCCGCATCGACCAGCTGCTGCGTCTCCTCCGACACGTTCTGGGAGCGCGTCACCGAGTGGCCGAGGAAGACCTCCTCCTCGTTCTCCCCGTACATCAGCGGGCCCAGCTTGTCGGACATGCCGAACTGGGTCGCCATCGCCCGGGCGAGCTTGGTCGCCATCTTGATGTCGGCCGAGGCGCCGGAGGTGACCTTCTCGTGGCCGAAGATCATCTCCTCCGCCACGCGGCCGCCCATCGCGACGGCAAGGTCGGCCTTGCACTTGGCGCGGGTGAGCGAGATCTGGTCCCGCTCGGGAAGGCGCATCACCATGCCGAGCGCGCGGCCGCGCGGGATGATCGTCG
>CAZJNX010000129.1:0-13971 GCA_964547415.1 uncultured Hyphomicrobiales bacterium
AGCCACGTCGCGCGCGGCGAGCCCCGCACCCGCCACAGGAAGCGTGCCGAGGCCGAGGCGCGCGAGACGGGCACCGAGATCGGCGACTGCATCGACTGCAACGCCTGCGTCGTGGTCTGCCCCGCCGGCATCGACATCCGCGACGGGCAGCAGCTGCCCTGCATCACCTGCGGCCTGTGCATAGACGCCTGCAACGAGGTGATGGACAAGATCGGCCAGAAGCGCGGCCTCATTTCCTATTCGACGCTCATCGACTACGCCGACAACACGACCCGCGCGAAGACGGACGGGATCGCCGCCGCCCGCGCCGCCCAGGTGACGCCCACCTGGCGGGAGGCGGTGCGCCCGCGCACGCTCATCTACTTCGGCGTCTGGTCGCTCATCGGCCTCGTGATGCTCTACACGCTGTTCGACCGGGACCGGCTCGGCATCACCGTCGCCCACGACCGCAACCCACGCTATGTCGCCCTCGCCGACGGCTCGATCCGCAACGGCTACACGCTCAAGATCCTCAACATGGAGGCCGAGCCGCGCCAGTTCGACCTCGGTCTCGAGGGCCTGCCGGGCGGGGCCATGTGGTCGCCCGCCCTCGACATGGAGCCGGCCAACCGCTTCGCCGTCACGGTGCCGGCCAACCAGGTGCGCGAGCTGCGCGTGTTCGTGTCGGCCGACCCCGACGACCTCGCCACGGTCCCCGAGCCCTTCACCTTCCGCGTCTTCGAGATCGGCGGCCGCAACGAGAGCGCCGACTACGAGGCCATGTTCGAGGCACCCCGATGAGCCGGACCGAGATCGCCCGCTTCCTGTCCTTCCGCCCGTTCACCGGCCGGCACATGCTGTTCTTCATGTGCTCCTTCTTCGGGGTGGTGATCGCGGTGAACCTGTTCATGGCGACGATGGCCGCGAAGAGCTGGACCGGCCTCATCGCCCGGAACGGCTACATCGCCACCCAGCTCATGAGCCAGCGGGAGGCGCGGGAGGCCGCCGCCGTCGCCGCGGGCTGGCAGCTCTCGGCCACCATGGCGGACGGGAGCATCGTCGTCGCCGCCCTCGACGGGGCGGGCCGGCCGATCCACAGCGCCGCCCTCGTCGCGGACGTGGAGCGCCCCGTCATGGACAAGGACGACCGGCCGGTGACCCTCGAGGCCGTGGGCGCCGGGCGCTACCGGCTGGTGGAGGCGCTCGCCCCGGGCCGGTGGTTCCTCGACGTCACGGTGACGGCGGACGACATGGAGCTCACCCGCCGCTTCTCCTTCGTCGTGGACGGCTGACATGGGCTGCTGCGGCGATTCGGGCTCCGCGGAAGCGGCGGGCGGGCGGCCGTCGAGCGACCTCGACGGCGCGGTGGAGACGCGCGGCGGCGCCTTCCACCTCGACCTGTCGGTGCCCGACATCTCCTGCGCGGCCTGCATCGGGCGGATCGAGGGGGCGCTTGCGAAGCTCCCCGGCCTCGAGCGGGCGCGGGTCAACTTCGGCGCCCGCCGCGTCGCCCTCGACTGGACCGACCCCGCCTTCGACCCGGCCGACGCCCTCGCCCTCCTCGCCGACCTCGGCTACCCGGCCCGCCCCTGGCGCGCGTCCGGCGAGGCGGCGGACGACGACCCCAAGGGCCGCGCGCTCCTGCGCGCCACCGCCGTGTCGGGCTTCGCGGCGATGAACGTGATGCTCCTGTCTGTCTCGGTCTGGGCCGGGGCGGACGGGGCGACCAAGGACTTCCTCCACTGGTTCGCCGCCCTCATCGCCCTGCCGGCGGTGGTCTACGCCGGGAGGCCCTTCTTCCGCTCGGCGATCGCCGGGCTCTCGCGCGGGCAGCTCAACATGGACGTGCCGATCTCCCTCGGCGTCGTCCTCGCCTCGGGCCTCAGCCTCTACGAGACCGCCTTCGGCACCGCCGACACCTACTTCGAGGCGGCGATCACGCTCCTGTTCTTCCTGCTGGTCGGGCGCACCCTCGACCACTTCACCCGCGAGAGGGCCCGCGGGGCGGTGGCGGCGCTCGCGCGCCTTGCCCCGCGCACCGCCCGCCGCGTCGCGGGGGAGGGGCTCGAGACGGTGGCGATCGACGAGATCCTCCCGGGCGACACCGTGGAGGTCGCCGCCGGCGAGCGGGTGCCCGCCGACGGGACGCTGCTCGCCGACCGCGCCCTCGCCTTCGACCGCTCGCTCGTGAGCGGGGAGGGGGACCCGGTGCCGGTGCGCCCGGGCGAGACGGTGCTCGCCGGCACCCTCGCCCTCGACGGGCCGGTGCGGCTGTCCGTGCTGAGGCCTGCGGAGGAGAGCTTCCTCGCCGACATGCGCCGCATGATGGCGGCGGCCGAGGACGTGCGCTCCGCACCCATGCGGATCGCCGAGCGCGCGGCGCGGCTCTACGCGCCCGTCGTCCACATCGTCGCGATCCTCGCCTGCCTTGGCTGGCTGGCCGCCGGGGCGTCCTTCTACACGGCCCTGTCCATCGCGATCGTCGTCCTCATCATCACCTGCCCGTGCGCGCTGGCCCTTGCGGTGCCGGCCGTGCAGGTGGTGGCGAGCGAACGGCTCTTCCGCAGCGGCGTCGCGCTCAAGGACGGCCTTGCCCTCGAGCGGATGCGCGCCGTCACCCACGTCGTGTTCGACAAGACGGGCACCCTCACGATCCCCCGCGTCGCCGACCCGGAGGCGGTGGGGGACGAGGCGCTCGCCGCCGCCGCGGCCCTCGCCCGCCACTCCTCCCACCCCGCCGCCCGCGCCGTGGTGGCGGCCGCCGCCGAGCGGGGGCTTGCCCTGCCCGCCACCCGCGGCGCGCGGGAGGAGCGGGGGAACGGCGTGGAAGGGATCGTCGCGGGCCGTGCCATGCGGCTCGGTCGCGCCGCCTGGGCCTCCGGCGCGGCCGCGGACGGGGAGGGGGCGTCCGGGCTCGTCATCGCCGCCGACGGGGCGCGGCCCGTGCCCATCCGCCTCGCCGAGCGGCTGAGGCCCGGCGCGGCCGAGACGGTGGCGGCCCTTAGGCGGGACGGGCTGTCGGTCTCCATCCTGTCGGGCGACCGGGCGGGCGCCGTCGCCGCCGTCGCCGCCGCCCTCGACGTCGCGGACTGGCGCGCGGGCGTCGCCCCCGCCGACAAGCTCGCGGCTCTCGAGGCGCGCGCCGCCGACGGGGAACGGGTGCTGATGGTGGGCGACGGCATCAACGACGGACCCGCCCTCGCGGCCGCCCACGCCTCCATGTCTCCCGCCGAAGGGGCGGACCTGTCGCGCACGGCCGCGGACATGGTGCTGATGGGCGAACGGCTCGACGGGGCGTGGATCGCCTGGCGCACGGCGCGGGCCGCCCACCGGCACGTGGTGCAGAACTTCGCGATCGCGCTCCTCTACAACGTGGTGGCGATCCCGCTCGCCTGCGCGGGGCTGGTGACGCCGCTCATCGCCGCCCTCGCCATGTCGAGCTCGTCGATCCTCGTCACCCTCAACGCCCTGAGGCTGCGCCTCGCCGTGCCCGCGGCCGCCCCCGCCGCCCGCCCTGCTGCGCCGGGCGAGGGCGCTGGCGCATCCGCGCCGCCGACGGGCGTTCCGGAGCGGGCGGCGACCGCCTGAGGCCATTGCCGGCGACGCCCGACGCGCCGCCGGCCTTTCGGGAGGGCCCGGATGACCAACCTCCTCTTCCTCATTCCCGTGGCGCTCGCCCTCGGCGGGCTCGGCCTCCTCGCCTTCCTGTGGTCGGTCCGCACGGGCCAGTACGAGGACCTCGAGGGCGCGAGCCGGCGCATCCTGCTCGACGACCGCCCGCCCGGGGACCTGCCCACGGAGGCGGACGGGGAGGGCGCGGGCCGCCCGGGGGGCGGAACCGGGGACGAGGCTTCCGACGGTCGGCCGCGCCGCTGACGGATCTGCATCCGGAAGTTGCATCGGGCCCGGCGATGGTCGATTGACTGCCGTCACGGTTGTGTCATCCTGAGCCTGCGCGCCGCGGTTCTTCCGGAACCGGGGGCCGAGGCGGGCGTTCCCGCGACGGTTTTCGAGGGGTCTCACGCGATTGTGATCGTGGCGACCTCCCGATCGGCATGGATCATGCTAGGCTTCGCCGATGAGAGGTCCGCCACACACCCGCGAGCGCCCCCGGGGCGCCGCCAGCCCGCCCGCCGTCGGTGCCGACGGCCTGGCGCCGGGGCCGGACGACGGCCCGACGACATCGCCGGCGGCGGCGCCGCACGCCGCCGCCCGCACCGGCCGGCTGCGGGCTGCCCGCCGCCGCGCCGCCGGGGTTCTCGCCGGCCTCGCCACTGTCGCGGCCGCGCTCCTCCTCGCGCCCGCACCCGCCCGCGCGGTGGAAGAGGTCGTGGACCTCGAGCTCGTCCTCGCGGTGGACGTGTCGTGGTCCATGGACATCGAGGAGCAGATCCTCCAGCGGGAGGGGTACGTCGCCGCCTTCCGCCACCCGGAGGTGATCGCCGCCATCGGCTCGGGCGAGTGGGGGCGGATCGCCGTGACCTACGTGGAGTGGGCGGGCGTCGGCCTCCACAGGACCCGCGTGCCGTGGATGGTGGTGGAGGACGCGGCGACGGCGGACGCCTTCGCCACCCGCCTCGCCGCAGCGCCCATGGGGCGCCTGCGCCGCACCTCCATCAGCTCAGCCCTCGACATGGTCGCCCCCCTTTTCGAGGAGAACGCGGTGGAGGGCATGCGCCGCGTCGTCGACATCTCGGGCGACGGGCCGAACAACATGGGCGGCCCGGTGGAGGTGGCGCGGGACCGGCTGATCGAGCAGGGCATCACCGTCAACGGCCTGCCGATCATGCTGAAGCGCCCGACGGCCGGCAGCTTCTTCCAGATCGCCGACCTCGACGTCTACTACGAGGACTGCGTGATCGGCGGCGCGGGCGCCTTCGTCATCACCGTGACGGAGCGGGCCGAGTTCGCCGACGCCATCCGCCGCAAGCTCGTCCTCGAGATCGCGGGCCTCGTCCCGAACGACGCCCCGGACCTGCCGGTGATGCGCGCGGGCTTCAGGCACCTCCTGGAGGAGGAGCCGCGGATCGACTGCATGATCGGCGAGAAGCTCTGGAACAAGTGGCAGCACGGCCGCTGGTGAGGGGAACCGTCGGCCGAAGATCGCGCCGGCCGCGGCACCGGGCCGTCGAGCCGCCGCTGCGGCTTTGCGCGGGCACTTCTCTCCCGGCCGCCGGGTCAGGGGCGTTCCGGCCCCGCGAGGGCGCCGTTCCGCTGGCCGGCGCGGCCGGAAAGGGACCCTCGCCGCGCCGGTGATCCCCGGAAGTCCCGCGGGCGGTCGCGCCGTCACGGCGTGCCCCCGCCTTGCCCGGGCCGCGCCGCAAGGCGGCCCCGCCGCGACGGCGGCCGGAAAGGGACCCTCGCCGCGCCGGTGATCCCCGGAAGATCCCGCGCGCGGTCGCGCCGTCACGGCGTGCCCCCGCCTTGCCCGGGCCGCGCCGCAAGGCGGCCCCGCCGCGACGGCGGCCGGAAAGGGACCCTCGCCGCGCCGGTGATCCCCGGAAGATCCCGCGCGCGGTCGCGCCGTCACGGCGTGCGCCACCCTTGCCCGGGCTGCGCCGCAAGGCGGCCTCGCCGCGACGGCGGCCCGAAAGGGACCCGCGCCGCGCCGGTGATCCCCGGAAGGTCCCGCGCGCGGTCGCGCCGTCACGGCGTGCCCCCGCCTTGCCCGGGCCGCCTCGCAAGGCCGCCCAACGGCGGCCCGCGCCCACCCGCGGCCCGCGCCCACCCGCGGCCGGGGCCTGTGGCCGTTGCCCGTCCTCGCCACGACGATCCGGTTCGTTCCTTCCGCCGATGGCTTGTGTGGCGGCCGAAAGCGCCGGATAGGGTCGGCCTGTCCGGTGGCAGGCGCCGGCCCCGGGGAGGACAGGCGATGGCCACCGGATCCGGCGACCCGCTCGTGCCCGCGCGCACGCCCTACAGCTACGGCGTCGGGATCAACTACGAGACGTGGGAGGTCGGCCGCACCGGCTACAGCATTCCCGCCGACGTCGGCCAGACGCTGAAGGACTTCCGCCTCATCCGCACCTACCACGACGTCGCCACCTACGACATGGCGAGGCCGACGATCGACCCGACCCAGAAGCAGCTGATCGACGCGATCCGCGGCAAGGCGGGCGTCGAGCTCGTCATGGGCACCCTCAACAGCGCCCTCTTCCAGGGCGGCGCGGGCAACTGGACGCCCGGCCTCATGACGAGCCGCACCTACACCGACGCGTGGGTGAAGATGCTCGTCGACGCGTTCGGCTCGAGGGACCACGTCAAGGCCCACCTGAAGACGATCCTGCTCGCCAACGAGATCGACATCAACGGCCCGAACCCCGCGACGGAGCCCGCCGCGTTCGGCCGCTACATGAACGACTGGATCCCGGCCGCCTTCGACAACCTGAAGGCCTCTCTCGCCAAGGCCGGCCTCGGCACCATCCCGGTCACCACCAGCCTCGCCGCCTACGGCCCCGGCAACCAGATCGCCAACGGCATCCCGGCCCACTTCGCCGAGAACTGGCCCGCCCGATGGAACGGCGGCGAGGCCTTCGCCATGTACAACCACTACCCGCCCGCCGGGCCCACCGACTTCGGCGACGTGATCGGCTACTCCAACCAGGCGGTGCGCACCGTCCCGAACAACGACGTCTACATCGGCGAGACCGGCTATTCCGCCTTCTACGGCGCGGGCAAGCAGGCCTCGATCTACCAGCAGATGTTCCGCTGGCTGGACGGCCAGCACGCCGACGGCGGCCACACGATCCCGCTGTTCGCCTTCATGGCCTTCGACCGCCCGAACGACGGGCAGCCGGCCGAGCGCCAGTTCGGCATCTACGAGACGCGCCCGAACGGCGAGCCCGGCGGCCTCGAGGACCACCTCGCCGGGCTGATCCCCGACTGGGTCGACGAGCCCGCGGGCCGCCCCGGCAAGGCCGCCGACGCCGTCTACGGCACCGCCGCGAACGAGACGCTCGCCGCCCGGGGCGGCGACGACATCGTGATGGCGGGCGAGGGCAACGACCGCGTGCGCGCGGGCCGGGGCGACGACCTCGTCTTCGCGGGCGCCGGCAACGACCTCCTCGCCGGCCAGAAGGGCGATGACAGCCTGCGCGGGGACGCTCGCCTTCGCGGGCGCGGCAACGGTCGCGGCCTGCCTCCTCGCCCTGCCGGCGATGCTCGCGGCCGACGGGCCGGCCCTCACGGTGTACGCGGCGGTCTTCTTCCCTCGTCGGGGCGGTGGAGGCGGCCAACGTGATCGGCCGGCTCGGCGACTTCCGCGCCCATGCGGCCCCCGCGGACCGGGCGCCGGGCACGGTCCTCACCACCGCCGTCGTGGACCCCGCCGCGGGCGCCATGGTCGTCCTCCTCGGCGTCCTCGCCCACCTCGACGGCGGCGCCGCCGGAGTCCTCCGTCTCCTCGCCATGGGCGGGGCGGGCATTCTCCTGTGCCCGTCCCTGCCGCTCCCGGCGTCCCCCGCCGCCCCCCGCTCTCCCTGACGGACGCTCCGCTGGCCGCGGAAATGCACGACGGCCCCGCCGGGCGGGGTTGCGCGTCCCGGTCGTCCGGCGCAGGACAGGTGATCGCCGGAAGACACGGGAAGGAGCCGATGGACCGGGTCGAGAGCATGACAGGCTTCGCCTCCCTCGAGGGGCGGCTGCCGGCCGCGGACGGGGCGGAGGGCGAGGGGGGCACCTTCTCCTGGGACGCGCGCTCGGTGAACAACCGCGCCCTCGACGTGAAGCTGCGCCTGCCCGCGGGCTTCGAGCGGCTCGAGGCGGACGTCCGCCGCCGCGTGTCGGACGCCTTCGCCCGCGGCAGCCTCCAACTCTCCCTCCAGGTCTCCCGCGCCGCCCGGCCGGGCCGCTATGTCGTCAACGAACCCCAGCTCGCCGCGTACCTCGAGACGATCCGCCGCCTCGAGCGGGAGCACGGGCTGAAGCGCCCGCGGGCCGACGCCGTCCTCGCCCTCAAGGGCGTCGTGGAGGTCGCCGAGGAGCCGGGCCCGGCGAGCGAGGCGGAGGCCGCCGCCATCCTCGCCGCCCTCGGGGACCTGCTCGCCCGCCTGTCGGCCGCCCGCCGGGAGGAGGGGGCGCGGATCGCCGCCACCCTGTCCGGCCACCTCGACGCCATCGGGACGCTCGTCGCCAAGGTGGAGGCGCGGGCGGCGGCCGTCCCCGCGCTCCTCGGCGAGCGCCTGTCGGCGCGGATCGACGAGCTGCTCGCCGGCACCCCGGGGCTTTCGCCCGAGCGGCTCCACCAGGAGGCGGCGCTCCTCGCCGTCAAGGCGGACGTGCGCGAGGAGCTCGACCGCCTCGCCGCCCACGTGGCGGCCGCCCGCGACCTTCTCGCCGCGGGCGGGGCGATCGGCCGCCGGCTCGATTTCCTCGCCCAGGAGTTCAACCGCGAGGCCAACACGGTCTTGTCGAAGGCGGCCGACGGGGAGATCACGGAGGCGGGCCTCGCCCTCAAGGCCCGGATCGAACAGATGCGCGAGCAGGTGCAGAACGTTGAGTGAAGACGACGCCCTCCGCCCGGCCGCCGCGCCCGCGCCGGACGAGGCGGCCGCCGCCGCCGACCGCCGGCGCGGCCTCCTCGTGGTCCTGTCCTCCCCGTCGGGGGCGGGCAAGTCCACCCTGTCGCGCCTCCTCCTCGAGCACGACACCCACCTGCGCCTGTCCATCTCGGTGACGACGCGGCCGCGCCGCCCGAGCGAGGTGGACCGCGTCCACTACCACTTCGTGAACGACCGGGAGTTCGACCGCATGCGCGAGCGGGGCGAGCTCCTCGAATGGGCCGAGGTGCACGGCAATCGCTACGGCACCCCCCGCGACCCCGTGGAGCAGGCGCTCGAGGAGGGGGCGGACATCCTGTTCGACATCGACTGGCAGGGGGCCGAGCAGATCCGCGCGGCGGCGGGGGAGGACGTCGTGTCCATCTTCATCCTGCCGCCCTCGGCGGCGGCCCTGCGGGGGCGGCTCGAGCGGCGGGCGGAGGACGATGCCGAGACGATCCGCCGGCGCCTCGACAACGCGCGCGACGAGCTCTCCCACTGGAAGGACTACGACTACGTGGTGGTCAACGACCAGCTCCAGGAGGCCTTCGAGGGGGTCCGCGCCATCCTGTCGGCGGAGCGGCTGAAGCGCCACCGGCGCACCGGCCTGTCCGGTTTCGTGGGGCGCATCGCGGCCGAGCTCTGAGCCAGCGGCGGGCCAGGGCGCCGGGCGGCGGATCGCGCCGCCCGGCCTCGCGCGGTCCGGTCGGACCAGCGGGAGAGCGTCCACCGTCGTCGCGCCGACGCCGTAGAGGAGGCCTTCGTCCTCGAACGCGATGAGGGAGACGTCCTCCGGCCCGTGCCGGATCTCCGGGTCGAGGCTCTGCTCTTCCTGGACGAGGAACGCCGCGAACGCGCTCGTGCCGTCGTTCGTGAGGTCGGTGAGCCGCAGCATCGCGGTGTCCGGCCCGTTGAAGCTCGAGATGATGGCCGAGATCAGCGGGTCGGTGCCGACGCCCGCGTCGAGCGCGACGGTGCCGGGGACGTTGAACGCGGCATCCTCCTTCGTGAGCGCCTGGGCGGCGAGGCCGTCCCAGTCGATGACGCCGGTGGCAGCCGCCGCGTCGATGGCCGCCCAGCCGACGACCTCCGCGTCGTGGAGCCCGTCGCTCGCCTCCTCTTCCTGGATCGCAACCTCGAAGCCCGTGGTCGTCACGTTGCGGGTCCTCGAGACCGCCCAGTCCTCGCCGTTGTCGGTCTGGAGCTGGACGAGCACGACCGGCGTCCCGTCGAAGGCCTCGCCGAACGCCACGCTCGTGAAGCTGTTCGTCGATCGTCGCCGTCCTCGTCCTCCCGGTCGAGGAGGTTGAGCGTCGTCACGATCGGCTCGCCGGTCGGGTACTTGATGTTGTCCCGCCGGTCGGGCGGCCGACTGTTCGGCTCGGGGGGCGCCTCGCGGCCGGGGCCGCCCGCCGGGTCGATCGACCGGCGACCGAAAGGGCCTTGCGTGCTAGGAAGGGTTGCGGGACAGGAGCCTCGCGAGAGGGGCGGGCGCGGCCGGCCGGGCGCGCCCCGCACGAC
The DNA here is from genome assembly GCA_964547415.1 of uncultured Hyphomicrobiales bacterium. Classification (GTDB taxonomy): domain Bacteria; phylum Pseudomonadota; class Alphaproteobacteria; order Rhizobiales; family Amorphaceae; genus CAZJNX01. The sequence continues at coordinate 10,038 of CAZJNX010000129.1, forward strand.
CGCGGAAGGAAGGGGAGGGGGATGTCGCTCAACCGCTACTACCAGGACGAGCTGTCCTACCTCAGGGACCTCGGCGCGCTGTTCGCCAAGGCGAACCCCTCGCTCGCCGGCTTCCTCGCCTACGAGGCGGAGGACCCGGACGTGGAGCGCCTCCTCGAGAGCTTCGCCTTCCTGACCGCGCGCCTGCGCCAGCGGGTCGACGACGAGCTGCCCGAGCTCGCCCGCGACCTCCTGCAGCTCATCTACCCCCAGCTCCTCATGCCGATCCCGCCCACCACAGTCGTTGCCTTCGAGCACAAGGCGGGCGAGGGCGGCACGGTGATCGAGGCCCCGCGCAACACCCGCGTCGCCTCCGAGCCGGTGAACGGCGTCTCCTGCGTGTTCACCACGCGCTATCGCGTGCCCGTCCAGCCGGTCACGGTGGAGCGGGTGGAGATCGACAACCGCGCCACCAGCGCGCGGCTGTCCATCACGCTCCTCGCCGCCGACAAGGTGGACGGGCCGTCCATGGCGTCGGAGCCGCTGCGCCTCCACTTCACCAGCGATCGGGACCCGGTCGTCGCCCGCGCCCTCTACCTGTGGCTCACGCGCCACGTGCGCTCGGCCGTCCTCGAGGTGGAGGGCGGGCCGACGCTCGAGGTGCCCGCGAGCGCCTTCCGCGCCGTCGGCCTCGGCCAGGAGGACGACGTCATCCCGACGCCCGCGCGGGGCTTTTCCGGCTTCCGCATCCTGCAGGAATATTTCGCGATCCCGTCCAAGTTCCTGTTCGTGGACGTGGACTGCTTCGCGGGCCTTGCCAAGACCGACGCGCGGCGCTTCACCCTGCGCGTCACCACGGCCCGCCCCTTCCCGCCCGAGGCCCGCGTCCAGGCCTACCACGTGGTCGCCAACGCCACGCCCGCGGTGAACGTGTTCGAGACCGACGCCTATCCCCTCGCCATCAACCGGGAGCGCAGCCAGTACCGCGTGGTTCCGACCGTCGCGGAGCAGACCGTCTACCGCGTCGACCAGGCGATCGGCTACGTGCGCGGCTCCAACCGGCGGATCCACTACGTGCCGTTCGAGAGCTTCGAGCACGACCGCGTCAGCGCCGCCTCGCCGCACCACTTCTTCAAGACGATCCAGCGGCCGTCGGTCGTGCGGGACACCGTCGACCTCTACATCACTTTCGTGGACGGGGAGACGCGCAGCATCGACCCGGAGGCCGACAGCGTGAGCCTGCGCGTCACCGCCTCCAACGGGCCGGTCGCCCACCTCCTGACCGCGGGCATGGTGAACCAGCCCACCGGCAACACCCCCTCGGGCCTGTCGGTGACCAACGTCGCCACCGTCTCGGCGGAGGTGCCCCCGCCGCTCACGGACCTCGAGCAGTGGGCGCTGATCTCCTCCCTCGCCCGCAACTTCAACGCCATCGGCAACGTGGAGCGGCTGCGCAGCGTGCTGTCCGCCTTCGACTTCCGCGCCCGCGTCGACGTGACGGCGCGGCAGCGGCGCGACAACCTGCTCGCGGCCGTCGAGGGGCTGGAGCCGCAGCCCTTCGACCTGTTCATCGACGGGCGGCCGACCCGCAGCCGGCGGATCGCCCTCAAGGTGCGCGAGGACCTGATCGGCGGGGAGGGCGAGCTCTACCTGTTCGGTGCGGTGCTCGACGCGTTCCTGTCGGCCTACGCGGCCATCAACGCCCACCACGTCTTCCGCGTGGAGGGCATCAGCAGCAACACGGTGTACGAATGGGCGCCGAGGCAGGGCGAGGCACGGGTCTACTGACGGCGGGCGAGGACGCGCAGCCGGGCGAGGGCAGGGGCGGGACCGGACCGGGGGCCGCGCCGCCCGTCCCGGTGCGCTGGAACGAGGTCCTCAACCCGGAGGTCCTCGAGAGCCTGTCGCGCTGCTCCTTCCAGGACGCCATGACCATCATCGACCGGATCGTGCCGGTCGACGCCCACGCGGGCCGCACGCCGCCCCCTGCGGAGGAGCGCGTGCGCTACCGCGCCCATCCGCACATGGCCTTCGCGGCGGGCGACATCGAGACCATCGAGCCGCTGCCGGAGGACCCTTCCCTCATCGCCGTCAACGTGAACTTCCTCGGCCTCCACGGGCCCTCGAGCCCGCTGCCGCCCCACTACGCGGAACGGATCGCCCAGCGGGGCGACGAGCACGAGGCGCTGAGGGACTTCTTCGACTTCTTCAACCACCGGCTGATCTCTCTCCTGCGGCGGATCTGGCTGCGCTGGCGCTACCACCTGCGCTACCGGCCGGGCGGACGGGACCCGATCTCCCGGCGCATCCTGTGCCTCGCGGGCCTGTCGTTCGAGGCGGAGAGCGAGCGGCGGGAGGGGCAGGAGGCCGAGGCGCCCATGCTCCTGCCGGAGGTGGGGCTCCTGTCCCTCTACACCCGCTCGGCGGCGGTGATCGCGACGGTCCTCACCAACTATTTCCGGGTGAAGGTGGAGCTCGTGGAGTTCGTCCGCCGCGAGGTGGACATCCCGCCCGCCGTGCGCGGCCGGCTCGGGCAGACGGGCATGCGCCTCGGCACGGACTTCATCGCGGGGGCGCGCGTGCCCGACAGCCTCGGCAAGTACCGCGTGCGAATCGGGCCGGTCTCCCTCGCCCGCTTCCGGGCCTTCCTGCCGGGGGGGCGCGACCACCCGCGCCTGGTGCGCCTCGTGTCCCTCATGCAGAACCAGCCCCTCGAGTGGGACCTCGAGCTCCTGCTCGTGGAGGGGGAGGCGCGGCAGATGCGCCTCGGCCGGGCCCAGCTCGGCTGGACGTCGTGGATCGGCGCGCCGCCCGCGGCCGTGGCGCCGGTGCGCGTCAGCCTGTCAGAAGAGAGCCAGCGCGGCGAAGGCCCTTGAAATCGAAGCCGTTCCGCGGCTTGTGGAGGGCGGCGGCGCGGCGGCCTTGCGCAACGTGAGGCTGCACGCGGCCGCGGGCACCGGCGGGAAAGGGGGCGAAGAGGGGCCATGAAGCTCGCCATGACCATCCGGAGCGCGCCCACCGGGGCGGCGCCGGGGCGCCAGACCCACATCTTCGACGAGGCGGGGGGCGTCGTCGGGCGCAGCGGGGCGTGCGACTTCACGCTGCCGGACCCGACGAAGACCCTGTCTTCGCGCCATGCCGTGATCTCCTTCCACGGCGGCAGCTTCTACGTCACCGACACCAGCACCAACGGCACGTTCGTGGGCGGCTCGACGACGCCCCTCGGGCGCGGCCGCGCCACCGCCCTGAAGGACGGCACCCAGCTCCAGCTCGGCCCCTACGGCCTGATGGTCTCCGTCCTCGACGGCGAGGGCGCCGCTCCGGGTCCGGGCGCCGCGACCGGCGCGAGCCCCGCCCCGCCCCGCCGGGAGGGGCGGGGTCGCCAGGTGGTGGGCGACCCGGTGGACCTCCTGGGTGCCACCGGCGCGCCCCGCGGCGGGGAGGATCTCCTGTCCGGCCTCACCACCAGCCCGCCCGGCGGACGGCGCGGCCGTGCGGAGAATTCCGGCGGTGGCGGGCCGACCCCGATGGTGGGCGACCTCGACGACCTCCTCGGCGGCCGGCAGGCGCGGCCGGAGGATCTCCTCGCGCCCCGTCCGGCGGACGGCCCGGGCTTCGCGACGCCCGCCGCCCGCGCTGGCTCTGGCGCGGGCGCGGGCCAGCTCGGCGGCGACCCGCTGGCCGGCTTCGCCACCGGTCCCGGGGCCGGCGCGGGCTCGGGAGGCCGCGATCCCCGGTCGGGCGACGGGGGCGTCAGGGAGGCGGGCGCCGGCGCGGACGGGTCCGGCCGGGATCCGCTGGCGGGGTTCGGCGGGCGTGCCGCCGACCCGCTGGCCGGCTTCGCGGGCGATCCGCCGGGGGCCGAGGCGGGCGTCGGCTGGCGCGATCCCGTGACGGGTGCCGGCGGCGCCGCCGATCCCTTCGCGGGCCCGGCGGGCGGCCCGCGCGCCGCGCC
>CAZJNX010000130.1:0-13944 GCA_964547415.1 uncultured Hyphomicrobiales bacterium
TGGATCGACCTCGCCTTGGTGAGCCCGAGCTCAAAAAACACAGTTGCCCCCCCGCGAGGGCCGCGCGCGCGGCCCCGTCGAGGGCGGCGGCGAGGGCCGCACCGAGGGCGAGGAAGACGAGAAGGACGGGGATCGCGGCCGGGCTCGTCACGGCGCCCACCCGTCGGCGGGCCAGGCGGCCGCGGGCCTCAGCGCCGCGAGGTCGAGGCTCGCGAGCGCGATCATCGCCTCCTGCCACTCGAGGCCCGGCAGCAACGTGTCCGCCGCGACCGGCTCCGGGCGATGCGGCGCCCCCCTCCCCTCGCGCAGCATGTCGAGCCATCGGCGCGCCCGGGCGCGCGCGTCCGTCCCGTCCGCCGTCGTCGCGAGGCGCTCGGGGATGGCGAGGAGCGCGCCCGAAAGGCGGATCGCGCGGCCGAGGGCGCGGCCGGCGACCGGCCGCCCCTCCGCCGCCGCGAGGCCCGCCCGCGCGAGCCGCCCCGCAAGGAGCGGCAGGCCGACGAGGCGCAGGAGGCGGGCGAGGGCGAAGGCGGGACCGAGGGCGGCCGCATCCTGCGGGAGGGGCGGCGCAAGGGGTTTCGCGCGCACGATCACGTCCCCCTGCAGGACGAGGGAGAGGGAGAACCCCGGCGGCAGGGCCGGCAGGAAGGGGCCGACGGTGACGGCGTAGGCGTCGAGGGCGAGGCCGTCGCGAATGTCCTCGTCCGTCATGGGCATGGGGCGGCCGTAGGGGCGACCGCCCATCATGCCCTCCCCGCCCTGCCCGTGGGGGCCGACCCCCCGAAAGGGTGCGGGCGGCCGGTCGGGCAACAGGTCCGGCTCGCTCGCGCGCTCGCCAGCGAGGAGGCCGGCGTGGAGGGCGGCGACCCTCGCCGCCACCTCCCTTGCCGTGACCTCGCGCGGGACGACGGCGACCGCCCGGTCGAACAGGGGCACGGCGCCGAACCAGACCGTCGCCCGCGGATGGGGCAGCTGGTCGTGGACACGGGCGAGTTCGACCCGGCTTTCCGGCGCCGGATCGCCCGCGACGAGGAGGATTAAGGCATGGCGCGGCGAGGCGACGAGCCGGATGTCCGGGGACAGGCCGAGCCGCTCCGCGAGGAGGAGCCCGCCGCGGCCGACGGCCGGGAACACGGGCACGGGCGCGCGGGCGGCGAGGCGGGCGAGGGCGCTCACTGCCACCGGAAGATGCCTTCGCGCCAGCCGTAGAGGATCCCGAGGGACAGGATGGCGAGGAACATCCCCATCTCGGCGAGCGCCTTGATGCCGGTCTCCACGTAGACCACGGCCCACGGGTACATGAACATCATCTCCATCTCGAAGGCGATGAAGACGAGCGTCATCGTGTAGGCGCGGGCGTGGAAGCGCTGCCAGGCGTGGGTCACGGGCGCGGGCCCGCCGAGGAAGGGCGTCCTCTGCGGCCACGTCGCGCCGGGCGCCTCACGCCCGAGGCGCTGGAGCGCCAGGCAGAAGGCGGCGGCGAGGCCGACGAGCGCGATGATGACAAGGAGCGGCGCCATCGGTCCGGGTCCGGGCTCGGCGTGTGGTGTCGATCGTTCGGGTCGTCATCCACACAAGCGCCGGCGCCGGATCATCGTTCCGGAAGGTGCGGGATCCCCTTGCCCCCGGGGGCGGGGGGACACCGCGTCGGCCGGGCGCTCCGCGTCCGGCGGGTCAGCCGCCGCTCTCGAGCGGCGCCGACGGGGCGGCGTGCGCTGCCAGCCGACGGTGGAGCGTTCCCCGATGGCGGATCGGTGGCGCGCAAGGAAGGCGTCGGCGGCGTCGCGACCAGCGGCGTGCATCGCGCGCATGCGGCGCCGGTCCACCTCCATCATGGAGCCCGCGGCCAGCTGCATCCGGTTTTCCTGGAAGTCGATCCTGTGGAGGTGGAGCGGCTCCCAGGCATCCTCCGTCACCTCGCCCGCGGCGTGGAGGTGGGTGAGGAGCCGCAGGTAGCGCAACTCGCTCTCGAGGGCGGCCATGAAGCTGAGCTGGGTCATCCGGCCGACCACGTCGCGGCGGGTGCGCAGCCGCCCCCCGTGGTAGCGCGGCATGATGGTGACGAGCAGGATGTCGGCCGTCTGCGCCCCGTAGACGAGGGTGTGGAGCGGCGGGTTCGCGGAGAACCCCCCGTCCCAGTAGAGGCGGCCGTCGATGGCGACGGGCGGCATGACCGTGGGCAGGCAGGCCGAGGCGAGGATGGAGTCCAGCGTCAGGGTGGTGTCGTCGAAGACGCGGCACTCGGCCGTCTCCACGTCCGTGGCGTTCACGAACAGGCGGTGGGCGGTCTGCGTCTGGAGCCGGTCGAAGTCGAGGAGGTCCGCGAGCAGCGGGGCGAGCGGGTTGACGTCGAACAGTGGCAGCCCGGGCCAGCTCGCGGGCGGCCGGAAGGCGTCGGCGAGGTCCTCGGCGAGGTCGTGAAGGTCGCGGACGGCGGGCACGTTCTCCGCGAGGCGACGGCTCGCCGACAGGCTCGGGACGAACGGGCCGATCTCGATCACGCGCTCCCAGAAGCGGGAGAGGAGACGGCGGGCCGCGGCCGGTCCCCCGCTCGACAATCCGTCGACGAGGAGCGCCGCGTTGACCGCGCCAGCGCTCGTGCCCGCCACCGCGTCGATCTCGAGGCTCCCGCTCTCGAGGATGCGGTCGAGAACCCCCCAGGTGAACGCACCGTGCGTGCCGCCACCCTGCAGCGCGAGGCTGACGCGCTTGACTGCTTTCATCCCTAGTCCCCCAGCCCGCCCGTCCGCGCCGGTAGCGCGGCGGCATGGTCCGGGTCAAGCAGCCGGCCGGCCCCCGCGACGGCGCGTCATCTGAGCACCTGGTCGAGGAAGCGCTTCAGCCGCTCGGACATCGGGGCGGTGAAGAAGGCCTCCGCGGGGGCCTCCTCCACGATCGTGCCGCGGTCCATGAACACGCAGCGGTCGGCGACGGTGCGGGCGAAGCCCATCTCGTGGGTCACGCAGATCATGGTCATGCCGCTCGCGGCGAGCTCGCGCATGGCCTGGAGCACCTCGCCCACCACCTCCGGGTCGAGGGCGGAGGTGGGCTCGTCGAACAGCATGATCCGCGGCTCCATGGCGAGCGCGCGGGCGATGGCGACCCGCTGCTGCTGCCCGCCCGACAGCGCCGAGGGGTACTTCCTCGCCTGGTCGGCGACGCGCACGCGCTCGAGGAGCCGCATGGCGCGGGCCTCCGCCTCCTTGCGCGGGACGCCGAGGCCGAGGACCTGCGCCACCGTGCAGTTCTCGAGGACGCTCATGTGGGGGAAGAGGTTGAGGTGCTGGAACACCATCCCCGCCTCGCGCCGCACGTCCTCCACCGAGCGGGCGCTCTTCGTGAGGCGGATGCCGTTCACCTCGATGACGCCCGAATCGTGGGTCTCGAGGCCATTCACGCAGCGGATGAGGGTGGACTTGCCCGAGCCGGACGGCCCGCACACCACCACCACCTCCCGCTTCCGCACCGTGAGGCTCACCCCCTTCAGGGCCTCGAAGCGCCCGAAGGCCTTCCTCACGTCCTCCACGCGCACGGCGACCGGCGCCCTGGCGGGGGCGGACGCCCCCTCCCCTTCCCCGTCGCCGGCGGGCGCGAGCGCCCGCGCCGCCTCGGCCGCGCTCACGGCCGGGCCCCCGCGAGCGGGCCTTCGTCGGGCACCTCGGCGGCGTCCTCCACGTCGTGGGCGCGGTCGCCGAGGCCGTAGGCCGACAGGTGGCGGTTGAGGCGGCGGTCGAGGAGGTCGAAGGCGAGCCGCATGGTGTTGGTCATGACCCAGTAGATGGCGGCGGCGGTGAGGAGCGGCGTGAACGGGTCGTAGGTGAGGTAGAAGACCTCGTTGGCGGCGGCCATCAGGTCCATGAGGGTGATGGCGCTCACCGCCGCGGTGCTCTTCATGAAGATGAGCACCTCGTTCTGGTAGGCCTTGAGGCCGTAGCGGATGGCGAGCGGCAGGCGGATGCGCAACAGCACCTGCCGCGGCTTCAGGCCGAGCGCCTCGCCCGCCTCCACGAGCCCCGCGGGCACGGCCCGCAGGCCGCCGACGAGGATCTCCACCACGTAGCTCGAGTGGTTGAGGGTGAAGCCGAGCACCGCGCAGAAGTAGGCGCTCGAGAAGAAGAACCACAGGACGCCGTTGCGGATCGCGTCGAGCTGGGCGAGCCCGTTGTAGATGAGATAGAGGAGGATGAGCGACGGCGCACCGCGGAAGACGATCACGTAGAGCGCGGCGAAGGACGACAGGAAGCGGTTCCTCGACATCCGCGCGTAGGCGAGCGGGAGCGCCACCACCGCCGACAGCGCCATGACGGGCAGCGTGACCGACAGGGTGACGAGCGCCCCGTACAGGAGATGGGGCAGGTACTGCCAGGCGAGGTCCACGTCGTAGGTCATGGCGCCGCCCGCTCCCCGGCGATGCGATGGCCGCGGTCGAGGCCCGCGCGCAGGCGGTCGGAGAAGCGCAGCGTCACCACCGAGATGACGATGAAGAAGCCCGCAGCCGCCGTGAAGAAGATGAACGGCTCCTTGGTGGACCCCGCCGCGATCCGCGCCTGGGAGATGATGTCGTTGAGCCCGACGAGGGAGACGAGGGCGGTGTCCTTGAGGACGATGATCCAGAGGTTGACGAGGCCCGGCAGGGCGAGCCGCGCCGCCTGGGGCATGATGATCCGCCGCCAGATGTGGACCTTCGGGATCAGGAGGACGGCGGCCGATTCGAACTGCCCCTTCGGCACGTTGTGGATCGCCCCGCGCACCACCTCCGCCACGTAGGCCGCGTAGACGATGCCCAGTCCCGCGAGGCCGGCGGAGAACGGGGTCATGTCGAGGCTGAGGTCGATCCCGAGGGGGGCGAACAGGGCGTTCGCGATGGCGGCCCCACCGAAGAACAGGAGGAAGATCACGAGGAGGGACGGCACGCCCATGAAGATCGAGGCGTAGACCCGCCAGATCGTCCAGCGCACCCCGCCCCGCTCGAGCGTGGCGAGCGCGATCAGCGTGCCGAGCACCACGGCGAGCGCATAGCCGCCGAAGGCGAGGAGCAGCGTGACCTCGGCCCCCTCGAGGAGGAGGCGGCCGTAGCCGTCTTCGCCGAAGCCGATGAGTTCCACGGCGGGCCTCCCGGGCGCGGGGCGTTCGGCCGCCCCTCAGCGGACGGCGGGCGGGAGCGGGCGGCGGGCGCCGCCGCCCGCGGCGCGTCAGCTGCCCTTGGCGAGGCAGTGCTCCTCGGCCGGGATGATGGCGACCGACAGGTACTTCTCGCGGATCTTGGTGAAGGTGCAGTCCTCCAGCATGGAGGTGATCGCCGCGTTCATCCGGTCGAGCAGCTCCTGGTCGCCCTTGCCGACGATCCAGCTCGAGCCGCGCTCCTCGATCGGGATCCCGGCGTCACCCGACCAGAAGTCGCCCTCGGAAAAGGCGAAGCCTTCGCCCTCGGGCGTGTCGACGAACTGGTTGGCCCAGTTGATCTTCGGCCCGAAGGTGGCGTCGATGCGGCCCGCGATCAGGTCGAGCCGGATCTGGTCCGGGTTGTCGTAGTAGGTCGGCGAGACATCCGGGAAGTTCTCCATCACGTACTTGGCGTGGGAGGAGCCGCGCTGCAGGCCGATCTTGAGGCCCGCGAGGCCCTCGGGCGTGAACTCGAGGTCGCTGCCCGCGCGCACCACGAAGGTGTCCGGGTTGTAGACGACGGGCACGGAGAACAGGGCACGGGCCTTGCGCTCGGGCAGCGGCTTGATCTGGGAGGCGACCATGTCGACCTTGCCCTGGATCAGGGACGGGATGAGCGCCTTGAAGTCCATCACGACGAACTCGCAGTCCGCCTCCATGCGGGCGCACATCTCGCGCGTGAGGTCGGGCTCGATCCCGGTGAGCTCGCCCGACGGCTCCACCATGGAGAAGGGCGGGTAGGTCCCCTCGTTTCCGACGAGGAGCTTGTCGGCGGCCGCGGGGGTGGCGGCGAGGCCCGCCACGGCGGCGGCGGCGAGGAGCGTCTTCATCATGGCTTTCTCCTTCTCGGGGGTGGTCTTTTCCCGTGGGGGTCCGGGTGCGGTCGTCCGCGATGGGCCTTCAGGGCAGGTCGCGCCCGAACAGGCTGCCGAAGCCCGGCCGCCCGCCAGCCACGCCCGCCAGGCGAAAGGCGTGCCAGGCGGAGGCCTGGATGGCGGTCACGACCGGGATCTTCAGGTCTTCCTCGAGCGCGGCGATGGCGCCGACCGTCCGGAGGTTGGTACAGGACACGAACAGGGCCTCGGCGCCCGGCACCGCGCTGTCGCGGGCGAAGCGGTAGACGGTCTCGAGCGGGACGTTCCCGATGGCGTGGTCCGCGTCGAGGCCGAGGCCGACGGCTGCCTTCACGGCGATCCCGTTCTCCTCGAAGAAGACGCGGCCGCGCTCGGTCACCTCCTCCACATAGGGGCCGACGAAGGTGATGGAGCCCGCCCCGAACGCGGCGAGGGCTGCGAGCGCCGCCGTCGACGTGGTGGTGGCCGGGACGCCCGGCAGGATCCGCTCCATGCGGCGGACGATGGCGCGGTCGGCGTCGAGGCCGTGGAGGAAGCTCGCGCTCGTCCCGCCGAACAGGGCGACGTCGAGGGGCATCTCGGCGAGGAGTGCCGTCGCCTCCTCGAGCGGGCCCTCGGCCATCATGGCGTCGAGCCCCGCGGCCGTAACCTTCGGAAGGCGGAGCCGGGCGGTGTGGATGGACACGCCCGGCGGCGCCATCGCGTAGGCTTCCGGCTCCATCACGATGCTGGAGGCCATGTAGACGAGCCCGATGCGCGCGCGCCAACCCGTGAAATCTTCCATCGACCCGGACTGCCGTCCCCGTCCCGTTCACCACGAAAGGACGACCGTGCGAAAACCCGCCGGGAGGCGCGCCGCGCAAAGTCGTTCTTCAGCATTCGATAGAATGATTGCAATTCACGGGCACGATGTCACGCACGAAATTTCCGCATATCCTGCCGAGGATCAGTGCAATGCGCCGATCCGTCGGGCACGCCATCGAGATTTTACGGCGATCAAATCATGGTTTGAGAGAAGGCAAAGCATGGGGCCGGCCGCGGCCGTAGTCACGGGGCGGCGGACAGCCGAACGGAAGGAGGGCGTACGATGGCCGAGGGCCGCACCATCCTGTTCTCGAGCGAGATCGACGACCCGGTCGCGTGGGACGCGGCCGTCAAGGCGCTGCGGCCGGAACTGTCCGTCGTCGACTGGCGCGCGGTGAGCGATCCGGACGCGTGCGTCTTCGCGCTCATGTTCACCCCGCCCGAGGGGGGACTCGCGCCCTACCGGAACCTGAAGGCGGTCCAGACGCTGGGCGCGGGCATCAACCAGCTCGACCTCGCCGGCCTGCCCGCCGGCCTGCCGCTGGCCCGCCTCGTCGACCCCTCCCTCACGGACACCATGGTCGACTACGCGATCGCCGCGGTCTTCCGCCATTTCCGCGCCTTCGACGTCTTCGAGCGCGACAGCCGGGAGGGCCGGTGGGCGTTCGCGCCGCCGCCGGACAAGGCGGACTTTCCCGTCGGCGTCCTCGGCCTCGGCGTCCTCGGCGGGGCGGTGGCGAGGGCGCTGTCGGGCCTCGGCTTCCCGGTGACGGGCTGGAGCCGCACGGCCCGCACGCTCGAGGGCGTCACCGTCCACTCGGGCGAGGACGGCCTTCGCCCCTTCCTCGCCTCCGCCCGGGTCTTCATCTGCGTCCTGCCGCTGACGGAAGCGACCCGCGGGATCCTGGACCGGGCGGCGTTCGCGGCGATGCCGGCGGGCAGCTTCGTCGTCAACATCGGCCGCGGGCCCCACGTGGTGGACGCCGACCTCGTGGAGGCGATCCGTGCGGGGCACATCGCGGGCGCCACCCTCGACGTCTTCCACGAGGAGCCGCTGCCCGGGCACCACCCGTTCCGGGAGGTGCCGGAGATCCTGGTGACGCCCCACGTGGCGGGGTCCATCTCGCCGCGCTCGGCCGCGCCGACCGTGCTCGAGAACTTCGACCGGGCGATGCGCGGGGAGCCCCTCATCAACGCGGTCGACCGCGCCCGCGGCTACTGACGCCCGCGGCCGCAGCGCCGCGCCGGAGGGGGTGCCCACAGCCAGAACGCGAACCGTCAAACTCCTGTAAAAATTGGCCTTTAGGGACCCCGGGGTCGCAACCCGCCCCGGCGTCGCCGGCGCGGGCACACGCGGAAGTTTTCACCGGAGGGGACGAGAATGACCATCACCACGCCATGCGCGCGACTGGCAGCGGACGAGGCCTTTCTGAGCCGGATCCGGGACAACGCGATGATGCAGCGGGTGCGGGCGACGCGGGATGCGGGGCTCTACCCCTACCACGTCGAGCAGGTGCCCGTCGGCCTCAACCACGTCGCGATCGAGGGCCGGCGGCTGCTGCAGCTCGGCTCGTCCAACTACCTGGGCCTCGCCCAGGACCCGCGGGTGCGCGCCGCCGTGACCGACGCCCTCGACCGGTACGGCACGTCCTGCACCTCGAGCCGGCTCCTCACGGGCACGCGGCCCCTCCACCACGAGCTGGAACGGCGCCTCGCCGCCTTCCTCGGCAAGGAGGACGCGCTCGTGTTCGCCACCGGCTACCTCGCCAACGTGGGCGCCGTCCCGGCCCTCGTCGGCCGCCACGACGCGGCCTTCCTCGACGCGGAGGTCCACGCCTGCCTGATCGACGGCGTCGTCCTGTCCCGCGCGGACGCCGTCCGCTTCCGCCACAACGACGTTGCCGACCTGAAGAGGAAGCTCGAGGCCTCGACGGCCGCGCGCAAGCTCGTCCTGGTGGACAGCCTCTACTCGCTCAACGGCGACCTCGCCCCGCTCGCCGGGATCGTCGAGGTGGCCGACGCGGCGGGCGCATGGGTGTTCCTCGACGACGCCCACGGCTGCGGCGTGCTGGGCCCGGGCGGCCGCGGGCTCGCCCACGCGGCGGGCGTGGCCGACCGGGTGCCGGTGATCATGGGCGTCTTTTCCAAGTCCTTCGCCTCCACCGGCGGCTTCGTGGCCGGCAGCGCGGCGCTCGTCGACCACCTGCGCTTCAACGCCCGCTCCTTCCTGTACAGCAACGCCATCGCCCCGGCGCAGGCGGCCGCCGCCCTTGCGGCCCTCGACATCCTGGAGGCGGAGCCCGACCTGCCGGCGAGGGCCCTCGCCCACGCCGAGCGGGCGCGGCGGGCCCTGCGGGCGATCGGGTGGCGCTGCGGGGGCGACGGCAGCCAGATGGTCCCGGTCCTGATCGGCGACCAGACCCTCGCCTTCCGCGTCACGCGGCACCTCGCCGCCCACGGAGTGCTGGTGAGCCCGGCGGTGTCCCCGGGGGTCCCCAAGGGCAAGGACCTCCTGCGGGTCGGCTTCCCGCCCACCCTGTCGGAGGCACAGATCGAGGAGGCGCTCGCCGCCTTCGCGAAGACCGCCGAGGAGGTGCCGGAGGCGCTCGCGACGGCCCCGGCGGCCTGACGGCGATGGGGCGGACGACGCACGCCCCCGGCGGCCCGCGCCACGCGGTCGTGACCGGGGCGGCGGGCTTCCTCGGCAGCGCCCTCGCGAGGGCGCTCGCCTTGCGCGGCATCCGCCTGTCCCTGTGGGACCGGGACGGGCCGGGGCTCGCCGCCCTCGCCCGCGCCCTCGACCCCGAGGAATCCGGCACGGCGGTTCCGCAGAACGTGGACGTCACCGACCACGGCGCGTTCCGCGCCGCCCTGAAGCGGGCGCACGACCGCGCGCCGGTGGACATGGTGGCGCTCGTCGCCGGGCTCGGGGGCGCGGCGCCCCCGGGCGCCCCCCTCGAGGACGCGGGGCGGACGGACGCTCTCCTCGCCGTCAACCTCGCCGCCCCCTTGGAGGGGGCGCGGGCCGCCCTCGCCCTGCCGCGGCAGGACGACCGGCCGCTCCGGCTCGTCGTGGTGTCGTCCCTCGCGGGCCGCCTCGGCTATCCCGAGGCACCGGTCTACGCCGCGACCAGGGCCGGCCTTTCCGCCTTCGCCCGTTCGCTCGCGGCCCGCCACGAGGGGAGCGGTCTGGAGGTGACGCTCGCCACCCCGGGCTTCCTCGCCCGGCCCATGGGCGAGGGCGCCGCCTTCCGCCCCCTCGCCGTCACCGCCGAGGCGGCCGCGGAGCGGATCGTCCGCACCGCCCTGTCGGGTGGCGGCGAGGTCGCCGTCCCGCGGACGATGTCGGCCTTCCTCGCCCTCCTGGCGGCACTGCCGCCCGGTGCCCGGGCGCGCCTGTGGCGGACGGCGGCGGGCGGCTGAGGCGGTCGACGGTCCGGCCCGACCGAGACGCGGCGGTCAGGCGCCGAGCACCCACAGCCAGAAGGTGGTGGTGAGGATCGAGGCGGCGGCGGTGATGGTGATGGTGTTGGACGACAGGGCGTGGCCGGTCCCGAAGCGGGCGGCGATCAGGTAGGCGTTGACGCCGGTGGGAGCGGCGGCGCCGAGGGTCGCGATCGCCGTCACCAGCGGCGGCAGGTCGAAGACGGCGGTGGCGAGGAAGAGCACCACCGCGGGAAAGGCGAGGAGCTTGAGGGCCGACAGGACGAGGGCGGGGGCGAGCGTCCCGCCGATGCCGTAGCGGTGGAGGCCCATGCCGAGGGCGACGAGGGCGACCGGAATCGCTGTCCCCGCGATCTTGTCGATCACGTCCGCCGCGATCGGCGGGAGGGCGAGCCCGCTCGTGCGGAAGGCGAAGCCCGCGAGGATCCCGATCACCAGCGGGTTGCGGACGAGGGTCGCGGCGACCCGCTTGAGGACGGCGACCGGCGAGGGCGGGGTGCGCACCACCCCGTCCCGCCGCTCGGCGAAGTCGATGAGGACGATGGCGGCCGTCATCATGATCGGCAGGTGGACCGACACGAGGACGAGGCCGAGGACGAGGCCTTCCTCCCCGTAGGCCCGCTCGAACACCGGCACCCCGAGGAACACGAGGTTGGAGAAGGCGCAGGACACCCCGCCGATGACGCCCGCCCGCGCGTCCCGCCGGAACAGGACGCGCACGGCGAGGGTCCCCGCGATCCACGCGATCGCCGCCCCCGTGAAGTAGGCGCCCCAGAAGGCGAGGACGTCGATCTGAGGGATCGCCAGCGTGCCGAGTGCGCGGAAGAGGAGGACGGGCACGGCGATGGAGAAGACGTAGGCGGACAGCGCCTCCCCGGTGTCGGCCGGCAGGAGGCGCAGGGTCATGGACAGCCAGCCGATCCCGATGAGGGCGAAGATCGGGACGATGATCTCGATGAGCGCGCCGGTCGCCATGGCGTGGAGCGGGATCCTCGGGCGGGGACGATCGCGTGGGGCGGTCCGATCGTCCGCCCGGCGGCCCCGTCTAGGCGCGCGGGCGGCCCCCGTCCACGCCCGCCGGCGGGAGGCTGCCGCCCGCCTTTCGGCCCCGCAGGCGGCCCCCTTGCTCCGTGCGGCGCAACCTCCCGAAGCGCGCAGCCCCGCGAACCGGGCCAGCCTCCGGCGGTCGCCCTCGCCCGCATCCGGCGCGCCCCCGATCAGCCTCGTCGGCGGGCGCGCTCGCATCCGGTCTCCCCGGTGTCCCGGGTCTTTCGCGGATCGACTGCCCCGCCGCCACGGCCCGAGAAGCGGCCGCGCGCGTCCGGCCGCCGCGGGCGGCACAAAGCGGTTGACGAGGCGTCAGGCTTGGTTCACGTTTCGAGTGTCAACTTTGATTGACGCACCCCGGCGCGACCGGCCCACAGGATCCACGACGCACCCGACATGTCGACGATCGCCTCATCCCCCTCGTACCCGCAGCCCGCGGCCGTCCTCGAGCTGTTGAAGCCGATCACCTGGTTCCCGCCCATGTGGGCCTACGCCTGCGGGGTCGTCTCCTCCGGGGCGCCGCTGTCGGCCGAGTGGGCCGGCATCGTGGTGGGCGCCCTCATCGCCGGCCCCCTCGTGTGCGGCACCAGCCAGGCCGTCAACGACTGGTACGACCGGCACGTGGACGCCATCAACGAGCCGAACCGGCCGATCCCGTCGGGCCGCATCCCGGGCCGCTGGGGCCTTTGGATCGCCATCATCTGGACGGGCGTGTCGGTCCTGGCGGCGACGGTGCTGGGGCCGTGGGGCTTCCTCGCCGCCCTCGTCGGCCTCGCCCTCGCCTGGGCCTACAGCGCCCCGCCCTTCCGGCTGAAGAGGAACGGCTGGTGGGGGAACTCGGCCGTCGGCCTGTGCTACGAGGGC
Source organism: uncultured Hyphomicrobiales bacterium (assembly GCA_964547415.1). Lineage (GTDB taxonomy): Bacteria > Pseudomonadota > Alphaproteobacteria > Rhizobiales > Amorphaceae > CAZJNX01. Next base: position 12,177 of record CAZJNX010000130.1, read on the forward strand.
CTGCCCTGGTTCACCGGCGCGGCCGTGGCGCTCGCCGCCTTCCCCGACCCGCGGATCGTGCTCCTCGCCTTCCTCTATTCGGTCGGCGCCCACGGCATCATGACCCTCAACGACTTCAAGTCCATCGAGGGGGACAAGGCGATGGGCCTGCGCTCGCTGCCCGTCATCCTCGGGCCGGAGCGGGCGCTGAAGCTCGCCTGCTACGTGATGGCGGCGGTGCAGGTGATCGTGGTGGCCTGCCTCGTCCTGTGGGGCCGGCCGGTCTACGCCGTCGCCGTCGGCGCGCTCCTCATCCTGCAGCTCCTCGCCATGAAGCGGCTGTTCCAGGACCCGCGCGGCCGGGCGCCCTGGTACAACGCCACCGGCGTCACCCTCTACGTCCTCGGCATGCTGGTGAGCGCCTTCGCCGTGCGCGGCCTGTCGGAGGGCCTGGCATGAGGGCGCCCGCCGCGGTCACGCCCGAGGGGCTCGGCTGGCTCGGCATCGTCCGGCTCGGCCTCGTCCAGACCGCCCTCGGGGCCATCATCGTCCTCACCACGACCACCATGAACCGGGTGATGGTGGTCGAGCTCGCCCTGCCGGCCATGCTGCCGGGCGCCCTCGTCGGCCTCCACTACGCCATCCAGATCCTGAGGCCCCGCTGGGGCTACGGCTCGGACGTCGGGCGGGCGCGCACGCCCTGGATCGTCGGCGGGATGGCGGCGCTGGCAGTCGGCGGCGTCGCGGCGGCCCTCGCCACCTGGGCGATGGCGGCGAACGTGGCGCTCGGCGTCGCCCTCGCCGTCCTCGCCTTCGCCCTCATCGGGGCGGGCGTCGGGGCGGCGGGCACCTCCCTCCTCGTCCTCATCGCCACGACGGTCGCCGCCTCCCGCCGCGCGGCGGCGGCGACGATCGTCTGGGTGATGATGATCGCGGGCTTCATCGTGACGGCCGCGACGGCGGGCACCTTCCTCGACCCGTTCTCCATGGCGCGCCTCGTCCAGGTCACCCTCGCCGTGTGCGGCGCGGCCTTCCTCCTGTCGCTCCTCGCCGTTTGGGGGATCGAGCGCCGCGCCGCCTCCACCGCCCGCGCCGCGCCCCCCGAGCCTGCGGGCGCCGAGGGCCCGCGGCCCTCCTTCCTCGCCGCACTTCGGGACATCCTGAAGGAGCGCCAGTCCCGCCGCTTCGCCCTGTTCGTGTTCGTGTCCATGCTCGCCTACAGCGCCCAGGACCTGATCCTGGAGCCGTTCGCGGGCACCGTCTTCGGCCTCACGCCCGGCGAGAGCACCAAGCTCGGCGGCGTCCAGTATCAGGGCGTCCTCCTCGGCATGATCGCCGTCGGGCTCGCCGCGAGCGGCCGGGCGCGCGGGCGCTTCGGCTCCCTGCGCCTGTGGACCATCACGGGCTGCATCCTGTCTGGAACCATGCTCGCGGGCCTCGCCGTCGGCGGCTACGTCGGCATCGGCTGGCCGCTCGGGGCCAACGTGTTCCTCCTCGGCCTCGGCAACGGGATCTTCGCGGTCGCCGCCATCGGCTCCATGATGGGCCTCGCCGACGAGGGGCGCGCGGGCCGCGCGGGGACCCGCATGGGCCTGTGGGGCGCCTCCCAGGCGATCGCCTTCGGCGTCGGCGGCTTCCTCGGGACGGCCGCGGTCGATCTCGCCCGGGCGGTGTTCGATTCGCCCGTGCCGGCCTACGCCACCGTCTTTTCCGCGGAGGCGGTCGCCTTCGCCCTCGCGGCGGTTCTCGCCGCCCGCGTCTCGGCAGGCGGCGCCCCCCCCCCCCCCCC
>CAZJNX010000131.1:0-10795 GCA_964547415.1 uncultured Hyphomicrobiales bacterium
CGATTGATGTCATCCTGCATGCGCTGTCTTTGCGGGCGGGTGGCGAGGGCCTCGGCGAAGGCGTCCGCACCCGCGGCGAACAGCGCCACCTGGCGCGCCGAGAGGCCGAGGCCGGCGACGTCCACCGTCCGGGCGGCGAGGACGGGGCCCCGGTCCACCCGTTCGGCGAGGGCGTGGACGGTGACGCCGAACGTGGCGTCGCCGGCCAGCATCCCGTGGAAGACGGGCGCGTGGCCGCGGTGGGCGGGCAGGAGCGAGGGATGGATGTTGAAGGCGCGCCGGCCCGGCCCGATCAGCGGCGGGCGCAGGATCTGGTTGAAGTCGACGCACAGGAGGACGTCCGCTTCCGCGGCCTCCACGAAGGCTTGCGCCGCCTCCCCGTTGACGTCCCCCGTGGCGAGGACGGGCGTCGACAGGCGCCGCCCCCACGCCGAGAGCGGCCGCCACGGCGACAGGCCGGGCACCGCCACCGACGTCGCCACCAGGTGGAGGGTGTAGCGAAGGCCGGTGAGGCGGTGGAAGGCGACGAGGGTGGCGAGCGGTCCGTCCGCGTCGCGGAACGGGCGCGTCGACTTGACGAGGCCCGCGATCCGCAGGTGGGGCGCGGCGGCAAGGCGCGTCAGGACCGCGTCGGCGAACACGCAGTCGCGCGTGAGCACGAGGAGGCGCACGCCCCCCGGCGGGTTCGGGTCCATCGCCTCAGTCCGGGAAGACGTCGTCCGAGGTGACGACGCCCGCCGCCCTCGCCTCGGCGAGCCGCGGCGGCACCGGCTCGAAGGCGCCGAGGGTCCGCGCCGTGTCCTCCACGAGGCGGCGGGCGAACTCGGGCACCGCCGCGTCCCGCCCCTCCCGGGTGAAGAAGTCCCCCTGGATCTGGATGGTGGCGGTCATCACCGTCACGAGGTCCTGGAAGAGCTCTGCGTCCGGCCGCTCGTCCGTGGTCCAGAAGGCGTCGAGGGAGCCGGGGAAGGTGAGGCCCGGCATGTCGTAAAGGGCAACGCCCATCGCCTTCACCGGGATGCCGAGGCGAAGGGCGTGAAGCCCGACGGTGGAGTTGACGAGGACGACGCCCGCCGCCCCCGGCAGCATCTCCCCGAGGGGCACCGTGCCGAGCACCGACACGCGGCCCTGAAGTCCGAGCGCCCGGGCGCGGCGGGCGGCGAAGGCGGGCCAGCGCTCGATCCCCGTGTCGAGGGGGTGGGGGCGGAAGACGAGGTGGGCGTCCTTCGGCGCGGCGGCGGCGAAGGAGACGAGCACCTCCTCGATCATCTCGGTCAACAGGCGGAAGCGGGAGTTGCGGCGGATCTGGTAGTCCGCCTGCAGCTGCATGGCGACGATGTAGTAGGGCCGCCCGGAGAACATCAGCCGCGACAGGCGCCGCTGGTCGCGCCGGGCGCGGAACGGCTCGAGGGCCATGCGGGGCAGGTGGCTCGGGTACTCGAGGAGGGGGTGGTAGTACCGGTCCCGGTCGAAGAACGGGTAGAGGGGCGCGAGGAACACCGGCCCCATGTTGTAGACCACCTCGTTGAACGCCTCGACCGAGAAGTCGTGGCGGTAGATCACCCGCGTCGCCGCCCGCGGCAGCCCCCTGGCAATCCGCCGGATCCGGTCGGGGTCGGCCGGGAAGTGGGACAGGACGCCCATGGCCGCGGGCTCGAGGGTGATCCAGTCGGGCCTCAGGTAGCCGTACTCGTAGGCGAAGGCCCTGAGGCCCCGCTCGGCCGCGACCCGCCGGGCGATGGCGTGGTAGGGCCGGCAGTCGGCATAGTAGACGAGGTCCGTGACGTCCCGCGCCTCCACGAAGCGCTCCAGGAAGGCCCGCCAGCCCCTCACCCGCCCGCGGTAGTGGGTCGCCTCGCGGCCGAACCAGAACACGTCGTCGCCGACCGACAGGTTGATGCGCGAGATCCGGTGTCCCCCGGCGGCGAGGTGGTCCGCCACCTCCACCCCGAAGCGGGAGGGATGGGACTGGAGGAAGAGGAAGTGGCGCGCCTGTCCGGCCGCCGGCGCCTCCACGCGGCCGCCGGCGCGGATCGCCATGTCCTCGAAGGTCCTCGGGTCGTGCTGCATGGGGCTCCGACGCGGCCGCGGCACGCCGCCGACGGCAGGTGCCGGCGACGCTCGGGCAGGGATAGGCCGGAAAAGCCTGACGGAATCTTCAGACGGACCGGCGCGACCCTCCGTTGCACGCCCTGTCCGCGCATTCAAGTCCGGCGCGGTGGAGCGAACTTCAGGCGGGGGCGCCGCGGAAGACCGTTTCCGTCGGCCCGTCGGCGGCGGGGTCGGCGATCGTGGAGGCGAAGACGCTGGCGATGACGTCCGGATCGAACGGGGTTTGCGGGGCGATGGGCCCGGCGATGGTGATGGTGCGAAGGCGGATGCCGCGGGCGGCGAGCTCGGGCGCGGCGGCGAGGGCGAGGGCACGCATGCCCGCCTTGCCCGCCGCGAGGGACGGGACGGGCGTGCCCTCCTCGGGCGCGAGGGCGAGGCCCCCGCCCGTCCAGACGACGGTGCCGCCGCCGCGCGCCTCCATGCCGGGCGCGACGGCCTGCGTCGCCACCAGCGGGGCCGTCACCATCAAGGCGAGGTCCCGCTGGAAGGCGTCCGGATCGAAGGAAAGGGCCGGCGTCTCGTTCCAGACGCTGGCGTTGTAGACGAGGGCGCGGGTGCCGCCGTGGTCCGCCTCGAGGGCGGCGATGGCGGCGGTGAGGGCCGCAAAGTCCGTGAGGTCCGCCGGCGCGGGGAGCGCGTGCCCGCCCTCGGCCGCGATCTCCTCCGCGATCGGGGCAAGGCCCTCCGGCCTGCGGGCGATGATGCCGACCGTGAACCCGTCCCGCGCGAGGCGCCGTGCCAGCGCCCGGCCAAGGCCCGGGCCGACGCCCGCCACGATCGCAAGCCCCCGATGCGCCATTGCGCCCCTCCCGTGGTGCGTCCGCTCCGGCGGGTTTCACCACGGCCGCAAGGCCAAGTCCATGGGCCGCCCGGGCACCCGCGACCGTTCGTCCGGGCGGCGCGCCGCTCAGGCCGCGTCCGGCCGGCGCCGGGCACCGCTCGCCGCCCCGCCCCGCTCGCCCGCCTCGAGGAGGCGCGTGCGCGGCAGCGCGCCCGGGTCGTCCCGTGCGATGAAGGCGAGGATCTCTTCCCTGAGGCGGCAGTGGAGGTTCCAGGCCCGCGTCGGGTCGGTCGCGGTGCAGTAGAAGCGCACCTGCATCCCCTCCTCGTCCTGGCCGACCACCATCACCTTGGGCTCGGCGCCCGCCTTCCAGTCGGGATCCTGCGGGGCGATCTCGCCGAAGAAACCGCGCAGCCGCGCCACGTTCGCCCGGTGGTCGAGGGTGAGGACGACGGTGCGCACCATGGTCGGGTCCTCCCGCGTCCAGTTCTCGAAGGCGGTGGACACGAAGTAGCGCACCGGCACCACGTAGCGCCGCTCGTCCCACGTCCTCAGCTGCACGAAGGTGTAGTTGATCCGCTCGACGTAGGCCCAGCGGTCGTCGAAGTAGACGCTGTCGCCGATGCGGATCGGCTTGGCGAAGGCGATCTGCAGGCTCGCGAACAGGTTGCCGAGGAGGGTCTGGGCCGCGATGGAGAAGACGGCCGCCGCGACGCCCGCCGAGACGAGCAGCGACATCCCGAACGTTGAGAAGACGTCGAGGGAGAAGATCGCGATGGCCACCCCCACCACGAGGGCGAGGATGACGCCCACCCGCTTCACCGCCGACAGGTTAGTGTAGAGATGGCGGGAGCGGGTGTTGGCCGGGTCGTCGAGGGCCTGGATGTAGCGGTTCGAGGCGAAGTCGATGACCGCGTCGAGGGCCCGCGAGACGGCGATCACCACCGCGAGCACGAACAGCACCATGAGGAGCGGCGACAGGACGGCGTCCACCGGCTGGGAGAAGACGAAGAAGCCGGCCGTCAGCGCGTTCACGAGGAGGAGCGTCACCGCGAGGGCCACCGGAAGGGCGGCGCGGCGCAGCGCCAGGCTCGCCGCGTTCCACGGCAGCAGCGCTCCGCCCCTGCGCATGAGCCAGTTCACGAGCCAGCCGGCGAGGAAGGCGAGCCCCGCGAACACCGGCAGCACGAGGAGCTCCCAGACCTCGACGCTGCCGATGGCGGGCGTGCGCAGCTCGTCGGGCAGGGCCTTCTCGAAGGCGGTCGGGCCGAACAGGTCGTGAAGGCGCGGGATCGCCTCCACCGTCTGGGGAGAGATCACCCAGACCGGGTCGCCCGTCTCCGGCTTCACCCGGTTGATCCGCACCGCCACCGGCCAGCGCTCCGTCTCGAGGGAGGCGAGGGACATGCTCTTGCGTGGCTCGCCCACCATGGGCGTGCGGTCCGTCCCTGTCGTCTCCATCCCGTCCGGCCGGTCGGGGATGCGGTCCCAGTCGACGAACACCCGCCGCTCGAGGATGTCCACGAGGTGGGTGGCGAGGATCGGGCCGCGGATCGCCTGGTCCTCCTGCGGAATCGCCGACAGGTCGAGGACGTGGGCCGCCCGCTCCAGGCGGCCGGCGCGGACGGCCTCGTAGAGCCCTTCCAGCGCGGCGCGCGGGGTCGACCGGTCGAGGTCCGCCGGCGGGGCCGCAAGGCCGGTGTTGAGCGCGCCCGTGCTGAAGGCCGGCGGGTCCCCCTCGGCCGCTCGGGACGGGCCGGGGGCGAGGGCGAGCCAGAGGAGGACGAGCGCCAGAAGGGCGAGCCGTGCCGTCCGGGCGGCGGCCGCGTGGGGATGGGCGGGCATGAGGCACGTTCCGGCGGGTGGCCGGCTCCCGGGTTCCAATGGCCGGTCGAATGCCTGTGCGCCCGTCCCGTTCCCGCGAAAGGCGCCCGGTCAGTCGCAGCCGTCGGGGACGGTGCCGTCGGACCAGGCGGTGACGGGGAGGGCGGGCGTCGCCGTGCGGAAGGCCTGCCCGTTGCGGATGCCCCGCCCGGTGAGGAGGTTGACGTCGCACACGTCGGCCTCGCCGGTGAGCACGTCCCGGCTGTCCCGCGTGAAGCCCGCCACGCGCAGGGCCCCGTCCCAGACCGCGAGGGTGAGCGTCTCGGTCCAGCGGTTGCGGCCGACGCCCGGGTCCCCCGCCCACACCTGGAGGGAGCCCGCCGCCGTCGTCTCGAGCCAGGGGCGGGCGCCGGACAGGACGTCCCGCGCGACCGCGGCGAGGGAGACGCCCGCGAGGCTGTCGTCCGACAGCCACACGTAGAGCGTCGCCAACCCGTCGCGGCTCTCGAGGACGGCGAGATCGTCCCGCCCGTCGCCGGAAAGATCCGCCCGGACGGCGTCGACGACGGCGAGGGCGTCGATCGTGGTCGCGGCCGCGGGCGTGCACACCGAGGCCACGCACAGCAGGACCGCGGCGCCCGCCGCCGCCCGCGTTCCGGTCCGCTCCTTGATCATCGCCCGCTCCCGTTTCCGTCCGGCGTGCCCGGCCCTCCGATTGGCCCGTCCGGCGGGCGATGTCGAGCCCCCGGCGCTTGCGGGCCACCGCCGGCCCGGCGATAACGGGGTGGGCGAGGCGCGTGCCGGGCACGGAGAACGGGGATGACGGCAGGGGCCGACACGGGCGTCGAGGTCGCCGGCGATGCCGCGCCCGCGAAGCGACGGGTGCGCCCGCGCATCTCGCTCATGCAGCTCCTGTCGGGCGCCTTCGGGGCGCTGATGGTGCTCGGTCTCCTCGCCGTCCTCGCCCTGTCGGGGCTCGCGAACTACCGCAACACCTTCTCCCTCCTCAACGCCAACGCCGTCCTCACCATGCAGGCGCTGAAGGACGACCTGGTGGCGAGCCTCGAGCCGAGCGCCCGCGTGGTGGAGGCGGTGACCCGCTTCTACGGGGAGGGGCGGTTCGGCCTCGATCCGACCCCGGCCCGCACGACCATCTTCGAGGGGATCCTCGCGGGCGCGCCCAACACCGACGCCATCGTCCTCTACCCCCGCGAGGGGCACGCGACGGGCGTCGCCCGCGACGGCGAGTTCGGCGTCATGGAGCTCGACCGGCCGGGCCGCCTGCCGGGCGAGGTGCGCGCGCTCCTCAGGAACATCGCGCCCGGCGCCGAGCCCGCGTGGGGCCCGCCCGTGTTCGTGGACGGAGCGACCTACGTGAACGTGGTGGCCCCGCTCGAGCGCGACGGGTCGGTGGACGGGGCGGTCGTCCTCGCCATCGGGGCCGACCACCTGTCGCGCATCGTCACCCGCGTCGTCTCCGGGGGGAACGGCGTCGCCTTCATCCTGTATGACGACGCGGGCGTCCTCGCCGTCTCGGGCACCGGGGAGCTCCATGCGGACGATGACCCGCGCCGGCCGGGCAAGGCGTTCGTGCCGCTCGAACAGGTCGCCGACCCGGTCCTCGTCGCCTACGCGGACCGGAAGCCGCTCGCCGGCTTCGGCGCGGCCGAGACGGCGGGCGTGGAGGTGAGCGAGATCGCCGTCAACGGCCGGCGCTTCACGATCGTCACGGAGGAGGTGGCGGGCTTCGGGCCGCGGCCGTGGCGGGTCGGCGTCTACCTTCCCCTGTCGGACTTCACGGACGTGGTGCGCTGGCTATCGGGCTCCATCGCGGCCGGGCTCCTGATCCTCGCCCTGTCGCTCGCGGCCGTCGTCTACATCGGGCGGCGGATCTCGCGGGTGCTCGGGCGGACGGCGGCCGCCGCCCACCGGATCGCGGAGCTGCGCCTTTCCGAGGTGGAGCCCCTGCCGCCCAGCTTCGTGCGCGAGATCGACGTGGAGGCGAAGGCCTTCAACCGGATGCAGGAAGGCCTCGCGAGCTTCGCCCGCTACGTGCCGCGCCAGTTCGTGGAGAAGCTGATCCGGGAGGGGGATCAGGTGGCGGGCCGCAGCCGCACCCGCAAGGCGACGGTCATGTTCACCGACATCGTCGGCTTCACCAGCCTGTCGGAGCGCATGCCCGCCGAGGCGGTCGCCGCCCTCCTCAACGACCACTTCGCCGACGTGGTGGCCGCCGTCGGCGCCGACGGCGGCCTCGTGGACAAGTACCTCGGCGACGGGGTGATGGCGTTCTGGATGGGACCGGGCGAGGAGGCCCGGCCCGCCGCCGCCGTCGCCGCCGCGCGGGCGATCTGCGCGCGGGTCGGGGCAGCGGCGGCGCGGGCGCGGGCGGCGGGGCTGGAGCCGATCCGCGTGCGCATCGGCCTCCACACGGGCGAGGTGATCGCGGGCAACGTGGGGCCGCCCGACCGGGTGAACTACACGGTCGTCGGCGACACGGTGAACGTCGCCTCGCGCCTCGAGAGCCTCGGCCGGGAGGTGGCGCCGGACGCGGACTGCGTGATCCTGGCGAGCGACACCACCGTCTCGGCCCTCGCGGCGGACGTCCCCCGCCGCCGGATCGGCGACGTGCGGCTGCGCAACCGCTCCCACCCCCTCGACGTGTGGCAGATCGCGCCGGAGGGGTGTGGCGCGGCGGTGCCTGCTCCGCCCGCCGGGGACGTGTCCCTCACCCTGTAGGGCCTCCCTCACCCCGCAGGAAAGGGGCGCCGCCGGACGCGGCCCGCGCGAGACGCACGGATCACGTCCGGCCGGGTCGACGGGGCCGGACGCTTCTGCCGACCGCGACCGCCGCCTGTCGAGGGCGCCCCTTCCGCGGCCTGTCGGGGACCGGGCCCGGCGGCGGCGTCCGCCGCGCCCGCGGGCGATGGCTCACCCGTGGCGGGACGCCGGCGGCCCCGCCGCCGCGGCTCAGAACGCCAGGATGGCGAGGATGACGAGGGCGGCCACCGCCGCCGCCACCCAGCGCCAGGGGAGCCCGCCGCCGCCAGCTTCGGCGGACCCGGCCTCCTCCCTCTGCTTCTCCGCGACGTCCTGGCGGAAGGCGTCGGCCGCGGCCTGGTCCGCGCCCGCCGGTGCCTCCCGCGGGGGCGTCTCGTCCGGGCGGCGGTCGGCGGACTGCATGGCCCCGCCCGCGGGCATCGACACCGTGGCGGCGGCCGGATCGCGCGTCGGCTCCGGCGCGGCCGGGCCGCCCGCCCCCACCGGTTCCGATTCGAGGGCCGCGGTCGCCGCGGGCGAGACCGGCGTCTCGGCGGGCGTTGCCGGCGCTTCCGCGGGGGCGGGGCCCTCCACCACCTCCTTGAACTTGGCGAAGAACTCGCCCGCGAGCTTCTTGGCGGTCGAATCGATGAGGCGGCTGCCGAGCTGGGCGAGCTTGCCGCCCACCTCCGCCTTGGCGTCGTAGCAAAGCCGCGTCGTCTCCGGCCCTTCCTCCACGAGATCGACCCGGGCGCTGCCCTTGGCGAAGCCGGCGACCCCGCCCTTGCCCTCGCCGACGATGGTGTAGCCCTTCGGCGGGTCGAGGTCCTGCAGCTCCACGTGGCCGTTGAAGGTGGCCTTCACCGGGCCGACCTTGAGGGAGGCGACCGCGTCGAAGTGGGTGTCGTCCACCTTCTCGAGGGACTTGCAGCCCGGGATGCACTGGCGAAGCACGTCCGGATCGTTGAGGGCGGCGTAGACCCGATCCCGCGGCGCTTCGATGATCTTTTCGTCCTTGAGTTCCACCGCTTCTCTCCCCTCGGCGCTTTGACACGGCTCCGACGGCCATTGCATGGAGGGTGGCAGGACAAAAGGCAAGGCGGCGGCAGGGCGAAGCGGTGGACCCCCAATCGGGCAATGGCGGGACGGGGCGCCGCGCGCCCTGCCCGATCTGCGGCGGGACGGGGTTCCGCGCCGGTCCCCGCGGGCGAGCGGGCCCCGACGGTGCGCCGCCGCGGTGCGCCACCTGTGCCTCCCTTGAGCGCCACCGGGCCCACCGGACCGTCTTTTCCGCCCTCGGCCCCGCGTTCGCCGCGGGCCGGCGCTGCCTCCAGTTCAGCCCCGACCCGTCGGTGGACCCGGCGTGGTTCGCCCTCCACGAGGTGTCCGTCTACGGCACGGCGGGCGGCCTCGACCTCCAGGCGATCGACCGGCCGGACGCCTCGGCGGACGCCATCGTGTGCAACCACGTCCTCGAGCACGTGGCCGACGACCGGGAGGCGCTCGGCGAGCTCGCCCGCGTTCTGTCCCCGGGCGGCTTCCTGTTCCTGTCGGTGCCCGACCCGCTGCGTATGGCCGCGACGGTGGAATACGGCCGCGCCCGGGAGGACAGGCACGGCCATTTCCGCCTCTATGGGCCGGAGGTGGAGGCGCTGATCCGGGAGGCGATGGCGGGCTTTCCTGCCCTCGCCGTCACGGCGCGGGACCCGGTGAGCGGGGCGCCCGACCGGGCCTTCCTCGTCTTCCGCCCGCCCGCGCGCCCGGACGAGGCGGCGGCGCGCCTCGCGGCGGCAGGCATCGCGGCGAGGCGCTTCGCCTGAGCCTCAGCCGCCGACCGGGGCGGACGGGGTGAACTGCGGGATCGCCCGCTCGGAGGCGGCGTCCGCCTCGATCCCCGGCCAGTTCGATTCGGCCGTCGCGATGTTGCCCGGGATGTCCTCCTCCCAGAAGCCCACCACGTTGGGCGTGATGTTGAGGTAGAGGACGCCGTCGACGATCCGCCACAGGTGGGGGTCGCCGGGCACCTTGCCGCCCTTGGCGACGCCGTAGGCGCAGTGGCCGTCGTAGGCGGGGGCGTAGGCGTCCGGGTCGGCGAGGAAGCGGCGGCGGTTCTCCTCGTTCGCGAAGGCGAACGTGGCGCCGTTGTGGGTGGCGGTGATGTCGGCCCGGCCCGGCACGGCCTTCGGCTGCGCCGTACCCACCGGCGCCTGCTCGAGGTCGAAGTAGGCGACCACGTCGTAGCCCGAGTTGGCAAAGCCCGTCTCGTTCACGTACTGGGGACCCGCGAGCGCCGCTCCGGGCAGGGAAATCGCGAGGAAGGCGGTAAGCAGGAAGGAAGAGGCGCGCATCGGCCCTTTACTCCGTCGCATGTTTTGGCGTGGCGCCGCGTCGTGCGGCGCGATCTGGAGGTAGAGGCTGGGAGAGCGCCGGGGAAATCACGGTCGATCGCGGGGCGCTCGCTCCCGATCACCCTTGCGTGTCGCTGGCGAGAGGCATGCGCACACGCTCCGCGACATTGTCCCTGCGGCACCAGCGCGCTACCTGAAGGGGGAACGATCGGCCGGCACACGCCGGCCCGCCCCCGCGGGGGCCGCCCCTTCGACCGACCGGGAGCGCGGATGTACAGACCGATCAAGCGCTGGTTCCAGAGCCTCAACGCCGGCGACGGCGCGGAGGAGGCCTTTCCCGCCGACGACCCGCGCCTCGCCGCCGCGGCGATCCTCGTGCGCGTGGTGGCGGTGGACGGCGTGATCACCGACGAGGAGCGGGCGAGCCTCAGGCGCGTCCTGTCGGACCGCTACGGCCTCGCGCCGGACGAGGTGGAGGAGCTGATCCGCCAGGCCCGCAAGCGCGACGAGGACGCGGTGGACCTTTACGGCTTCACCTCCGTCCTGAAGCGCGTGCTCGACGAGGACGGGCGACGCTCGGTGGTGGAGATGATGTGGGAGATGAGCTTCGCCGACGGCCACCTGTCCGAGTTCGAGGACAACACGATCTGGCGCGTCGCGGAGCTTCTCGGCATCTCCAACCGGGACCGTATCGCCATCCGCAAGCGCGTCGAGGGCCGCCTCGGGGGCGCGCCCGCCTGACCCCGCCCGGGGCCGGCACGGCGCTTGCCTGCCGGTTCCGCCATCCACCCGACGGAGGCCGCAAGCCCCATGACCGACCGAGGAGACCACGCCGCCGACAGCTTCGAGGCCCGCGCGCCGGCGGAGCCGCCGCCCGTCGGGCCGTCCGGCCGCCGGCGCGAGGCACGGGCGCCAGCGGAGCCGCCGCCCGTCGGGCCGTCCGGCCGCCGGCGCGAGGCACGGGCGCCAG
>CAZJNX010000131.1:10895-13809 GCA_964547415.1 uncultured Hyphomicrobiales bacterium
CGGTTCTCATCGTTCTCCACCAGGAGCGGTCGACGCCCGGGCGCGTGGGGCAGATGCTGACCGAGCGGGGCTTCCGGCTCGACATCCGCCGGCCCGCCCTCGGCGACCCGCTCCCCGCCAGCCTGTCGGACCACGCGGGCGCGGTGATCTTCGGCGGCCCCCAGAGCGCCAACGACCCGGACGCCTTCATCCGCCGGGAGATCGACTTCATCGACGTGCCGCTGAGGGAGGGCAAGCCGTTCCTCGGGATCTGCCTCGGGGCGCAGATGCTGGCGAAGGCCATCGGCGGGCACGTCTTCGGCCACCCGGAGGGCCTCGTGGAGATCGGCTACTACGACCTCCACCCGACGGCGGCGGGCGAGCGGCTGATGTGGTGGCCGGGCAAGGTCTACCAGTGGCACCGGGAGGGCTTCGAGGTGCCGCGGGGGACGGAGCTTCTCGCCGCGGGCGAGCACTTCGACAACCAGGCCTTCCGGGTCGGGACATGCGCCTACGGCATCCAGTTCCACCCGGAGCTGACGCTCGCCATGATGCACCGCTGGACGGTGCGCGGCTCGGCCCGCATGAAGCTGCCGGGGGCCCGCCAGCGGCGCGACCACTTCGCGGGGCGGCCCGTGTTCGACCCGCCCGTGAAGCGCTGGCTGTCGGACTTTCTCGACGGCTGGATCGGCCACGCCGCCGCCGGCACCGCCCGCGAGGCCATGCCCCCCGTCCGCTACGGCTGAGCGGCGACGGCCGGACGCGCGGGCGCCGTTCGCGTCCGGCCCGGCCGCCGGCCGGGGACGGTCCGTCGCGGACCGGGAACCAAAGGCGCTCCCGCCGCCTCCCCTCCCTGAACCCGATCAGCAACCCGACAGGGGAGGGATCCGACGTGACGGACCTTCGAACCGGCCTTGCCGCGAGCCTCGTGCTCGTCCTCGCCGCCGCGCCCGCGGCCGCCCAGCAGGCGAGCACGCCCCCCGCCGGCGCCGCCCCCGCCATGGGTGGCCAGGGTACCACGAGCGGCTACGAGAGCGACGTCCTGTTCCGCGGCACCTTCGACACGCTCAACCGCCGTCTCGTCGGCGCCGACATCGAGGGCGGCCTCGCCATCACCAAGGCGGGCTTCGACGTCGTGGCGGTGCTCATCGGCGACAACGTGCCCACCGGCCGCCACCCGACGCGCATCCACGGCTTCCCCGGCGAGGGCGGCAAGGCCGCGCGGTGCCCGACCGCCGACGCGGACACCAACGGCGACGGCATCATCGACCACGCCGAGCTCGTCACCGTGGCGGGCGAGGCGCTCATCCCCCTCGACTACGGGCCGACCGGCCAGTCCTCGCTCCCGGGCATTCCCGTCGCGGGGCCGGAGGGCAAGGTCCGCTTCCGCGAGGCCATCGACATCGACGCGGTGGACGCCCGCATCCGCGAGAGCCATGGCGGCTCGCTACGCCTCGAGAACACGGTCGTCGTGATGCAGGGGGCCCCGTTGCGCGGCCGCCTGCCCGCCTCTGTCGAGACGCCCGGCGACCTGCCCGTCGGCGAGGCGCTGCCCATCGCCTGCGCCGAGCTCGCCGCCGTGCGCTCGGGCGGCGGCGCCTCCTGATCCCTCGAGCCGGCGGGTCCCGACCCGCCGGCCTTGATTTCGACGAGCGACGTGGACCCGCGGCTCGCCCGAGGCACGGGTTTCTCGATTCCCGAACCCTGTGCGACCTCTGCCCGGCGCTCGCGAGGGGCCCCGCGAGGGGCGTCACTCCGGCAGCGTAGAGGGGAAGCGGACAGCCCGGACGAGGCGGGCCTGCCGCGCGTTGCCGGGGACGCGGTCTGTCCCGCCGGTGGCCAACGGCATCGACCCGACGGGGCCGTTGGCCACCGGACGCGGGGGGAGCAAGGACCTGCGCCGCTTTGCATCCCGCCCCGGGCGTGGGCGGGCGAGGTGATGGTCACCGGATCGTCGCCGGTCGAACCGCCCCGGCCGGACATGCGGAAGGGCGGCGCCTGCGCCGGCCTTCCCGCCGGCGCAGGCCCTCAGAGGCAGTTGGCGAGGCGCACGAACGCCTCGACGTCCAGCGTCTCGGGGCGGCGGGTGCCGTCGATGCCGGCCGCCTCGAGGAGGGCGGCCGGGTCGCGGCCGAGGGCCTTCAGGCTCTGGCGCAGCATCTTGCGGCGCTGGCCGAAGGCGGCCGCCGCCACCGCCCGCAGCGCCGGCAGCGCGCAGGGGAGGGGGGCCGGGCGCGGGCGGACGTGGACGACGCTCGACCACACCTTCGGCGGCGGCACGAAGGCCGTCGGGGGGACGTCGAAGACGCGCCCCGCGTCCGTCCGCCAGCCCGTGAGCACCGCGAGGCGCCCGTATGCCTCCTCCCCGGGCCGGGCGACGATCCGCTCGGCCACCTCCCGCTGGAACATGAGCGTCAGCCGGTCCCAGAACGGCGGCCAGGGCTCCGCCTCCACCCAGTCGGTGAACAGCTTCGTCGCGATGTTGTAGGGAAGGTTCGCGACGATCCGGACCCCGCCCGCGGGAAAGGCGGCGCGCCCGTCGAAGGCGAGGGCGTCGTCCTCCACCACGACGAGACGGCCCGCGGCGGCCTCCACCAGCGGGGCGAGCGCGGCGACGGCCCGCGCGTCCTTCTCCACCGCCGTCACCCGGGCCCCGGCGGCCAGAAGCGCCCGGGTGAGCCCGCCCGGCCCCGGCCCGACCTCGAGGACGTCTCGGTCCGCGAGATCCCCCGCCGCCCGGGCCACCTTGGCCGTGAGGTTGAGGTCGAGAAGGAAGTTCTGCCCGAGGGAGCGGCGGGCGGCGAGGCCGCTCGCGGCGATCGTCTCCCTGAGGGGCGGCAGGGCGGCGATCCGCGCGCGCAGGGCGTCGAGCGCCCCTTCGGCAAGGGGCTCAGCCAACGGGGCCCGCATCCGCGGCCGCCGGCGCCGCCATCCG
>CAZJNX010000132.1:0-13785 GCA_964547415.1 uncultured Hyphomicrobiales bacterium
GCTGCAGGAGCGGCACGATCTTCGGCCGCGAGGTGGTGCCGGAGGTGTGGAGGATGAGGCCGACGTCGTCCGGCCCCGCCGCCTCCGCGGCCCGCGCGGGGCCCGCGGCCGGCCCGTCGAGGGTGAAGGTTCCGGCGGGGGCGCCCTCGGGCGCGGAAAGGCGGAGGATCGTCATGCCGAGCCGGTTCGCGGCCGCGACGGCCGGGCCGTCCGCGCCCTCGGGCACGATGAGCGCCTTCGCCTTCAGGTCCTCGAGGTAGAAGGCGAACTCCTCCTCCCTGTAGGCCGGGTTGAGGGGGCAGGTGGTGGCGGCGGTGGCGACGGCGAGGAAGCAAGCCGCCATCTCCGGCCCGTTGGGCAGGACGATCGCCACCCGGTCCCCCCGACCGATGCCGAGGGCGGCGAGGCGCGCGCGCGTCGCGGCCGCGAGCTCGAGGAGGGCGCCCCGGGCGAGGAACGGGCGGCCCGCGCCGCCGATCGCCGGCGCGTCCGGCTCGCCCTCTTGAAGGAGCTCGAGGATCGTCGCGCTCACGGCCGCTCTCCCTTGGCTGTCTCGACCAGCGGGCGGACCCGCCGCGGCGCGCATCAAGGACGGAAGGCGCCCCGATTGCAACCGTTCCCGCAACGGCGCGGATCAGGCCGCCCGTTCGCCGGGGATCGCCCCCTCCTTCCAGCCGAGCATCGCCCAGACGGCCGCGAGCGGAACGAGGGCGAGGAGGGCGAAGGCGGGGACGTAGCTGTCCGTCACCCCGACGACGAGGGTGAAGATGGCCGGCATCGACAGCATTCCCATGAAGGTGAAGACGAGGGTTCCCCCGGTTGCCCGCGCCGAATCGGCGGCCGAGGTCACCCGCACGATCTCCGACAGGTACAGCCCGTTCCAGCCGACGGCGGACAGGCCGAACAGGGCCGACAGGACGAACAGGGTCCACGTGGGCCATTCGGGCGTCACGAACAGGCTCGCGAGGGAGGAGGCCGTCATCAGGAGGCCGATGAGGGCGAGGAGCTTCGGGGTCGGCATCAGCCGTTCGGCGAGGGCGCCCCAGCCCACGCGGCCGAAGACGGCCATCACCTGCCCGAGCATCAGGATGACGCCCGCCGCCACCAGGTCGATCCCGGCCGTCTCCACGAGGAAAGTGACGAAGAAGGCGGTGAAGGTGCCCTGGACGGCGGCAAAGGCGGCCGACATCACCATGATGCGGCGGAGCGGCGGCCAGGCGAGGGCCTCCCGCGCCGGGCCGATCACGCTGAGGCGGAGCGGCGCGGCCGGGTTGCGGTCGGCGTCGAAGCGGGCGCGGATGGGCTGGAGGGCGAGGGCGGCCGCCACGCCCGCGAGCGCCATCACGGCGACGGCGGTGGTCCAGCCGAACAGGCTCGCGATCACCGGCGGCACGAGGCCGGCGAGCGCGCCGCCCAGCGGGATCGACGTCTGCTTGACGGAGAAGACGAGGGGCCGGTTCCGCGCCGTCGTCCGGGAGGCGAGGATGTGGGAGCTCGCCGGGGTGAGCGGCCCGTAGCCGAGGCCGACGAGGACGGCCCCGAAGATGCCCGCGAGCGGATGGGCGAGGACGAGGGTCGCCATGCCGGCCGCGCCGAGGAGGAGGCAGACCTGGCTGGTGCGCACCGCCCCGAGGCGGGCGACGAGGGAGCCGCCGGAGGCCGTCGCGAAGATGCCCGCGAGGTAGAGGATGGTGGTGAACAGGCCCACGTCGGTGGGGACGAGGCCGAAGGCGGGCGCGGCCGCCGGCGCGAGGGTGGCCGGCGTGATGGCGATGGCCGACATGATCGCCTGGCAGCCGAGGCTCGCCACGACCGCGAGGGTGAGCGCGGTCGCCGGGGCGGCGGCGAGGCCGGGTTCGGGGCGGGTCATGGCCGCGTGCCGGCGGCCTCCGCCTCCGCCTCCGCCTCCATCGCCGGGTTGCCCGCCGGGGTGAGGGCGAGGAGGCGCGCGGGGCCACCGTCGCCAGGCCAGCCGGTCACCTGGAAGGGGGCGGTGTCGAACAGGGGCCTCAGCGCCCGGAAGGAGAAGCGGGCGATCGGCTTTCCCGCGTGGTCGCGGAAGAGGTCGGCGAGGAGGGTCGCGATCAGCGGCCCGTGGACCACGAGGCCGGGATAGCCTTCCTCGCCCGTCGCGTAAGGCCGGTCGTAGTGGATGCGGTGGACGTTGAAGGTGAGCGCCGAGTAGCGGAACAGGAGCATCGGGTCCGGCGCCACGTCGGCGCGCCACGGGCCCGTCTCGGGTTCGGCCGGCGCCTCGGCGGGCGCGGGACCCGACGGCGGCTCGCGGTAGACGATGTCGCGCTCCTCGCGGAGGCGCAGGGCCCCGCCGACGCGGAACTCGCAGGCCACCTTCACGAAGGCGAGGCGGCCCGAGCGGCCCGTCTTCTCGGTGACGTCGAGGATGGTGTCGGTCTTCTCGGCGCGCTCGCCGATCCTGAGACCCCCTTCGTGCCAGCTCATCCGCCCGCCCGCGAACATGCGGCGGGGGAGGGTGACGGGCGGCATGAAGCCGCCGCGGCGGGGGTGGCCGTCCGGCCCCGTCTCGGCGCGGGGCGAGGCCTCGAGGAAATAGATCCAGTGCCACAGGGCGGGCAGCGGGTCGCCCTCGGCGAGGGGCTCGGCCCGGTCGAGGGAGGCGGCGAGGCGCATGGCGGGGCCGGGCACGAGGAGGTCCTCGCTCGTGCGGGTGTGGCCGATCCACCGCCGCCAGTACTCGATGCCGTCCCCGGTGCCGTCCTCGCTCGTCATGGCCTCGCCGTCTCCTCCGCCGCGGGGGCGAACTCCGCCCGGATCGCTGCCCCGTGTTGGTCGAGGGCGGGCACGTCGGCAAGCCCGCCTGTCGGCAACCCGGCCGTGCGCACGGGGGGCAGCGGCAGGCGGGCGGTGCCCGCGGGGGTGCCGACGGTCGTGCGCTTCAGGTGCGGGTGGGAGAGAACCCGGTCGACGGTGTTGAGGTTGCCGAAGGCGATGCCCGCGCCGTCGAGGCGGGCGGCGAGCGCCTCGCCGTCGTAGCGGGCGAAGATGGCGGCGACGGTGGCGTCGAGCTCCGTCCGGTTCGCCACCCGGTCCGCGCTCGAGGCATAGCGCGGGTCGGCGACCATGTCGGGCCGCTCCAGCACCTCCTCGCAGAAGCGCTTCCACTCCCGCTCGCTCTGGATCGAGATCACGATCTCGAGGCCGTCCGCCGCCCGGAACACGCCGTAGGGGGCGATCGCCGGGTGGGCGACGCCGGGCCGGCCGGGCGGGCGGCCGGTGTACTCGGTGTGGAGGAGGGGAACCGTCATCCACTCGGCCATGGCGTCGAACATGGACACCTCGAGGGCGCGGCCCCTGCCCGTCCGCTCCCGGGCGAACAGGGCCGTCACGATGGCCGCGTGGGCGTACATGCCGGTCGCGATGTCGACGACGGACACGCCCACGCGGCCCGGCGCATCGGGCGTGCCGGTGACGGAGCACAGCCCGCTCTCGGCCTGGATGAGGAGGTCGTAGGCCTTGCGCTCCCGGTAGGGCCCGTCGCCGTAGCCGGTGATGGCGCAGGCGACGAGGCGCGGGTTGCGGGCGAGGAGGGCGGCCGCGCCGAGGCCCGCCCGCTCCGCCGCGCCCGGGCCCAGGTTGTGGAGGAAGACGTCGGCCCCGTCGATCATGCGCTTCAGGAGCGCGGCGTCTTGCGCGTCGCGGAAGTCGATGACGATCGATTCCTTGCCCCGGTTCAGCCAGACGAAATAGGTGCTCTCCCCGTCCACCGTCCGGTCGTAGGCGCGGGCGAAGTCGCCGCCCGGCCGCTCCACCTTGATGACCCGCGCCCCGTCGTCGGCGAGGCGCGCCGCGCAGAAGGGCGCGGCCACCGCCTGGTCGATGGACACGACGAGAAGGCCCTCGAGCGGCCCTCCGGACGGCGCCAGCGCCTCCCCCATGCCCCGGCCCCCGCGGCTCAGAAGGAGCGGGGCAGGCCGAGGACGTGCTCGGCGAGGTAGGACAGGATGAGGTTGGTGGAGACCGGCGCCACCTGGTAGAGCCGCGTCTCGCGGAACTTCCTCTCCACGTCGTACTCCTCGGCGAAGCCGAAGCCGCCGTGAGTCTGCAGGCACATGTCGGCCGCCTGCCAGCTCGCCTTGGCCGCGAGGTGCTTGGCCATGTTGGCCTCCGGGCCGATGGAGCGGCCCTCGTCGAAGGCGCGGGCGGCCCTGTCCACCATGAGGGCGGCGGCCTCGGTGGCGGCGTACGCCTCCGCGATCGGGAACTGGATGCCCTGGTTCTGCCCGATCGGCCGGCCGAACACGACGCGCTCCTTCGCGTAGCCGACCGCCTTGTCGATGAACCAGCGGGCGTCGCCGATGCACTCGGCCGCGATCAGCACCCGCTCCGCGTTCATCCCGTCGAGGATGTAGCGGAACCCCTTGCCCTCCTCGCCGACGAGGTTTTCCGCCGGGATCTTCAGGTCGTCGAAGAACAGCTCCGTTGTGGAGTGGTTGATCATCGCGTTGATCGGGCGGATGGTAAGTCCGTTTCCGAGGGCCTCCCGCATGTCGACAACGAAGACGGACAGACCCTCGCCCTTCTTCTTCACCTCCTCCTTCGGGGTGGTGCGGGCAAGGAGGAGCATGAGGTCGGAATGTTCCGCGCGCGAGGTCCACACCTTCTGCCCGTTGACGACGTAGTGGTCGCCCTGCCGCGCCGCCGTCGTCTTGAGGGAGAGGGTGTCGGTCCCGCTCGTGGGCTCGGTGACGCCGAAGGCCTGCATGCGCAACGCGCCCGAGGCGATCTTGGGCAGCCACTTCCCCTTCTGCTCCTCCGAGCCGTGGCGCAGGAGGGTGCCCATGACGTACATCTGGGCATGGCAGGCGCCGCCGTTGCCGCCCGAGCGCTGGATCTCCTCCAGGATCGCCGAGGCGTGGACGAGGCCGAGGCCGCTGCCGCCGTACTGTTCGGGGATGAGGGCGGCGAGGTAGCCCGCCTCCGTCAGCGCCTCCACGAACTCGGTCGGGTAGGCCCGCTCCCGGTCCTTTTCCCGCCAGTACTCGCCGGGAAAGCGCTCGCACAGGTCGCGCACGGCGGCGCGGATCGCCTCGAGCTCGCTCGCGTCGGCGGTCGGCCCGGGCACGTCGGGACGCACGTTCATGAGAATTCTCCTGCTGTCACCACTTTACAGAGTGGGCCGATCTGCCCGATAGAGAATAGCTCCGCTAGCAGCTATACGCTGCGCTTATGGGGCGTCGACCAATGGAAATAAAACAACTGCGCTACTTCAAAAGGGTCGCCGAGATGGGCAGCGTCTCGAAGGCCGCGGCGGCCCTGTCCGTCGCCCAGCCCGCCATCAGCCGCCAGATCGCCCACCTGGAGGACGAGCTCGGGACGCCGCTGTTCTACCGCAACGGCCGCGGGGTCACCATGACGGAGGCCGGCCAGGCCCTGTTCGCCCGGGCGAGCACCGTCCTCGAGGAGCTGCGCCGCGCCGAGCACGAGGTGCGGGACATGATCGGGGTGGCCCGCGGCACCGTCACCCTCGGAACGCCGCCGACGGTCGCCCAGGTCTTCGTGGTGCCCCTCATCAAGCGCCTGCGCACCCACCATGCGGACCTGTCGCTGGAGGTGGCGGAGGCGTTCTCGGGCTACGTGAACGAGTGGCTCACCAACGGCGCGCTCGACGTCGCCGTCCTCTACGACGCTCCGCGCACCCGCCACCTGGTGACGGAGGACCTCGTCACGGAAAAGCTTTTCTACATCGCCGCCGCCGATCCGGCCCAGCCCGACGAGGTGCGCCTGAAGGACCTGCGCGACGTCCCCCTCATCCTGCCGCGTCGGCCCCACGGGCTGCGCCTTCTCATCGACCGCATGGCGGGGCTCGAGGGCGTGGAGCTCGACGTCGTCTCGGAGATCGACGCCCTGTCGGTGATCCGCGAACTCGTCGCGGCGGGCGTCGGCGGCACCATCCTGCCCTACGCCTCCGTCCACAAGGAGGTGGAGGCGGGGGCGATGTCGGCGAGCCTCATCGCGGACCCGGCCCTGTCGCGCACCCTCGTCCTCGCCACGTCCAGCCAGCGACCCCTCACCGTGGCGACCCGCGCGGTCATCAAGGAGCTGAAGGCCGTCGTGAAGGAGCTCGTCGAGGGCGGGGCCTGGCACAGCGCCTCGTCCTGCCGGATCTGACGGCGCCGTCCGGCCAGAAGGCGCGACTGACCGGAATCGAGGCTCGCGCCGGGCACGGGCCGCGTCAAGGGACGCTTCGCTTCTGCCCTTGACCCGGCCCGCGCCCGGCGCGGGTCTGGAACGGTCGGCTCCGCCGGAATGTCGGCAAGAGGTGTCTCACCACCGGAATGGACCAGGCGAGGCCGCCTGCGGGCCCCTCAGGGGCGGGACAGGCGGTCGAGGGCGCCTTGGAGGATGTAGGCGGCGGCGGCGCTGTCGACGAGTTCGGCGCGGCGGGCGCGCGAGGTGTCGGCGGCGATGAGGGCGCGCTCCACCGCCGCCGTCGACAGGCGCTCGTCCCAAAGCGCCAGCGGGCGCGGGTCGAGGGCGGCGAGGTTGCGCGCGAAGGCGCGGGTGGACTGGGCGCGCGGCCCCTCCGTGCCGTCCATGTTCACCGGAAGGCCGAGCACGTAGCCCGCGACGCGGTAGCGCGCGGCGAGCACCATCAGCCGCTCCGCGTCCTTGCCGAACTTCGTGCGCCTGATGGTCTGGAGCGGCGTCGCCACCCGCCAGGCGTCGTCCGACACCGCGACGCCGATGGTCTTCGTGCCGAGGTCGAGGCCGAACAGGGCCCCGCGGGCGGGCAGCGCGGCGGCGAGGTCCGGGACGGCGAGGGGGGGCGCGGGGCGCGGCGCGTCGGCCGGCGCGGTCATGGCTGCCGCCGCCCTTTCGCGGCCGGCCCGATCGGGTATGGTCCGCCCGCCCGGACGTGCCGCCGGGCGAGAGCGCGAAAGAGGCAAGCCATGGACATCACCTTCCTCGGCCACGCGGCCTTCCGCGTCGCCTTCGGCGACACCGTCATCCTGATCGACCCGTTCCTCACCGGCAACCCGAAGTTCTCCGGCGCCATCGAGGACGCCATCGCCGGCTGCACCCACGTGGTGCTCACCCACGGCCACGACGACCACGTGGGCGACACCGCCACCATCGCCAAGAGCACCGGCGCCATGGTGGTCGCCAACTACGAGATCTGCATGTGGCTCGCCGACCACGGGGTGGAGAAGATCAACCCCGGCAACCACGGCGGCACCGTCGACTGCGGGGGCTTCACGGTCACTTTCGTGAACGCGCTCCACTCCTCCGGCACGAAGCGGGACGGGGACAGCGTCTATCTCGGCAACCCGCTCGGCGTCATCGTCAAGGCGCCCGGCGAGAAGACGCTCTACCACATGGGCGACACCGACATCTTCGGCGACATGGCCCTCATCGACGAGCTCTACGCGCCGAAGATCGGCATCGTGCCGATCGGCGACCGCTTCACCATGGGCGGGCGGACGGCGGCGCTCGCCTGCAAGCGCTTCTTCTCCTTCGACACGGTGATCCCGTGCCACTTCGGCACCTTCCCGATCATCGACCAGACGGCCGACACCTTCCTCGCCGAGATGGGCGAGGACGCCGCGAAGGTGAAGGTGCTCGAGCCCATGGAGAAGGTCTCGCTCTAGAGGCCGAACAGGGCGGCGGGGGCCGGCCAGCGGGCTGCCCGGTGCCCCGCCGCCACCGCGAGGAAGGCGGCGAGGAAGGCCCATGTCTCGCCGTCCATGGCGAGGTGGTGGGTGAGGAGGCCCACGGGGCCCGCCTCGCCGCCGCCGGCGGCGAGGGCCGCCGCCACCGGCGCCACGGCGGCCTCAGCGCCCGCAAAGCCCCGCCCGCCCCGCCAGTCCACCGGGTCGAGGTGGGTGTCGACCCGTCCGGGGACGCCGCGGGTACCGTGGAGGGACACGGCGGCAAGGCCGATGCCGGCCGCGCCGGACAAGACCGCCGGCGCCGCCCGGTTCCAGGGCGGCACGAGCACCGGCAGGAAGCGGGGCCCGAAGGCAGCGGCAAGGCGCGCTCGCCCCGCCGCGAGCTCGGCGAGGACGGCCGCCGCCGGCCGGGCGGGCCCGAGCTCCATCGCCTTGCCGGACGACGGCTCGTGGTTCGCGTGGGACCAGCCGTGCTCGAGGACGACGACCCCGTCCTCGCCCGCGAGGCGCGCCGGCAGGGACGGGTCGAGGGCGGCCGGGATCACGGCCACCGCGAGGGGGAGGGACGCGCGGGCGCGCAGAGCGAGGAGGCGGTCGAGATCGGCCGTCGCGGCGGTCGCGTCGTCGTCCCGCCACCAGAAGGAGAGGGTGCGTCCGGCCGCGGCCGCCTCGTCGAGGAGGGCGCGGATGCGCGCGGCGGCGGCCTCGGCCTCAGCGCCCACGGGCGGCCTCCACGAGGGTGTTCGCGGACCGTGCCGCCCCGTCCGTCGCCACCGCGAGGGTCCGGGGCGGCAGGTCGAGGGCGGCCTCGGCGGTGGCGGCGAGGCGGGCGGGGGAGAGGTCGTCCTGGTCGAGGACGGTGGCCGCGCCCCGCGCCGCCAGCACCGCCGCGCGCTGGCGCTGCTCGGTCTCCTTCGCTTCCGAAAAGGGGACCAGGACGGCGGGGCAGCCGGCAGCCAGAACGTCGAGGACCGTGTTGTAGCCGGCCTGGCTGACGGACAGGCGCGCCCGCTTTAGGAGCCCCTGGAAGTCCGCCCGCGCGGCTTCCACGACGATCCCGTCCCCCGCCGCCGCCGCAAGCCGCGCGCGCACCGCCTCCCCGTGGCCGCCGCCGACGAGGAGGCGCCAGCGCGCCGCGGCGAGGCGCGGCGAGAGGGCCCGCGCCGCCATCGCCGTCTCGAAGAGGGCAAGGCCCACGGCCCCGCCCCCCGCCGAGACGATCACCTCGCCCTCGCCGTCGCCGGGCGGCGGCGCGGGTCCGGAGGGGGCGTGGACGAAGCCGGTGTGGTGGACGAGGCGGGCGATCTCGCCCGCGAAGGGGAAGCTGTCGGAAAGGCGGATCAGCGCCGGGTCGGCATGGACGAGCACCCGGTCGTACCAGCGGATCGCAAGGTCCGCCATCGCCCGCTCCTTCGACGGGTCGTCCCTGGCGACGAGGATGTCCCTGACCGAGGACGCGACGACCGGCGGGCGCGCCGCCTCCCGCGCGGCGGCGAGGAGGGGGACGATCTCGGCGGCGAAGGGGCGGCGGCCGAAGGGGAAGGTCTCGGTGAGGAGGATGTCGGGCCGCACCGCCTCGAGAAGGTCGAGGAGGATGGCGCGGCGGCGGGCGAACGTCTCCTCCGTCACGGGCGCCCCGGTGTCGTCCACGAGGGTGCGGAAGGTGGCGTCCGTCGCGGCCACCGGCGGCAGGGCCACCACGTCGAGGCCGGCGAGGTCCGCCGTGGCGGGCGGGCGGTTGCCGGTCGCGAGGGTGACGGCGGCGCCGCGGGCGGCGAGCGCCTGCCCGATCCGGGCGGCGCGCACCAGGTGCCCCGTGCCGAGGAGGTGCTGGACGTGGACGAGGGCCTTCACGGCGCAGGCCGGCCCCTTGCGGCGACGATCCCGGTCAGCAGGTCGTCGAGCCAGCGGGCGGCGGCGCCGATGTCGTGGCGGCGGGCGACGTGCTCTCGCGCGGCGGCCCCCATGGCGGCCCGCCGCGCCTGGTCGTGGATCAGGCTCGCCATGGCGGCGGAGAAGCCGAGGGTGTCGCCAGAGGGCGGCAGCAGCCCCGTGACGCCTTCCGCGACGATGTCCGGCACGCCCCGCGCGTCCGAGCCGACGACGGGCAGGCCCGCCGCCTGGGCCTCGAGGAAGACGATCCCCCAGGGCTCGTCGATCGCGGGCCAGACGAACAGGTCGTGGCCGGCGTAGACGGCCGCCATCTCCTCGTGGGGCACGTTGCCGAGGAAGGTGGTGGGCGTGCCGCGGAACATCGCCTCCACGGTGCGCCGTTCCGGGCCGTCGCCGGCGACGGCGAGGGTGAGGTCGGCCGTCTCGAGGAGGCGGCGGAAGGCGTCGGCGAGAACGCGGAAGGAATCGGCCTTGCGGCCCGGGCGCATCATCGCCGCCGACAGGAGGGCGAGGGGCCCGTCCTCCGCCCGCTCCGCGCGGGGCGTTCCGCGGAAGGCGGCGGCGTCGATGAAGGGGGGCATCAGGTAGACCTTCTCGGCCGGAAGCGCTTCCTCCAGGCCCTTGAGGTCGTGGCGGCTGACGGCGACGACCGCGTCGGCGGCGCGAAGGGCCCGCTCGGCCCGCTCGAAATGGGGGCGCCAGGCGTCGCGGGCGCGGCGGGCGGCGCGGCTCGCCTCGATGGCGACGTAGGGGATCGAAAGGTCCGCCGTCACCTGGGGGCCCACGAGATCCGGTGCCTTGTGGTAGAGGTGGTAGGTGAGCCACAGGTCCGGCCGGGTCCCCGCGTCTCGCCAGCCCGCGGCGATGCGGGTGCCCTCGGCCTGGGCCTCCCGCTCGAGGGCGGCAAGACCCGCCGGGTCGGGCGTGCGGCACCAGGTGCCGAGGCGCGAGACGAGCTCGACCGTGTGGCCGGCCCGCTCCAGCGCGGCGGCGAGGAGGCGCGCCATCGCCCGGTCGCCGGACGGCACGGCGTGGTCCGGCGGCTTCATGGGGCTGTAGAAGGCGATCCTCATCCAGGCGGCCTCTCGTGGGCTGATGCGCCGGCGCGGCCCCCGGCGCATCGGCGCGTAAAGGGGCGCGTTCGCCGTCCGCGTCAAGGTCGGCGCCGGCCCGGGCGGTCGGTCAGGCCGCCGCCTCCCGGGCGGGCGTGGAAAAGCGCTCGATCAGCCGGTCGAGGCCCGGGTCGGGCGAGAAGCGGGCGCGGGCGGCGCGGGCGGCGGCCTCGCCCATGCGGCGGCGCAGCGCCCCGTCCGTCGCGAGGCGGGCGATGGCGTCCGCGAGCGCCTTGCGGTCCCGCGGCTCTACGAGGAGGCCGGTGACGCCGTCCTCCACGGCCTCGGGGATCGCCGACACGCGGGTCGCCACCACGGGCAGGCCCATGGCGGCCGCCTCCATGAGGACGTTGGGGAGCCCGTCCCGGTCGCCCGACCGGGCGATGCGGCTCGCGAGCACGAAGACGTCCGCCCGGCCGAGCGCCTCGATCACCCCGTCCCGGGGGAGGGCGCCGAGGAAGCGGACGCGCCCGCCGATCCCCGCCGCCTCGGCCCGCCGCTTCAGCCGCTCCACGAGGGCGCCGCCGCCCACGTGCTCGAAGGTGAAGTCGACCCGCCCGGACAGGCGGGAAAGGGCGGCGATCACGTCGTCGAGGCCCTTCTTCTCCACCGCCCGGCAGACCGACAGGACGCGCACCGGCCGCCCCCTTGCGGGCGCCCGCGCCGGCGGAGCCGGAAAGCGGGAGAGGTCGAGCCCGTGGTAGACGAGGTCGATGGCCTCGGGCCGGCGGGACAGGCCCCGCAGGTAGGCCGCGTTCACCGCGGTGCAGGTGGCGCCCCAGGCCGCGTCGTCGACCTTGACGGCGAGCTCGGCCTCCGGCGTCGTCCAGATGTCCTTGGCGTGGGCGGAGAAGGACCAGGGAAGGCCCGTCAGCTTCGCCGCATAGCGGGTGACGGAGGCGGGCGTGTGAAGGTAGTGGACGTGAAGGTGCCGCACGTCCGCGGGGAGTTCGGCCGCAAGCACGCACGCCTGGCCGAAGCGGCGGTGGCGGCTCGCGGAGCGGTCGGCGGCAAGGTCCGCCTCGTAGGCGGCGCGGGCGGCCGGGAAGCCGGCCATTCCTTCCGCGGCCCTGCGGGCGGCGGCCACCCGCGGCGGGTCGTCCTTGAGGTACTCCGGCAGGTACAGGACCTGTGCGGCGATCTCCCGGTGGAGGTCGTGGACGTGCCGGTCCGTCGGGCGGCGCAGGGAGACGATGAGGACCTCGAGGCCCCGCCGCTCGAGGCCGAGGATCTCCTGGGCGATGAAGGTCTCCGACAGGCGCGGATAACCCTTCACGACGACGGCGACGCGGCCTTGCGGCAGTCCCATCCGCGGCCCCGTCAGCGGGCGTTGACGGCGTAGAGGACGGGCCCGTCGCCCGCGAGGCGGGCGCGCACCCGTTCCTCCACCGTGTCGAGGCCGCCGAGGAGGCCGGTGAGGCCCGCGGCGGACGGCGGCGGCCGGTCGGGCAGGGTGGCGAGGGCCTCGGTCATGCGCTCGACGTCCGGGTAGGCGTCGATGGGCAGCGTCTTGACGAGGCCGGCCCGCTCCGCGCAGGCCGCGCGGATCGCCTGCTCGCGGCGGGGCACCACGCGCGGGACGAGGAGGGTCGGCCGGTCGAACGACAGGATCTCGCAGAACGTGTTGTAGCCGCCCATGCCCACGATCGCCGTCGCCTCCTTCATGAGGAACTCGATGGTGGGCGTGAAGCCGATCACGTGGACGTCGCGCAGGGCCTCCGCGCGGCGCTTGAAGTCGCCCTGGTGCTCCTGGGGCATGAACGGACCGAGGACGACGACGGCCGGGAACAGCGGCCGGTCGTGGGCCTCGTAGGCCTTCAGCACCCAGTCGACGAGCTCGATGCCGTCTCCCCCGCCGCCGGGGGTGACGAGGATGAACGGCTCGTCCGCGAACGGGTGGAGCGTGCCGCCCGTCTCCCGGCCCGGGAGCGCGCGCTTCAGGTAGCCGGTGAAGGTCACCTTCTGGTGGACGCGGGGGGAGAGGTCGATCCCGGCGAGGGGATGGTAGATCGACTCCCGCCCGTAGACGAGGATCTCGTCGTACCACCGCTCGAGCGCGTCCGGCACGCCCTTGCGGTCCCACTCCTCCTCGAGGCTCGCCGGGTCGTCCATCACGTCGCGCAGGCCGAGGAGGAGGGGCGTCCCGCGCCGCGACAGGCGTTCCAGGGTGCCGCGCACCTCGCCGCGCAGGCCGAGCGGCTCCTTGTCGACGATGAACACGTCCGGGTCGAACACGTCCGCGGTGTGCTCGATGATCGAGGCGCGCATGGCGAGCATGTCCTCGATGTCGAGCGAGAGCGTGTGGGGACCGTAGTCGCCGTTGCGCAGCTTGATGACGCCGGGCACCCGCACGTAGTCGACGCGGGCGCGGAACTCGAAGCTGCCGATGATCGGCGAGCCGGTGAGGATCAGCACGGAAAGGTCGGCGTGGCTGCCGACGAGGGCGTGGGCGATCGCGCGACAGCGGCGCAGGTGACCGAGGCCGAAGGAGTCGTGGCTGTAGATGAGGATCTTCGGCGGACGCCCGGTCATGGCATGGCGCTCTTTCGCGTCACGGTCGCGCGGCCGTCCCGGGCCCCTCGCGCACGCCGCGCCCGACCCGCCGCCGGCCCGGCAGAAGGGGGCGTGCCCGCCGGCCCGCCTGTCGATGGCGCGTTTGTGACACACCGCGGGAGCCGGCGAAAGCGCGCAGGCACGCGAGGGCCGATCAACCGGCGGGGATGATGCGCCGCCGCCACAGCCGGCCTCCGGCACGGCTTGCCAAGTTCGGCCGCATTCGGCACGGGCGGGGGCGCTGCGGGACTTGCGCGTGGCCGCGCGATCCCGCACACAGGATGCCCGGTCCGGTGCGGCGCATGGAAAAGACACTAATCGGATACGTCTGGCGGTACAGCAAGCGGCAGCAGCTCGTGATCCTCGGGATCACGGTGGTGTCGTTCCCGATCCTGTACATGACGCTGGAACTGCCGAAGTGGATCATCAACGACGCCATCAGCGGCCAGGACTTCCCGCGGACGGTCCTCGGCTTTCCGCTCGAGCAGGTCCCCTATCTCGTATTCCTCTGCCTGGTGTTCCTGGGCCTCGTCGTCCTCAACAACGTCGTCAAGTACGTTCTCAACATATACAAGGGT
>CAZJNX010000133.1:0-13761 GCA_964547415.1 uncultured Hyphomicrobiales bacterium
GCCATCGCGTCGGGCACCAGGACGAACTCGGCCTGGGTGCCGTCGATGGTGTTGCCGAAGCGCCAGCCGCCCATGGGCTTCAGGCCGTGGGCGCAGCTCTGCCCGTCCTGGGAGTGGAGCCCGTCGAGGCAGGCGTTGGAGTAGCCGCTCGGGCAGATGGCGCCGGCGATGACCCGCTCGCCCTCCCGGTAGCCCGACACGTTGCGGCCGAGCTTCTCGATGACGCCGACCGGCTCGTGGCCGATGGTGAGGCCCTTGGCGACGGGATATTCGCCCTTCACGATGTGGACGTCGGTCCCGCAGATGGTTGTGGTGGTGATCCTCACGAGCGCGTCGTTCGGCCCGACGTCGGGCACGGGCTTGTCGTCGAGGGCGATCCGCCCCGGCTCCACGAACACGGTCGCCTTCATCATCTCGGCCATCTCGTTCCTCCCGGCAGCCGATCCTCGAACGGATGCGTCATGGTAACGCTGGCGGGCGCGCGGCGATACCGCCTCCGCGTTGTCCTTCACCGGGCCGGGGGCCCTTCGCGGAGGGGCTTCTGGTCGGGGACGACGACGTAGTGGCAGCGCGGGAAACGGGCGTTCGGGTGGGCGAAAAGAAGGCCGCCCGGCACCACGAGCCTCGGCATCAGGACGCGCTGCGGGTAGGGCGCCTCGTCCGCTTCGAGGGCGGGTCCTTCCAGGTCGGCGCTGAGGAGGTCGGCGAGCCCGTCCCGCGCGAGGGCCGTCTCGAGGAGCGCGGCGAGGGCGGCGAACGGGCAGTCTTCCGCCCGCGCGTATCCCTCGTCGTGGGTGAGGACGGGGTTCGCCTCGCCCCAGTCCACGTGCTCGAGGAGGAAGCACGCGCAGGTGAGCCCGGGACCGTCCCCGTCCTTCTGGCCGACGGCGTAGACGTGGCGCCGGGCGCGCAGCGGCGGCGGCACGAACGGCGCCGGCTCGATGCCGAGGCCGTTGCGGCCGGTGGCGGGCGGGTCGAGCGGCCGGTGGGTGGCGATGTAGATGCCGACGCACATGGGACGGTCTCCCCCCTTTGCGCCGCCTCACTTGCGCGGCGTCTTCCGCACGAGCCCGTCAATCGCCTGCGGGTTCCGCTGCGGGTCGTGCCTCTCTTCCTACCGCCGCTCCCCCTCCTCGCCGAAGCCGGAGAGCGTGACCGGCGGGCGCCCCGGAAACGCCACCACGAGGCGGAGCGCGCCGTTCATGGCCCTCGATGGTGCCGCGGCGCATCGACGGGAGGAGGTCGCTGCGCCGTTCCATCTGCGCCACCGTCGCCTGCCGCACGCCGAGGGCCTCGGCGCGCTCGGCCTGCGTCACGGCGCGCGCCCTGCGCAGCTCGGCGAGCGTCAGCGTCTCGCCGTTGAGCCGCGCCGCCTCGGCCTCGATCCGCGCCCGCCGCTCCGGGTCGAGCCGGGTCAGCTTGTCGGAAAGCGTCGTCGCCATCGTCTCACTCCTGCGGATCGGCGAGGGACGCATCGTAGCGGTCGTCCGCGACGGCGATCGATTGCTGCAAAAGCGCCGCCCTGCGACCCCCTCGAAGGCGGGATGGAAGACGACCGTCCAGTCCCGTAAACCACGCAGACCTACAGGATGACGCCGTTATCGGGTCAAGCCTGTTCGGGCCGGCCCTACTCCACGCCCAGCTTCTTGCGCACGATCCCGTTCACCGCCTGCGGGTTCGCCTTGCCGCCCGTCGCCTTCATCACCTGCCCCACGAACCAGCCCGCGAGGTTCGGCTTCTGCAGGGCCTGCTGGGCCTTGTCCGGGTTCGCGGCGATCACCTCGTCCACCGCCTTCTCGATGGCGCCGGTGTCGGTCACCTGCTTCATCCCCCGCGCCTCGACGATCGCCGCCGGGTCGCCGCCCTCGGTCCACACGATCTCGAAGAGGTCCTTGGCGATCTTGCCGGAGATGGTGCCGGCCGCCACGAGGTCGATGATCGCGCCGAGCTGCGCCGCCGACACCGGGCTCTCCTCCACCGACAGGCCCTCCTCGTTGAGGCGGCCGAACAGCTCGTTGATCACCCAGTTGGCCGCCGTCTTGCCGTCGCGACCCTTCGCCACCGCCTCGAAGTAGTCGACGGAGGCCTTGTCGGCGACGAGGACGGAGGCGTCGTAGGCCGGAAGGCCGTACTCCACCATGAAGCGGGCCTTCTTCTCGTCGGGAAGCTCCGGCAGGTTCTTCGCCAGCTCGTCCACCCACGCCTGCTTCAGGACGAGGGGCAAAAGGTCCGGGTCGGGGAAGTAGCGGTAGTCGTGCGCCTCCTCCTTGGAGCGCATGGAGCGCGTCTCGCCCGTCTTCGGGTCGAACAGGCGCGTTTCCTGGGTGACGATCCCGCCGTCCTCGATGACGGCGATCTGGCGGCGCGCCTCGTACTCGATCGCCTGGCCCGCGAAGCGGATCGAGTTGACGTTCTTGATCTCGCAGCGGGTGCCGAACGCTTCGCCCGGGCGGCGCACCGACACGTTGATGTCGGCCCGGAGGTTCCCCTTCTCCATGTCCGCGTCGGACGTGCCGAGGTAGCGCAGGATGGTGCGGATCTTGGAGATGTACGCCTTCGCCTCGTCGGAGGAGCGCATGTCGGGCTTCGACACGATCTCCATCAGCGCGACGCCCGAGCGGTTGAGGTCCACGTAGGACTTCGACGGGTGGAGGTCGTGGATCGACTTGCCCGCGTCCTGTTCCAGGTGCACCCGCTCGATGCCGACCTCGATCTCCTCCCCGTCCACCTCGATGACGACCGTCCCCTCGCCGACGATGGGGTGGGCGTACTGGCTGATCTGGTAGCCCTGGGGAAGGTCCGGGTAGAAGTAGTTCTTCCGGTCGAAGCGGGAGAAGAGGTTGATCTTCGCCTTGAGGCCGAGGCCGGTGCGCACCGCCTGGGCGACGCACGCCTCGTTGACGACGGGCAGCATCCCCGGCATCGCCGCGTCCACGAGGGAGACCTGGGTGTTGGGCTCGGCGCCGAAGGCGGTGGCAGCGCCGGAAAACAGCTTGGCGGCGGTCTGGACCTGGGCGTGGATCTCGAGGCCGATCACCACCTCCCAGTCGTCCACCGCGCCCTTGATGAGGCGCGAGCGCTTGGTCTCGCGCGTGTCCTGAGGCATCTCGTTCATGGGTCGGTTCCTTCGTGCCGCGCGCGGCTCGCCCCTTTCCTAGTGCGGGTGCGGCCCGGCCGTCCACTCCGGGAGGGCCGGGCCGGGCCTCACGCCTCGCGGAAATCCGCGCCCCGGAAGGTGCGGCGGGGGTTGCCCCGCTCGAGCGCGGCGTGGAGGCGGTGCTCCTCCTGCTGGCGGGCGGCGGTGCGGGCCGCCGCGTCGAGGGCGAGGAGGGCGGCAAGGCGCTCGAGCGCCGTCTTGCGGTTGCGGATCTGGGAGCGCTGGTCGCGGGCGAGGACGACGAGCCCGGTCGGCAGGTGGACGGCGCGCACGGCGCTGTCCGTGGTGTTGACGTGCTGCCCGCCGGGCCCCCCCGCACGCATGGTCTCGAAGCGCACGTCCTCCGGCGACAGGGGAGGGGGCGCGGCCGCGCCGCCCTCGACGGGAAAGACGCCGACGAACCAGTTGCGCCGCTTGTGGTTCGGCCTGTCCCGGCTCGCCGCCACCCACAGGATCGTGCCGGTCCAGCGCGCGCAGAAGCGGTCGGCGGCCGGGCCGTGGACGGCGAGGGTGGCCGAGGCGGGGAGCCCATCGACCGCGCGCGCCGCCACGTCGAGGTCGATGCCGTCCGCCGCCGCCTCCTCCGCCATCCTCGCGAGCACGTTGCCGACGGCGCGGCGGCACTCCACCGGGCCCTTGCCGGCGGTGACGAGAAGGTGCCGCGTCATGTCTTTTCCCTCGCCTTCTTGAAGGTGACGACGGGGCGGAAGGCGGCGAGCCGCCGGGCGGCGCCGAGGGCCTCGAGGTCGGCGACGACGCGCTCGGCGCTCTTGTAGGCCTCCGGCGCCTCCTCGACGAGGAGCGCCCGGTCCTCGCAGATGACGTGGCCGCCGAGGGCCGTGCGGGTGAGCCGGGCGATGTCGGCCTTCCCCGTGCGCAGGCGCCCGTGCATGGCGGCCCGGTCGTGCTTGCGCCCCGCGCCGTGGGCGAGGGAGGCGAGGGTGTCGGCCGTCCCGGGCGCCACGAGGTACGAGAGGGTGGCGCGGGAGCCCGCGACCGGCACGAGCGGCGCCGCCACGGCCGCCCCCTTGCGGTGGAGGAAGGCGCCCGCGTGGGGGCTCACCAGGTTGTGGGGGACGTCGGCGAGGAGGGTGAGGTCCGCCCCGAGGAGGGCGGCGGCCCTTTCGGCCACGATGCGCCGGTTGAGGGCGGCGAAGGCGACCGCCCGGTCGTGGCCGGCAAGGTACGCGCGGGCCCCCTCGTCGCCGGCCGCAAGGCCCGCCGCCCCGGCGTCGGCCGCGGCGGCGAGGACCGCCGTGCCGAGGCCGCGGGAGCCGGAATGGACGAGAAGGTGGGCGCGGGTGGCGTCGACGGCGTCCGTCGCCGTCTCCTCCACCACCTGGAGTTCGCAGAAGTGGTTGCCGCCGCCGATGGTGCCGAGGGCGGGGGCGGGCGCGCCGGAAAGCCCCGCCTCCTCGAGCCGCTCGCCGGCCGGCCCGTCCCATTCGCCCTCGAGGGCCGCGAGGCGCCGGGCGGCCTTTTCCGGCTTCAGCTTGCGGGCCGGCAGGTCGAGGGCGAACAGCGCCATGCCGCAGCCGATGTCGTTGCCGACGAGGCCGGGGTGGAGCGTGTCCGACAGGACCGCGCAGCCGACGGGGCCGTGGCGGCCCGGATGGAGGTCCGGGAAGGCGGCGAGGCGGACGACGCCCGGGAGGCGGGCGACGGCGCGAAGCTGGTCCTCCGCGCGGCCGTCGATCCAGGCGGAGGCGGTGTAGATGCGGGCGATCGGCGCCGCGCCGCCGTCCGGGCGGGCGTCGTCGTCGCCACGAGCGGGATTGCCCATGGGGTCCTGATCCGTCGTGAAGGGTTCGTCGGTGCCGGGCGCGTGCCCGGCCGCCGGATCAGCCGCGCGGACGGTCCGTCAGGCGCGGGTCCGGCACGAAGGCGCGTTCATGGGCTGTCCCGTCATGCCGGCGTCCTCCCCTGTCCCGGCGGCGCCGATCGCCGCCTTGCCCTCGAGGATAGGCGGGCGTTGGGCTGGCTGCCAGTCGCGGAACGCCGGGGTGTGATCCCGGTCACGCGGTGCCGGGTCGCCGGACGGGCCGCGGCCGTCCCCCGGTCCCCGGGGACGGGCGCCGGCCCCGCGCGCCCCGGGCGCTGCGAGCGGCCGTCAGGCGAAGGCGAAGTCGTCCGCCGACAGGTTCTCCGCCCGGAACGCCTGCAGGCGGATGACGGTGGAGGGCTCGTCGGCGTCGTCCACGTGGATGACCGTGTCCGGGCCGTCCTGGACGATCAGCGCGATCTCCACGAAAGCGCGGATGCCGGCGGGCTGCAGGTCGATGATGTCGGTGCGGTCCTTGAAGTCCCCGATCCCGTCCGCGCCGTCGCCGAGGCCGAAGACGAAGCCGTCCGACCCTTCGCCGCCGGCGAGGAGGTCGCTGCCGCGCCCGCCCACGATGGTGTCGTCGCCCCGGCCGCCGACGAGCGTGTCGAGCCCGGTGCCGCCCTCGAGGAGGTCGTCGCCCGATCCGCCGTCGAGGTCGTCACGGCCCCGGCCGCCGCTCAGGACATCGTCGTGCCGACCGCCCGACATGAAGTCCCGGCCCGCGCCGCCGGACAGAACGTCCTCGTCCCGCCCGCCGGAGACGATGTCGCTTCCGCCGTTGCCGAACAGGGTGTCGTCGTCCGCGCCGCCCTCGAGGATGTCCCCGCCGCCCTGGCCTTCGAGGACGTCGTCGCCGCCGTCGCCGTCTACGCCGTCCCTGCCGGCCCCGGCCGAGACCGTGTCGTCGGACGAGCCGCCCCCGATCTCGTCGTCGCCGTCCCCGCCGAAGATGCGGTCCGCGCCGCTTCGGCCTTCGATGGTGTCGTCGCCGTCGCCGCCGTCGAGGTCGTCGGCACCGCCGTCGCCGACGACGCGGTCGTCCCCGGGCCCGCCGGACACGGTGTCGTCGCCGCGGTTGCCGCGCACCAGATCGTCGCCGCCGCCCCCGAGGACACGGTCCGCGCCCCGCTCGCCGCGGATCACGTCCGAGCCGCCGTTTCCGACGATCGCATCGTCGCCGTCGTCGCCCGCCATCAGGTCCGCCCCGGCTCCGCCCGCGATGCGGTCGTTGCCGTCGCCGCCGCGGACCGTGTCGTCGCCGCCGTTCGCGATGAGGCGGTCGGCCCCGTCGTTTCCTTCGAGCCGGTCGTCGCCGACGCCGCCCCGGACGGTGTCCGCGCCGACGCCGCCGGAAAGGGTGTCGTTCCCGGTGCCCCCGCGGATGTCGGCGTCCTCGAGGCCCCCCCGGGCGAGGTCGTCCCCCGGGCCGCCGACGAGGGTGTCCTCGCCGAGGCCGAGGAGGGTGTCGTTCCCGCCGTCGCCCAGGAGGCGGTTCCGGCCGAAGCCGCCGGACAAGAGGTCGTCGCCGGAAAAGCCGCGCACGGTGTCGTCGCCGACGCTCACGAACGGCTCGTCGCCCACGAGGGTGTCGTCGCCCGCGCCCCCGAACAGGTCGTCGTCGCCGTCATCGCCGTCGATGCAGTCGTCCCCGTCGCCGCCGTCGACGGTGTCGGCGCCGCGCCCGGCCCTCACCTCGTCGTTCCGGGGCGTGCCGGTGATGTCGTCGGCGCCGGGGGTGCCTGCGATGACATTCTCCCCGTCGCACTCGGGAAGCATCGACACGACGCGGTTCCCCTCCAGGAACGCCCGGTCCACCGGTCGGCGCTCGACGGAGGACACGCGGATCGCCGTCCCGCCCTCGACCCGGAGCACCGACGCGTTCGCCCCCACGCGCACGTCGACGTCGTCGAGCGAGAACACGTCGAGCGCGGTCATGTCGATGCGGTCGCCGGGCTCGAGGTCGTCGATCCGGCTTCGCCCGGCTTCGGCGATCACGAACAGGTCGTCCCCCTCGCCGCCCCGCGCCCGGTCGCCGCGGCCGAGCGTCAGCGTGTCGTCGCCGCGACCACCCGCGAGGTCGTCCGCGTCCGCACCGCCGTCGAGCCGGTCGTCGCCCCGGCCACCGTCGAGGGTATCCTCGCCCGCGAGGCCGGACAGGCTGTCGGCGCCGCCCCGTCCCTCGATCACGTCGGCGGCCTCGGTCCCGGCGAGCGCGTCGGGGCCCCGCGTCCCGACGATCGGACCGTTCGGCCCGGCCTCCTCGACGAGCCCCGGGATGTCCGCGAAGGGGACGGCGACGCCAGGGGCGAGCGGGCCGCTCTCGACCGGTCCGGACGACAGGTTCCGCTCGATCAGCGCGATGTAGTCCTCGGCCGTCTCGACCGCAGGACGGGGAGCCCCGCCGATCACGAAGCTGAAGGTGTCACGGTTCTCGACGTTGAAGAATTCGAGGAGAACGCTCGTCTCCGTCTCGCCGGGGCGGTCGGTCTCCCGCTCGACCGCGGCGATGGTGACGTCGAAGCGCTCGTCGATCGTCGTGCCGTCCGCGAAAGAGACGTTGCCGGGGGGGAAATCGCGGAACGCGACGAGGGTGTCGAACGAGTCGTCGGGGAAGAGGCGGTCGTAGGTGAAGGTGTCCGTGCCAGCCGGAACGGTGAAACGGACCATCGTGTCCGAAACCGCGGTCGGCCGGAGGGACGCCGGATCGATCGCGATCGCAAGACCCGGCAAGGCGAAGACGCGCGCTGCGGACATGGGGCACCTCGCGACGGCCTCGCAGCCCTACGCGGCGAAGTCGCAACGTCTTGAAAGGGTTCAGTCATCGTCGCCCGATTCCCACGGACTGTAGACGATGCGCTTTCGACACCCGGCCGATGTAGTCTTGTCACGCGTTTGCGGTCAAGCGGTATCGGTCGAAATGGCGCCGGAAAGACGTCGCGGGTTCGTCCCCGACGGTCGACGGCGGCACCGGCCGGACCTGGCGCACATGACGGATGCGTGCGGCCGTCCGGGCCGCGGGTGCGGGAGACCGTCCGCTCGGCCCTACAGGACGACGATGCCGGTGTGCTTGGCCTTGTCCTGGGGCTCCACGTGGATGGTGATGACGGCGTCGTCGATCTCCCCCTTCAGCGCCTCCTCCACCCGGTCGCAGATCGCATGGGCGGCCGCCACCGTCATGTCCCCGGGCACCACCAGGTGGAATTCCACGAACGTGACGCGGCCCGCGTGGCGTGTCCTGAGGTCGTGGGCCTCGATGGCACCCTCGGCGGTCTCGGAGATGGTCTGGCGGATGCGGGCGAGCTCGTCCTCCGGGGCGGCCGCGTCCATCAGCCCGCCGAGGCTCTCGCGGGTCACCTGCCAGCCCGACCACAGGATGTGGAGGGCGACGGCCGCCGCGATCAGCGGATCAAGAATGACGAGCCCGGTGAGGAGGGCGAGGCCGAGCCCCGTCAGGACGCCGAGCGTGGTGACGACGTCGGCCACCAGGTGCCGTCCGTCGGCGGCGAGGGCGGGCGAGCGCAGCCGCCGCGCCGCGCGCACGAGGAAGACGGCCCAGGCGCCGTTGACGAGGGTGGCGAGGACGGACAGGGCGATGCCCGCGGGCGGAAGGTCGAGGGGGCGCGGATCGAGAAGGGCCTGCCAGGCCTCGTGGAAGACGAGGAGGGCGGCGACGATGATGAGGACGCCCTCGGCGACGGCGGCGAAGTATTCCGCCTTGTGGTGGCCGTAGGGGTGGTTGGCGTCGGCGGGCTTGTCGCTCCAGCGGACGGCGAGGAAGGCGGCGACGGAGGCGGCGACGTTCACCGTGCTCTCGAGGGCGTCGGAGAAGAGGGCGACGGAGCCCGTGACGAGCCAGGCCGCCGTCTTGAGGGCGAGCACGCCCAAGCCGACCGCGATCGTCGCCGCCGCGATCCGCTGGGCCCGGCTCGCGCTCGCCCCTCTCCCTTCGGGCATGGCGCCCTCCCGATCCGTTCGGCGGCGCCGGCCCCCCGGCCCGTCTCGTCCCGTGCTGGCCGGCTCGCGCCGTGCGCGCCGCTCCGCCGCGGCCGGCCCGCGCGCGCCCGCTCCATCGCAAAGGCGGGCGGCCTCCGCAAGCGCGCCGACGCTTCCCCTCCCGCGGTCCTTGCGGGCGCGGCCGGCCCGTCCCGCGGCCCGCCTCGCCGCGCGGACGGGCCACCTGCGCACGATCCGCGCGTGTCCCCTCCCGCAAGGCGGGCCGCCCGGCCGACGGGGCGCCTCGCGGCGCCCCGCGCCGCGGCCGTGGCCGGGGACCGGCGTCCCGTCGGAACGAGGCGCGCCGCCCGTGTCCTTCCGCCTCGTTTCCGGGAGGGCCGGGGGCGAGCCGCCGCGCGCTCGCACCGCTCCGGTGGTCGCCGGGGCGAGGCCCGCGCCCCCCGACGGCTTCCGCCGCGCGCGCCCCGGTCGGCCCGCGCGCGGCGGCGACGCCCTTTCGCAGCTGCGGCGACGCCCGCGGAACGGGGTGAGGGCGGGGCGCGCAGGGATCGTCCGGGAGCGGGGAGCGTTGAGCGGGATGGGTTCGGTCCGCCGGGCGGGTCGGAACCAGCGGGCAGCGGACCGCGCGCGCCCGACCGCCAGGCGCCGCAGCCACGGCGGACGCCGAACCGCCCCGTCGGCCGCGACCCGCGATCGGGTGCCGCGGGGACCGGCGCGCCAGGCGCGGCGACCGCCCGCGAAAGCCCGCACCGTGCGGCGGGGGACCCGGTGGCCGAAACGGGAAAGGGCCCGGACGACCCCGTCCGGACCCTCGTTCCCGCGAGCGCCGTCCGACGCGGCGCCGTCCGACGATGTCAGCGCGAGTAGAACTCGACGACGAGGTTCGGCTCCATCATCGTCGGGTAAGGCACCTCGGAGAAGCCCGGGACGCGCACGTAGGTCGCCGTCATCTTCTGGTGGTCGGCGTCGATGTAGTCCGGCACGTCGCGCTCGGGGAGGCCGACGGCCTCGAGCACCGTCACCAGCTCCTTCGACTTCGGCCGTACCTCGATCACGTCGCCCGGGCGGCAGCGGTAGCTCGGGATGTTGACGCGGCGCCCGTTCACCATGACGTGCCCGTGGTTCACGAACTGACGGGCGGCGAACACAGTGGGCACGAACTTGGCCCGGTAGACGAGGGCGTCGAGCCGGCTCTCCAGGAGGCCGATCAGCCGCTCCGACGTGTCGCCCTTCTGGCGGTTCGCTTCGTCGTAGATCCGGCGGAACTGTTTTTCGGAGATGTTGCCGTAGTAGCCCTTCAGCTTCTGCTTCGCCTTCAGCTGGACGCCGAAGTCCGACAGCTTGCCCTTGCGGCGCTGGCCGTGCTGGCCGGGACCGTACTCGCGGCGGTTCACCGGGGACTTCGGACGGCCCCAGATGTTCTCGCCCATGCGGCGGTCGATCTTGTACTTCTGCGAGTTGCGCTTCGTCATGCGCCGTGTCCTTCGGTTCGCGGGCACCCCGGGGGCGACCGCCTGCAGCTGGCCCCGCCGACACGATCGGACGCGGCGCACGGATGCGGCCGGCCTCACGCGCGGTGGCGGCGGTGAAAGACACGCGCCCTCCTCTGCCATCCGGCCGTCCGCCGCGGCGTGTGGCGCGGCGAGCTGGCGGGGGAGACCCCCGTTCGTCCGGAAAAGCCGACAGGACCGGTCGGGAAGCGCCCGGCCAGTCCACGGGTGCGTGGGCGGGCGGACCTTGCCGCACCGCGAGCGCTGCAGCTAGACTGTCCGTGATCGGCAGTCAAGCCCGCGGGCGACAGGGAGGGAAGGCTTGGCAGGGCGCGCGTTCCGCCACCGCTTCCCGGCCCGGACCGGGTCCGCCGCGCCGGAGGGGCCGTGGGTGCCCGTCGCCGCGGACGGCACGCCGCTCGGCCCGCCCCCGTCGCCCGGCGCGCCCGAAACGCCGCCCGAGGCGCCCGTCCTCGCCCCCCTCGGCCGTGCCGCGGCGGCGGCGGGGCGCGCCCTCGTCGACCTTCTCGTCCCGCCGGCCTGCCCGGTGTGCCGCCGCCCGGTGGCGGACTCGGTCGGCCTGTGCGCGGCCTGCTTCCGGGACCTCGTGCCGGTGGCGCCGCCGGTGTGCGACCGGCTCGGCGTCCCCCTCGTCCAGGGCCCGTTCGGCGTCGGCCTGTCCCGCGCCGCCGCCGCCGACCCGCCGGCCTGGGACCGGTGCCGCGCGGCCGTCCTCTACGGGCCGACGGCGGGGCGGATCGTCCACGCGCTCAAGTACCGGGACCGGCACGAGACGGCGGGGCTGATGGCGCGCATGATGGTGCGTGCGGGCGCCGACCTCCTCGGCCCCGACGCGGCGGGCGCGGTGATGGCGCCCGTCCCCCTCCACCGCCGCCGGCTGGTCGCGCGCCGCTTCAACCAGTCGGCCCTCCTCGCCGCCCGGATCCACGCCCTCCTCGCCGCCCGCGCCGGGCCGCCGCCGCCCGCCCTCGCCCAGGCGCTCGTCGCGCGGGTGCGGGCGACGCCCCGCCAGGTGGGCCTCGAGGCAAACGCGCGCGCGGCGAACGTGGCGGACGCCTTCGCCGTGCCGCGGCCGGATCTGGTGGTGGGGCGGCGCGTCCTCCTCGTCGACGACGTCCTCACCTCCGGGGCGACCGCCGAAGCCGTCACCCGCGCGCTCAGGGCCGCGGGGGCGGCCGCGGTCGACGTCCTCGTCTTCGCGCGGGTTGTCGCAGGGCCGTACGAGCCTAACTGAAGGTATCACGCCGAGCGTCGTCCGGACAGGAAGGGTCGAAGGGGTTGCCGATGGCCGAGGTCGTCATCTACACGCGCGCCATGTGCGGCTTCTGCACGCGCGCCAAGTCGCTGCTGGAGCGCGAGGGGATCCCCTACGAGGAGATCGACGCCACGTTCGATCCCGCCCGGAGGCAGGAGATGATCGCGCGCGCGAACGGTCGGTCCACCTTCCCGCAGATCTTCGTGGGCCGCCACCACGTGGGCGGCTGCGACGACCTGTTCGCCCTCCACAGG
Source organism: uncultured Hyphomicrobiales bacterium (assembly GCA_964547415.1). Taxonomy (GTDB): domain Bacteria; phylum Pseudomonadota; class Alphaproteobacteria; order Rhizobiales; family Amorphaceae; genus CAZJNX01. The sequence continues at coordinate 11,957 of CAZJNX010000133.1, forward strand.
GAAGGCCGGCTGAGGCCGCTGCTCGAGGCCGCCTGACGGGTGGTGGCCAGCGGCCTTTCGCGGGAAAGGAACGGATGGGCGCGATGACGGGGAGCGCGAAGGGGCGGGGCGCGGACGGTCCTTTCCGCGTGGCCGCCGTCCAGATGTGCGGCGGGCGGGACGTCGCGGGCAACGTGGAGGAGGCGAGCCGCCTCGTCCGGGCCGCCGCGGCGGACGGCGCCCGCTACGTCCAGACGCCGGAGATCACCAACGTGGTGGAGAAGGGGCGGGAGCGTATCCGCGCCCGTGTCGGCGATGAGGGGGACGACGCGGCGCTCGCCGCCTTCCGCGCCCTCGCGGCCGAGCTGCGCATCCACCTCCACGTCGGCTCGCTGGCGCTCCGGTCGGGCGAGGGCCTCGCCAACCGCGGTTTCCTGATCGGGCCCGACGGGGCGATCCGCGCGCGCTACGACAAGATCCACATGTTCGACGTGGACCTGCCGGGGGGCGAGAGCTGGCGGGAGTCGGACAGCTTCGCCCCGGGCGGGCGCGGCGTCGTCGCGCCGGTCGGCCCGTTCGTTCTCGGCCTCTCCATCTGCTACGACCTGCGCTTCCCGGCCCTTTACGCCGCCCTCGCGGAGGCCGGCGCGACCCTCCTGTCGGTGCCCGCCGCCTTCACGCGCCAGACGGGCGAGGCCCACTGGCACAGCCTCATTCGCGCCCGCGCCATCGAGAACGGCGCCTGCCTCGTCGCCGCCACCCAGGGCGGCACCCACGAGGACGGGCGGACCACCTACGGCCACGCGCTGATCGTCGATCCGTGGGGCCGGGTCCTCGCGGAAGGGGGCGAGGGTCCCGGCGTGATCGCCGCCGACCTCGACCCGGCGGCCGTCGCCGAGGCCCGCGGGCGCATCCCGTCCCTCGCCAACCGTCGCCCGTTCACGGTGGTGCGCGCCGGCGAAGGCGCGCCGGAGCCTGCGCTTTCATGATCCGCTACCGTCTCCAGTGCGCCAACGCCCATGACTTCGAGGGCTGGTTCGCCTCCTCCGCCGCCTTCGAGAGCGAAGTGGCCGGGGGCCGCCTCACCTGCCCCGCCTGCGGCTCCAGCGAGGTCGACCGGGCCCTGATGGCGCCGGCCATCGCCCGCGGCGGCGGCCGGCGCGAGGCGGCTCCGGCGCCCGCCGACTCGCCTGCCGCCCCCGCGGGCGAGGGGCCGGGGCCCGTGGCGGCGGGCGACCCGCGCGCGGCGGCGCTCCTCGGCCTCATGCGCGCGGTGCGCCGGCACGTGCAGGAGACGGGCGTCGACGTCGGGCGTGCCTTCCCGGAGGAAGCGCGCCGCATCCACTACGGCGAGGCGGAGGCGCGGCCGATCTACGGCCAGGCGGAGGCGGAGGAAGCGCGCGCCCTCATCGAGGAGGGGGTGGAGATCCTGCCCCTCCCGGTCCTGCCCGAAGACCGCAACTGACGCGCGCCCCGCCGGCCGCGGAACACGGCGCGAGGCCGGCCCGGCCGGATCCGGCTCGGACAGGTCGGCCGGTTGCCCGCCGCCTGGCCTGCGGCGAGCGCACGCCGCGCCGCTGGCCGTGGCGAGGCGAAGCGCGCCGCAGGCTGGGCGGCGGTCCGGCCGCCGGGACGACCGTGCCGGTGCGATCCGCCGCCCCGTGCGCGCGCCAGTCCCCCTCCACCGTCGGCCGCGCGGGCCGGCACGTGGGGCGGGCCAGCCTTGCCCGCGGTGGCCGGCCGGTCGCCGCCGGCAGCCGGGGACGGGCGCCCCGCGCCCCTTCCGGGACGAGGGGCGCCGGACGTCGACGGACCTCGCCCGCGCC
>CAZJNX010000134.1:0-13700 GCA_964547415.1 uncultured Hyphomicrobiales bacterium
GCGTCACGGTCACCGACGGCGTCGCCGACACCGCGCACGCCGATCAATGCGCCGCCTGACCGGCCCCGTCACCCAGATTCGAGCATCGCTCATCACCATGGCGAACGAGCTGCGGGCGGCGAAGATCGAGCGGCTGGAGGGCGGCCCGCCTTTTCGGCTGCGCAGGCCGAGATGATGAGCCAGACCGTCTCCGCCTCCGCGCAGCGCCCCACCTGGCTCGGGTGTGCAGGGTCTGGCGCCTGAGCCGGGCCACGCTCGGTCGCCACCGACGGGCGGCCAACCGGCCGACGGGGCCGCGCCGGCGGCCGCCATGCCCAAGACGATCTTCGCCCAGGAGATGAGGCCCGAGGGGAAGGCCCGCCGGTGCGCCCTCGCCAATCCACGCCGCGAGAAGAACGAGCGCCTCGGCGCCATGACGGACACCGCCTGCGACGACATCCTCCCCACCAAGGACTTCCCCGCGGAGCACCGGGCGCAGATCAGCTCGACCACCCCGTCGAACGCATGGACAAGGCGATCGAGCGCCGTTGCGACGTCGGACCCTCCCGAACGACACGGCCATCATCCGCCTTTTCGGCCCCCCCGGTGATCGAGACCACCGTGGGCCCGCGCGCGGCACCATGGGGCTATAGTCCCTGGCCCGCGTCACCGATCCGCCCACCGTCAGGCTGCCTGCCCCCGCCTCCCGACCAGCTCGCGCCCCTCCGAAAGCCGGCCCCATACACCAAACGGCGGGGCGCTACCTCGACCTCGCCCTGGCGAGCCTTGGGGTCCGACCACGATTGCCCGCGCGCCCGGTCGGACGGGCCGCTGAGCGGCGCCTTGCGATGGACGGGCGGGTGCCGGCCGGCCCCGGGCCCGGTGAATGGGGACCCTCCCGCGGAGCGTCCGGGCTCCGGGCTCCAGCATCGCCATCGGCCGCTGTCGTGGAGGGGCGGCCTGCCTGCCGCTCGGACGGCGCCGCGGGCGCCGCCGCCTTCGGGCGACGGCAGCGGGGCGAGCCATCGGCGGATGGCAGTGGCTGGCGGAGGCGGACGACGACAAGGCGCGCCCGGTGCCATCGGACGGGTGTCGCTTCGTGACCGCTCGCCACGGCGCTTGCCGGGGAGGAAACCGCGCGGCCGGCAAGGAGGAGTGTCGACGGCCCCTCAGATCGAAGCGACGTGGAGGCTGGCTGAGTTGCTCGCCGGTCCACGATCATCCCCGCCGGCACCGGACTCCGCGACCGGCGTCGCTGGCCATGCGATCGGCGACCGAGATGTGGCGGGGACGGTTCTGCCGTCATCGGCCGGTCCCGGCCCGGTGTCGGTCACGACCGACCCGCCAGCGCGGCCGCGCGACCGCCGCGACCGGGGTCGCGATCACCGGGTCGGGACCGGTGAACGGCACCCCGCGCAAGGATCTCGGCCACGCCGCAACCCGTGAGGCCGCGCGATCGACCGCGCCGAGGAGAACGAAGGCCAGCGGAGTGTGCGACGCGGAACGGCGGGACGGGATCCGGCCGCAGGGAAAGGCCGACCGACGAGCGGCGATCGGGCGGACCGGGCAACCGGGACACGACCATGACCTGCAACGGCGGGACGGCCGTTCGCGCAGCGGACCGGAGTCGTCCGGCCTCGACCGTCGGAACGGGCGAGCGGAAAGACATGCCGACCGGCCACGGGACGCCCCGACGCTCGCCGGAACCACGCTTACCGGGCTGCGGTCGGGCGGACCGGGCGGCAGATGAGACGGCCTTCGGTCGCGGGGCGCGAGACTGCCGCGGAATGGCCACCCGACGAGCGGCGATGGCGGTAACCAGGTGAGGCGACCGGATCGGGCGCGCCGGCTGGAAGAGGGATCCGGGCACGGGCGACGGCCCTGGCGGACGGGCCGTCGCCGGATCGTTCGCAACGGCAAGCCGCGGTTTCCGCCGCACGGCCGGACGCGAAGGTTCGCGGCGACCGGGCGGGGACGGGATGGCCTTCACGATGCCGGCGGGGCCGGCGGGCGGCCGACGGGTCAGTTGCTCCGGCTGCGTTCGATCTCGCGCCAGCGGGCGACGTTGCGGCGATGCTCGTCGTAGGTCCTCGCGAAGGCGTGGCCGCCGGTGCCGTCGGCGACGAAGTAGAGCGCGTCGGTCTCGGCCGGGTCGGCGACGGCGAGGAGTGTCTCCCGGCCGGGGTTTGCGATCGGCCCCGGCGGCAGGCCGTCGATCTGGTAGGTGTTGTAGGGGTTGGGCCGGTCCATCTCCGAGCGATAGATGGTCCGCGGGCGCTCCCACGCCTCGCCACCGTAGAGGCCGTAGAGGATCGTCGGGTCGGACTGAAGGCGCATGCCCCGGCGCAGGCGGTTCACGAAGACCCCGGCGACGAGTTCCCGCTCGTCGGCCTGGCCGGTCTCCTTCTCGACGATCGAGGCGAGGATGACGAGGTCGCGCGGGTCGTCGATGGGCAGATCCGCCTGGCGGGCCTGCCAGGCGTCCTCGACGGCGGCGGCGTGGGCCCGCTGCATCCGCTGGATGAGGGTGTCGCGCGTGGTGCCCCGCTCCACCAGATAGGTCTCCGGCAGGAGGGTCCCCTCGGCCGGTATCGTCTCGATCGTGCCGACGAGGACCTCGCTCGCCTTCAGGATGTCAACGACCTGGGCGCTGCTCAGCCCCTCGGGGATCGTGATCGGATGCTGGACGACGCGGCCGGCCACCAGCTGGTCCATCACCGCCGCCATGCTGGCGCCGGCAGGGACGCGATACTCGCCCGCCTTGATGCGGGGCGCCGTTCCGAGGGCGAGGGAGGCGGCGCGAAAGACGATCCCGCTCGAGATGATGCCCCGCTCCTCCAGCGCGTCCGCGATGGCGTCGACCGAGGTGCCGCGGATGATCTGGATGACCTCGTCGGAGGTGGTCGGGCCGGGCTCGTAGTAGGCCTGCCGGCCGAACCAGGTGGCCGCCGCGACCCCGATCACCCCAACGACGAGCATGGTCATCACGAGGTTCAGGAACAGGACGACGGGATTGTGGGCGAGCCGCGAGCGGGACCTGCCGTTGCGTTCCGCGGCCGCTCCGCCGCGCCGGCGGCGCCCCGGATCCCGCCCCAAAGGCGCCGGGCGCCTGCGACCATCTCCTTCGCTCAACCCGTCCCTCCCACGTCGAACAACCCGCCCCGGGCGGTGGCCCTCGGGCCCGACTGCCGATCCGGCGGGCACCTCCGCGCGCGGGGATCCGGATCCGCCGGTCACCCCGCCCGAGCCGCCGTCCGCGCACCTGCCGCGGCCGGCGCCGGCGCGATTGCCGCCGCCGAAGCTGCCGCGCGCGTCGCAGCGTCTGACGCCGGCGCCGCGCCTGGACGGCGACGCGGCGCCTGCCGTCGGCATGGCACCTGTCGCCAGCGTGGCCGCCGGTCGCAGACCAGCACCGCCGGCCCGGCCCCGTGGACCCGTCGCCGCCGGCCCGGCCCCGTGGACCCGGCACCGCCGGCCCTGCACCGCGGACCCGGAACCGCCGGCCCTGCACCGCGGACCCGGAACCGCCGGCCCTGCCCCGTGGACCCGGCACCGCCGGCCCTGCACCGTGGACCCGGCACCGTCGGCCCTGCACCGCGGACCAGGAACCGCCGGCCCGGCCCCTTGGACCCGGCCCCGCAACGCCAGCCCGGCACCGTGGACCCCTCCGGCGCGAGGTGACGCCCCTCGCGCCTGCGCCCGCTGTCCTTCGCGACGGCCCGTCCAACAACGGTCGGAGCGTCGGCCCGGCGAGGCGGACGGGTCAACCGGAATCGAGCGATCCCGAAACCGCCGGTGACCACGAACCCCATCCGCCTAGCGTGACCGCAGCCGCGCTGCAACGGCGGAAGAGGCGCACGCGCGCCGTCGCCCCCGCCCATCCACGGCCGCCGGCCCGCCTTCGCCGGGCCGAGCGACGCTGTTCGACCGGGCACAACGGGCCTGGGCCTCGCCCGCCGGCACACCTTGGCCGGCGCGGCGTTCCCCAGACACGCACGGGAAGGGACGGAAGCAGCGCCCCGACACGTTTGCGTGAGTCGCACCGCCGCCCCGGCCGCGACGCCCGCCGTCGACGAGGGCCCGGTCGAGACGGACGCCGCTCTGGCCGGCGGCGCCCCGGGGGAGGATGCCCGGCGCCACCGACGTCGCCCCCCGCCGGACGTCCCCCGGGAGCGGGCATGGGGCCGCGAAGACCGCCCCGGGAGACGAAGCCTCGGCACAACCGCGACGGCACGGCCAGCCGCCCGCCCGGCGCGCTGCGTGCGAAGCCGTCCGCGCACGCCCGCCCGCCAGGGGACGGGAGCCGGCCGGCGCCGGCCCCGCGCCGTTCGGTCCCCCATCCTCCGGGAGACTGGCAGGCGTGCCTTGCACGGGGCTTGCGCGCCGACGCAGGCTGCGCGTCAGGCGTCGTAGGTGCGGAACACGAGGCTCGCGTTGGTGCCGCCGAAGCCGAAGGAGTTGGACAGCGCGACGCGGATGTCCGCCGGCCGCGGCGCCCCGGGCACCAGGTCCACCGGCGTGTCGACCGACGGGTTGTCGAGGTTGATGGTGGGTGGCGCGACGCCGTCGCGCATGGCGAGGAGGGTGAAGATCGCTTCCACAGCGCCGGCCGCGCCGAGGAGGTGCCCGGTCGCCGACTTCGTCGATGACATCTTCACCTTGCCCGCCGCGTTGCCGAGGACGCGGTGGACCGCCTCGAGCTCGATCTCGTCGCCGAGGGGTGTGGAGGTGCCGTGGGCGTTGACGTAGTCGAGCTCGCTCGCATCGACGCCCGCCCGCTTCAGGGCCGCGACCATGCAGCGGTAGGCCCCGTCCCCGTCCGGCGACGGAGCGGTGATGTGGTAGGCGTCCCCCGACAGGCCGTAGCCGACCACCTCGCCGTAGATGTGCGCGCCGCGGGCGCGGGCGTGCTCCAGCTCCTCGAGGACGAGGACGCCCGCGCCCTCGCCCATCACGAAGCCGTCCCGGTCCCGGTCGTAGGGGCGGGAGGCGCGCGCCGGCGCGTCGTTGAAGCCGGTGGAGAGCGCCCGGGCGGCGCAGAAGCCGGCGAGGCCGAGGCGGCTCACCGGCGATTCGGTGCCACCCGCCAGCATCACGTCGGCATCGCCCAGCATGATGAGCCGCGCCGCGTCGCCGATGGCGTGGGCCCCCGTCGAGCAGGCCGTCACCACCGCGTGGTTCGGGCCCTTGAGCCCGTGCCGGATCGACACGTAGCCCGAGGCGAGGTTGATGAGGCGTCCCGGGATGAAGAAGGGGGAGAGCCGCCGCGGCCCGCGCTCGGCGAGGAGGCGCCCGCCCTGCTCGATCCCCTCGAGCCCGCCGATGCCAGAGCCGATGAGGACGCCCGTGCGGACGCGGTCCTCCTCGCTCTGCGGCCGCCAGCCGGCGTCGCGGAAGGCCATCTCGGCCGCGGCCATCGCGAACACGATGAACTCGTCGACCTTGCGGCTTTCCTTCGGCTCCATCCAGTCGTCCGGGTCGAACGGGCGCGCCCCGTCGAGGTGGGGCTTGGCGCACGTTTCGGGCCGGCCGGCGCGGGGCACCATGCAGGCGATGCGGGCCGGCAGGTCGGCGACGTCGAAGTGGGTGACGGCGCTGGCGCCGCTCACCCCGCCGAGGATGCCGCGCCAGGACGTCTCGGCGTCCGCGCCGAGCGGGTTGACGGTGCCGAGGCCGGTGACGACGACCCGCTTCAGACGCGCGTCGTCAGCCATGCCGGCCACCGCTTCGGAAGGCGCCGCCGGGGGCGCAGGTCGGGGCGATCACGATGGAGGGCTCAGGCCTTCTGGCTGTCCAGGAACTTCACCGCGTCGCCGACGGTGAGGATCGTCTCGGCCGCGTCGTCCGGGATCTCGACGCCGAACTCCTCCTCGAAGGCCATCACGAGCTCCACGGTATCGAGGCTGTCCGCGCCGAGGTCGTCGATGAAGCTGGCGCTCTCGACCACCTTGTCCGCCTCGACGCCGAGGTGCTCCACGACGATCTTCTTCACCCGTTCCGCGGTGTCGCTCATTCTGTGTTCCTCAAGTTCCTGCAGTCCGACCGACGTCGGGCGTCGCCCCGCAGGTCTTCGGTTGTCGGTCTTGCCGTCGGTGGTTCGTCTCGATTGCCGGGACCGTCCTGTCAAGCCCCGGATCGGAGCCCGGCCCCACCCGTGGGAAGGACCCGCGCGGTTCCCCGCCGCAGGCTCTGCCGCCTATCACAGGTTCGCTTCGCTTGTCAGCACGAAGCCGACCGGCCCGGAGCGCAGGCCCGCCATGCCTGCGCGGCGGCCGCGGAAGCCGCCTCAGCCCATGGCCATGCCGCCGTTGACGCCGATCGTCTGGCCGGTGACGTAGCGCGCCTCCCCGCTCGCGAGGAACAGGGCGGCCGCGGCGACGTCCGCCCCCGTCCCGAGGCTGCCCGCTGGCACCTGGGAGAGGATCGCCGCCTTCTGCTCGTCTGCGAGGGCGTCCGTCATGGCGCTCTCGATGAAGCCGGGCGCGATCACGTTGACGGTGATTCCCCGCGGTGCGAGCTCGCGGGCGAGGGAGCGGCTCATGCCCTCGAGGCCCGCCTTCGCCGCGCAGTAGTTCGCCTGCCCCGCGTTGCCGATGGCGGCCACCACCGACCCGATGGAGATGACCCGCCCGTAACGGCGGCGCATCATGCCCTTGACGGCGAGGCGGGTGAGGCGGAAGGCGGCCGTGAGGTCGATCTCGATCACACGGTCCCAGTCCTCGTCCTTCATGCGCAGGGCGAGGCCGTCGGCGGTGACGCCCGCGTTGTTGACGAGGATGTCGACCGGGGCGGTCTCCTCCGCCGCCTTCATGAGGGCGTCGGTCTCGGCGCGGTCGGCGAGGTTGCCGGTGACGACCGCCACCCGCTCGCCGAGGTCTCCCGCCAGCGCCTCGAGGGCGGGGCGGCGCGTGCCCGCGAGCACCACCGTCGCCCCCGCCCCGTGGAAGGCGCGGGCGATGGCCCCGCCGATCGCCCCGCTCGCGCCCGTCACGAGCGCGCACCTTTCCGAAAGGTCGAACATCCGTCCCGCTACTCCGCCGCCCGTGCGCCCGCGATCGCCGCCGCAGCCGCCGCCACGTCCGCCGGCCCGTTGACCGCGCTCGCCGCGATCGCGGGGGCGGCGCGCTTCGAAAGGCCGGTCAGGACCTTGCCGGCCCCGAGCTCGAAGGCGCGCGCGACTCCGTTCGCCTCGAGGAAGGCCATCGATTCGCGCCAGCGCACCCGGCCCGTCACCTGCTCCACGAGGAGACGGCGGATCTCGTCCGGCGCCGTCACCGGGGCCACCGCCACGTTGCTCACCACCGGGACCCGTGCGGGCCGGATGTCCGCCGCCGCGAGGACGGCGGCCATGCGCTCGGCGGCGGGCGCCATCAGGGGCGAGTGGAACGGCGCGCTCACCGGCAACAGGACGGGCTTCCTCGCGCCGCGCTCGCGGGCGAGGGCCACCGCCCGCTCCACCGCCGCCCGCTCGCCGGAGACGACGCACTGGCCGGGCGCGTTGTCGTTGGCGATGGCGATGACGGCCCCCTCCGCCGCGTCGGCGGCGACGGCCGCGGCCGCGTCCGCGTCGAGCCCGAGGAGGGCGGCCATCGCCCCCTCCCCCACCGGGACGGCGGCCTGCATCGCCTCCCCACGGATCCGCAGGAGACGGGCCGCGTCGGCGACCGACAGGCTGCCGGCGGCGGCGAGCGCGGCGTATTCTCCGAGCGAGTGGCCGGCGAGGAAGCGGGCGGCCTCCACCGTCACCCCTTCCGCCTCGAGGGCGGCGAGGGTGGCGAGCGAGGCCGCCATCAGCGCGGGTTGGGCGTTGGCGGTGAGGGACAGGGTCTCGACCGGCCCCTCGCGCATCAGGCGCGACAGGGGCTCGCCGAGCGCCTCGTCCACCTCGGACAGGACGGCGGCCGCGGCCGGATACGCATCGGCGATGTCGGCCGCCATGCCCACGTGCTGGCTGCCCTGCCCGGGAAAGAGGAACGCGATCGACATGGGACCTTTCGGGTGCGTCGGTGCCGCAACGGTTTCGGCCGCTCAAAGCACCCCGCCGGGTGCGGGGTCAAGCGCACGGCCGATGCCCGCCGCGGGCGTTGCGCTCGCGCAGGGATTGGTCCATATGGTGCGCTTCCGGCAGCGGCCAGAGGCTGAACGGAAGGTCGCGACGCGGCGCGCGGCCCCGCAAAAGCGCATTCGCGCGGGCGGGGCGGTGGCGGGCGGTGGTCCCGGGCGGGATCGCCGGCCACGGCGTCGCGACAGGGTGAGGGAAGACGGGTTGCCCGCCGGCGACGGTGCGGCGCGCCCCCTCCCTCGATGGACCCGACTTCCGGTGTCTCCGCCCGCGATGGGACAGGGTCGCCCTTTTCCCTCGGGCCTCGACGGGGCTTTGCGCCGTTCCGGACCAGCAGCCCGCGGGCACGTCGCCCCGGGCCAACATGGAAAGGGCAAGGCATGCCGCTCTACGAGCACGTCTTCCTCGCGCGGCCCGACGTGTCGGGCCAGCAGGTCGACCAGCTGATCGAACACTTCAAGGGCGTTCTCGCCGAGAACGGCGGGTCCGTCGGCCGGACCGAGAACTGGGGTCTCAAGACCCTCGCCTACCGCGTCAACAAGAGCCGCAAGGCGCACTACGCGCTCATGGACATCGACGCGCCGTCCGAAGCCGTCGCCGAGATGGAACGGCAGATGCGCCTGCACGACGACGTGATGCGCTACCTCACCATCCGCGTGGACGCCCACGAGGAGGGTCCGTCCGTCATGCGCCAGAAGCGCGACCGGGACGACCGCCGCCGCCGCGACCGCGGCCCCCGCGACGGCGACGGCCCGCGCGAGGACCGCGGGCCCCGGGAAGACCGTGGCCCCCGGGAGGACCGAGGCCCCCGCGAGGACCGCGGCCCCCGCGAAGAGCGTCGCTGACGGCAACCGGATCCCAGGATAGGCAAGACCCATGGTCGACATCGCACAGCTTCCCACGCGCCGCCCCTTCTTCCGGCGTCGCAAGACCTGCCCGTTCTCCGGCCCCAACGCGCCGCGGATCGACTACAAGGACGTGAAGCTCCTGCAGCGCTACATCTCCGAGCGCGGCAAGATCGTGCCCTCGCGCATCACCGCCGTGTCCGCGCGGAAGCAGCGCGAGCTCGCCCGCGCCATCAAGCGCGCCCGCTTCCTCGGCCTCCTGCCCTACGTCATCAAGTAGGGTCCGCGGCAGGACGTCGACGATCCGCCCGGGCGGGACCGCCCGACCGCCATCTGGGGCGTGCCCGGCGAGGCCGCCTCTAACCGGGGCGCGCCGCGCCGCCGGGACAGACGAGGACGAAACACATGGAAGTCATCCTGCTCGAACGGGTGCCCAAGCTCGGCCAGATGGGCGAGCGCGTGACGGTGCGCGACGGCTACGCGCGCAACTATCTCCTGCCCCAGGGCAAGGCCCTGCGCGCCACCAGGGCCAACGCGGCGCGCTTCGAGCGCGAGAAGGTCCAGCTCGAGGCCCGCAACCTGGAGCGCCGCCAGGAGGCGGAGAAGGTTGCGACCACGCTCGAGGGCAAGTCCTTCACCGCGATCCGTCAGGCCGGGCAGACCGGCGTCCTTTACGGCTCCGTCTCCACCCGCGACATCGCCGACCTCCTGGAGGAGAACGGCTTCACCGTCCGCCGGCAGCAGGTGGACCTCAACCAGCCGATCAAGACCATCGGCATCCACGGCGTGTCGATCGTCCTCCACCCGGAGGTGATCGTGCCCATCTCGCTCAACGTCGCCCGCTCCCCCGACGAGGCCGAGCGCCAGGCCGCCGGCGAGGACGTGCTCGCCCGCGAGGACGAGCGCTTCGTCTTCGAGCCGGAGGACGAGGAAGAGGGCGAAACCGCCGAGGGCGGTGACGACGGGGCGGCACCCGCCCCGGGCGAGGAGGCGTCGCGCGTGGATTGATTGCGAAACCCTCCGTTTAACGGCAACTTGTCCTGACAGGGTGTCGCATGCCGCGGGGTCCGCCCCGCGGCCTTGCCTCCACGGGGAGGAAGCGGGCGGCACGGGAAGGAGAAACTGCCACGGAGCGGACCCATGATCGGGCTCTTGGCCGGTTTCCTGCGGCGCATCGTCCGTACGGGCCACCTGGAGATCGTCGATGCGGACGGCACGCGGGAAACCTTCGGCGACGGGACGGGCCGTCCCGTGCGCGTTCGCTTCATGGACCACAAGGTCGCGCGGGACCTTCTCATCCACCCGCACCTGCGCCTCGGCGAGGCCTACACGGACGAACGCCTCGTCCTCGAGGAGGGAGACGTCCACGACTTCCTCCTCCTGCTGCTCCAGTCCGGCGCCGAGGACCTCCCCCACTGGCAGGCCGCGCTCCGCCGCCGCCTCGCGATCGCCGGACGCCGCCTCGCCCAGTTCAACCCGCGCGGGCGGGCGCGGCGCAACGTGAAACACCACTACGACCTCGGCGACGACCTCTACGCCCTCTTCCTCGACGGGGACTGGCAGTACTCCTGCGCCTATTTCGAGCGGCCGGACGCCACCATCGACGAGGCCCAGCTCGCCAAGAAGCGCCACATCGCCGCCAAGCTCGCCCTCGAGCCGGGCCAGCGGGTCCTCGACATCGGCTGCGGCTGGGGCGGCCTCGGCCTCTACCTCGCCCGCACCGCGGGCGTGGAGGTGACGGGCATCACCCTGTCGGACGAGCAGCTCGCGCGCGCCCGCCGCCGCGCCCGGGAGGCGGGCCTGTCCGATTACGCCCGCTTCGAGCTCACCGACTACCGGGACGTCGCGGGGCGCTTCGACCGGATCGTCTCGGTGGGCATGTTCGAGCACGTGGGCGTCTCCCATTACGGGGAGTACTTCGAGGCCTGCCGCCGCCTCCTCGCCGAGGACGGGGTGATGCTGCTCCACACCATCGGCCGTACCGGACCGCCGGGGGCCACCAACCCCTTCATCGCCAAGTACATCTTCCCGGGCGGCTACATCCCGAGCCTGTCGGAGGTGATGCCGGCGATCGAGCGGCTCGGCCTCGTCGTCACCGACGTGGAGATGCTGCGCCTCCACTACGCCGAGACGCTGAAGGCCTGGCGCGAGCGCTTCATGGCGAACCGCGCCGCGGCGGAGGCCCTTCACGACGCCCGCTTCTGCCGGATGTGGGAGTTCTACCTCGCCGCCTGCGAGGCCTCCTTCCGCGCGGGCGATTTCGTCGTCTTCCAGATCCAGCTCGCCAGGCGGGTGGATGCCCTGCCCATCACCCGCGGCTACATGGAGCGGGCCGAGGAGGCCCTGCGCGCGGCCGAGACGGCGGCCGGGGCGCCCGCGCGCCTGCGCGAGAGCGCCTGAGGCCGCGGACCTCACCCGCCGATCGCCGCCCACGGCCCCTCGAAGGTGAAGGTGACGGCGCGGTCCCCCGGGCCGACCGCGACGGCCTGGAACAGCCCGTTCGCCGGGACGAGGGGCCGCCGCTCCCCGTCCACCCGCGCCGTCCAGCCCGGATGCGCCAGCTCGTGGAGGATCACGTGGCCGGCAGCCTCCGGCGCGATCCGCGCGACGAGCCGTCCAGGCGCGTGCTCCACGATCTCGAGGTCCCCCGCCGGCGCGCCCGGCGCCCCCTCCCCCGCCGGCGCGCCCGGCGCCGGCCCGCCCGGCGCGGCGAGGCCGACGAGCGCCTGTGTCCGCCAGTCGAGGTCGGGCAGCGGGCCAGCGCCCGCGGCGAGGACCGGGTCCATGGGCACCGTCCGGTCGGCGCGCACCAGCACCGCCCGGGGCAGCGCCCGCGGGTTCTCGTAGAGGAAGGCGTCGCCGATCCGCTCCGGCTGGCCGAAGAAGGGGGCGCTCGCCGGGTCCACCGCCTCCATCGGCGCGCCGAGGAGGATGTAGCGAAGGCCGAGGAGATCGGCGAGGGCGGAGCGGTAACCGGTCATCTGCTCGCCGAACCGGCGGCGCGGCAGGTGGCTGTTCTGCCCCGGGAAGGCGGCGCGGGCGTAGGCGGCGGAGCGCAGCGGGTTGTAGCCCGACACGTTCTCCACGCCGAGGACGAGGGACAGGTTCTGCCAGCCGCCGGAGCGGTGGGGATGGTCGACGCCGCGGATCTCCACCCGCACCGGCCCGCCCGCGGCTTCGGCCGCCGCGACGCGCTGGACGAGGGCGCGTGCGGCCGGATGCTCCATGGGCCGCGCCAGCACGGCCCACAGGTCGCCGGACATGGCGTTGTTGCGCGTCCCCGCGGAGAACACGGACAGGTCGACCGCCGTCGCGGCGGCGAGACCGGCGAGCACCGCCACCCGCCGGCGCCGCCCCCCGCGCGCCCCCCAGGCGAGGAGGCTTGCGACGGCGAGGATGAGGAGCGCGGCCAGCGCGACGTCGCCGGCCGCGCCGGCGAGACGGTCGTGCAGGATCGCGTAGGCGAAGGCGCCCGCCGTCGCGGCCGCGAAAGCGAGGACGAGCGGCAGCCACCGCGCGCGCCGCGCGGGCGGCAGCCCGTTCGCCACGTAGCGACCCGCACCCGCAAGGACGAGGAGGGCGAGGGCGAGGTTGAGGACGAAGGCGCCATCGGCCGCGCGGCGGAAAAGGTCCACCCCCGGCACGAGGTGGTAGTAGAGCCGGAAGGCGGGCGTCTGCCATCCGAGGGCGTAAAGGAGGGCGAAGACGACGAGGAGGGTCGCGAAGCGCTGAAGGGGCCCCGCCCCGCGCCAGGCGAAGGCGTAGAGGAGGACGAGCACGACCGGCACCAGCCCGAAATAGACCTGGATCGTGGTCGCGTCGCCGAAGAAGGTCCAGCGCCAGCTATCGCTCAGCGGCCCCCAGTACTGCTCACCCTCGAACAGGGAATTGTAAAGATCCGGAAAGAAAGGCGTCAAGATCCCGGGCCAGCCGATGCCGCCCGCGGCCGAGGCCGCGAAGCCGAAGCTCGGCCGGTTGCTCTCCTCGGCGAAGGACAGCGTGGCCAGGACCGGCGCCGCCGCGATCACGATCGCGACGACGACGGCGACGGCGATCGCCGGCACGGCCATCCGCAGGCGCCTCGCTGGATCGCCGTGGGCGAACAGGCAGAACAGGCCCCAGCCCGCGGCGACGAGGAGGGACAGGAAGGCCACGTGGTCCCGCCCGACGGCGAGGAGACCGACCGCGAGGCCGGCGAGCACGCCCTTCCACGGCCTCGGCCGGCGCAGCGTCCAGTCGATCGCGAGCAGCACGAACGGGACGAAGGCGTAGCTCTGCACGAGCAGGACGTGCTGCAGCCGCGCCATCGGCGCGCCGCCGAAGACGAACACCAGCGCGCCGAGGAAGCACGCCACCGGATGGAGGCCCCACATGCGGCCGAGAACGACGATCGCGAGGCCGCCGAGCAGCAGCTCCGAAAGGACCAGCATGTCGAGCGCCAGCATCGACGGCGCCGGGTCGAGCGCGGCGAGGAGCAGGAAGCCGGGCGAGGTCACCATCGACTGCGGGTCGGACAGGCTCGGCCGCCCGGCGTAGATTTCGGCCATGAAGTCCGGCACCCGCCCCGCGTGCAGTTCGGCCGCGAGCCATTGCAGGACGGGATAGAACTGGTTCTTGGCGTCCCACGGGATGGTGAGTCCGTCCCGCCACCACGGCGCGGTGGCGAGGACGAACGTCACGACCAGCGCCAGGACGGCGGCCGCGTCGCCCCACGCGGCGCCGGTGCGCGTCGCCGCCGCGGCACCGCCCGGCGCGGTCGCGGCGGTGCCGTCGCCGCGGCTCACCCGCCCGCGACGGCCGGCTCGCCGCCCGCC
>CAZJNX010000135.1:0-13674 GCA_964547415.1 uncultured Hyphomicrobiales bacterium
TGCGCACGATCTCCTTGTTGATGGAGCCGGCGAGGACCATCTCGACCACCTCCACGGTGGCGCGGTCGGTGACGCGCAGGCCCCCGCGGAACTCCGAGGCGATGCCGAGCCGGTCCAGCATGGCGGCGATCTGCGGCCCCCCGCCGTGGACCACCACCACGTTGACCCCCGCGAGGGTGAGGAGCGTCACGTCCTCGGCGAAGGCGCGGGCGAGCGCCGGGTCGCCCATGGCGTGGCCGCCGTACTTCACGACGATCGTCCGGTCGTCGTAGCGCAGCATGTAGGGCAGCGCCTCGGCGATGGTGCGTGCCTTGGCGAGGTCCTGGAGCGCGTGCTCCTGCTGGCTCGCCGGGTGGGTGGCCGGCGGGTCGGCGGGCGGGACGGACATCTCTCTCCCCCTCGGGACGGCCGGGCGCCGGGCGGCGCGGCCGGGCGCCCTACATAGCCGCTCCGTCCGCGCGCCTCAATCGCGGCCGTGCCCGGGCCCGCGCCGACCGGCCGGCGGGGCTCACAGCGCCGTACAGGCCGCGCGCAGGATGCGCTCGAAGGCGGCCCGCCGTTCTTCCGCCGGGCCGTCCGGCAGGCCCGGGCGCGGGCGCGCGGCGAGGGCGGCGAGGCCGTGGGCGGTGGCCCAGGCGTGGGCGACGGCGTCCGGCTCGTCGGCGAGGGTGCGCCCGCGCGCGGCGAGGACGGCCGCCACGTGGTGTGCGAGGTGCGCGTAGGCGGCCCGTGCCGCGGCCGCGAGGGCGGGGTCGGCGTAGTCGGGCCGGTCGGAAAAGAACTGGAGGTCGAAGAGCGCCGGATGGGCCCGCGCGTAGGCGATGTAGCCGAGGCCGGAGGCCACGAGGCGGTCCACCGCGTCCGTCCCCGCCGCGTCGGCGTGGCGGCGCATCTCCTCGAGGAAGCGCCCGTAGGACAGGGCCGCGAGGGCGGTCAGAAGCTCGCCCGCGTCGCGGAAGTGGTGGGCGGGCGCGGCGTGGCTCACCCCCGCCCGCCGCGCGACGGCCCGCAGGGAAAAACGCTCCACGCCGTTCCCGGCGAGCTCCGCCTCGCCCGCGGCGAGGAGCGCGTCCCGGAGGCTGCCGTGATGGTAGCGTCTCGACCCGGCCATGGGGCGGCGATAACGGCCGATCCTGACGCCGTCAAGATTATCTTGACGCTGTCAGGGACGTCCCCCACCCTTGCCGCCGACGGCACCTTGACGGAGCGCCACGCGATGGACACGGACACCCTCTTTTCCGTTTCCGGGCCCCTCGCCCTCGTCGGCTGGGTGGCGCTCGCCCTGTCCCCGCTCGCCCCGCGCGTCGCGGACCGGGTGGCGGGCGTCGTGGTTCCCGGCCTTCTGTCGGTCGCCTACGCGGGGCTGGTGCTCGCCTTCTGGTCCCGGGCGGAGGGCGGCTTCGACAGCCTCGAAGGGGTGATGCGCCTGTTCGACCAGCCGGAGATCGCCATGGCCGGCTGGCTCCACTTCCTCGCCTTCGACCTGTTCGTGGGCGCCTGGATCGTGCGCACCGCCCGGGCCGAGGGGATCCGGTTTGCCCTCGCCCTCGCCTGCCTGCCGCCGACGTTCCTGTTCAGGCCGGCGGGCTTCCTCCTGTTCCTGGTCGTGCGGGCGGGCCACGGTGCCGTCCGCGCGGCGCGCAGTAGCGCCCGCCCGTGACCCCGGCCCCCGCCGTTCCGTCCGCACCGGTCCACGGCGGCCTCTCCGCCGCCGTCCGGGCGGCCGTCTGCGCCGCGCCGCTCCTGTCGGGCCTTGCGGTCGCGCTCGCGCTCCTGGCGCTGCCCACCCTCGCGGCGATGGCGGTGGACGACTGCCTCCACCGGGGCGTCTCCATCTGGACGAAGCCGCTGAAGTTCGAGATCGCGCTCGCGCTCTACGCCGGAACGCTCGCCCTCTTCTCGCCGCTGGTGCCGGAGGCGGTGCGCCGCGCGACCTGGTTCCGCCTGTGGGTCGTGGCCGGTGCCGTGGCGATCCTCGGCGAGATGACCTGGATCGGGGGCGCGGCCGCCGCGGGCACCGCCTCCCACTTCAACGTCGCAGACCCGACGATGGCGGCGCTCTATTCCCTCGCGGGGGTCGGCGCCGTCCTCCTCACCTCGCTGACGCTCGCCTACGGGGTCGCCATCGCGCGCAACCGGGAGAGCGGCCTGCCGCCAGCGCTCCACCTGTCGGTCGTCCTCGGCCTCCTCGCCACCTTCCCGCTCACGCTGCTGACCGCGGGCACGCTCGCGGCCGGCACCGGCCCGTTCGTCGGCCCGGCGCCGACCGAGGCGCACGGCATTTTTTTCTTCGGCTGGTCCACCGCGGTCGGCGACCTGCGCTTTCCCCACTTCCTCGCGACCCACGCCATGCACGCGATCCCGCTCGCGGGACTTGCCGCCGCGCGCCTTCCGGCAGCACGCGGCCGGGTCGCGGTGACGGCGGCCGCCGCGCTCTACGGGCTCCTCGTCCTCGGCGCGTTCGCGGAGGCGCTCGCCGGGCGGCCGCCCGGGGAGACGCTCGCCGCCCTGTTCGGTTGAGGCGCGGCGGGGTCAGTACATGGTGGGGAGGATGCGGTCGGGCGGGCGGTGCCCGTCCATGAAGGTCTTGATGTTGATGATGACCTTCTCGCCCATGTCGATCCGGCCCTCGATGGTGGACGAGCCCATGTGGGGCAGGAGCACCACCTTGCCCTTGCGGGACAGGTCCGCGAGGCGCGGGTTGATCGCCGGCTCGTGCTCGAACACGTCGAGGCCCGCCCCGGCGATCCTGCCCGCTTCCAGCAGGCGCACCAGGGCCGCCTCGTCCACGATCTCGCCGCGGGCGGTGTTCACCACGTACGCATCCGCCTTCAGCAGCTGGAGGCGGCGGGCCGACAGGAGGTGGTAGGTGGCCGGCGTGTGGGGGCAGTGGACGGTGACGACGTCCATCCGCGCGAGCATCTGGTCGAGGCTCTCCCAGTAGGTGGCCTCGAGCGCGGCCTCCTCCTCCGGCGCCACGCGGCGGCGGTTATGGTAGTGGATCGACATGCCGAAGGCGCGGGCGCGGCGCGCGACCGCCGTGCCGATCCGGCCCATGCCGACGATGCCGAGGCGCTTGCCGTAGATGCGGTGGCCGAGCATCCAGGTGGGCGACCAGCCGTGCCACTCGCCCGCCTCGATGGTCTTCACCCCCTCCACCAGGCGGCGCGGCACGGCGAGGATGAGGGCCATCGTCATGTCCGCCGTGTCCTCGGTGAGGACGCCCGGGGTGTTGGTGACGGAAATGCCCCTGTTGGAGGCGGTGGCGAGGTCGATGTGGTCGACGCCGTTGCCGAAGTTGGCGACGAGCTTCATCCGCGGCCCGGCCTGGGACAGGACGCCCGCGTCGACCCGGTCGGTGATGGTGGGGACCAGGACGTCGGCTGTCTTGACGGCCTCCACGAGCTCGGCCTGGCTCATCGGCGCGTCGTCGGCGTTGAGACGCACGTCGAACAGCTCGCGCATCCGCGCCTCCACCGAATCGGGGAGCCTGCGCGTGACGACGACGATCGGCCGATCTGGGTTCATGGGTGTCTCGGTCGGGCCTCTTGCGCCGCCCGCAGGCGGCAGGATCGGGAGAATTGCGACGGTGTTCGTCGGTGAACGGCAACCCCTTGCTGGCAGAAAACCCCGGGGGATGCAAATGGCTCAAAGGGGCCGCGGGATGGGATGCACACGGCCCGGCGGGCCGCGGAAAACCGGGCGGAACGGGCAGGCGCGGCGGGCTGGCGGCGGGCCCTTCGGCGCCCTCCTCGCCCTCGCCTTCCTCGCGGCGGCGGGCGCGCCGTCCCTCGCCTCACAGGCCATCGACGAGGGACCGAGCGGTTTGCCGCTCCCGCGCTTCGTGAGCCTCAAGGCGGGTGAGGTGAACGTGCGCGGCGGGCCGGGCACGGACTACCGCATCCGCTGGATCTTCCGGAAGGCGGGCCTGCCGGTGGAGATCGTGCAGGAGTTTTCCAACTGGCGGCGGATCCGCGATTCGGAAGGGGACGACGGCTGGGTCCACCACAGCCTCCTCGCCGCCGACAGGACCGCCCTCGTGGTTCCGTGGGAGGCGGTGCGGCGGGCGGGCGAGGACGGCGCGTCGCCCGAGCCGGTGGACCTTTACGCCCAGCCGGACCGCGCCGCCCCGGTGGTCGCCCGCCTCGAGCCGAACGTGCTCGCGAGCGTGCGCTCGTGCGACGGGCGCTGGTGCCTCGTGGCCGGCGAGGGCTGGGACGGCTTCGTCGAGCAGGACCTGCTCTGGGGCGTCTACCCGGGCGAGGTGTTCGACTGAACGGGCGTCGCTGCGCGCCTCACCAGCCCTTGCCGCGGGCCGTCACCGGCCACACGGCCTCCACGCGGCCGCCGCGGACGGCGACGTAGAAGTCGTGGAGGTTGCAGGTGGGGTCGATGTGCCCGGGCACGAGGGCGAGCCGGTCCCCCACCTTCAAGGTGTCCGCCGGGTCGGCGATGACGCCGTGCTCGTCGGAGCACTTCACGTAGGCGAGGTCCTCCCGGCCCGCGACCAGCGGCATCCCCGAATCCACCGAGTGGGCCTTGAGGCCGGCATCGCACACCGCCCGGTCCGGGACGGGCTTGCTCATCACCGTCGTGACGAGGTGAAGGGACTGCTCGAAGGCCGACAGCGGCGATCCCCACTCGTCCAGCACGCGGCGGTAGTCGGCGTCCATGAAGGCGTAGGAGCCGCACTGGATCTCGGTGTAGACGCCCGAGCCCCCCTCCATGGCGAACGTGCCGGTGCCCGCACCGGTGACAACCGGCGCCTCGAGCCCCTCCGCGGCGAGGCAGGAGAGCGTGTCGCGCACCCGCGCCACGGCCTCCTCGATGAGCGCCTTGCGGGCGGCGTAGTCCGCGACGTGCTGCGCCCCGCCCTGGTAGGCCTGGATGCCGCGGAAGGACAGGCCCGGCGCCGCCGCCACCTGACGCACGAGGGCGGCGGCCGGGGCGCCCGGCGCGATGCCGCAACGGCCCGCGCCCACGTCGATCTCCACGAGGACGGCGAGGGTCGTGCCGTGGTCGAGGGCGGCGGCGGACAGCTCCGACACCGCGTCCGCGTCGTCCACGCACACCGCCACCGTCACGCCGCGGCGGGCGAGGCTCGCCAGGCGGTCCACCTTGCGGGCGCCGCGCACCTCGTTGGACACCAGGATGTCGGCGATGCCCGCCCGCGCGAACGCCTCCGCCTCGCTCACCTTCTGGCAGCACACACCCACCGCGCCGGCCGCGATCTGCAGCTTCGCCACGTCCGCCGAGCGGTGCATCTTGCCGTGGACGCGCAGCGCCACGCCCATCCCGTCGGCGAAGGCCTGCATGCGGGCGATGTTGCGCTGAAGCGCGTCGAGGTCGAGGACGAGGGCGGGCGTCTCGATCTCGTCCGCCGCCATCCCCGGCAGCGCCGGCACGTCGTAGCCCACCTCGGGCGCGTCCGCGGCATCCATCCCGTCTCTCCCCGTCGTGGTCCGGCCGACGTCAGCAGGTTCGCCGGGCGAGGGCAAGCGGCAAGCGACGTGTCCACGCGGCGGACACCCCTGTCGCACCCGCGCACAGCCTCGCGCGCCGCCCGCCGAGAGGGGCTTCCCGCAAGGCCCCCGGCGTGCCTATCCTGCCGGTGGCACGGCGGTTGCTGCCCGCCGCCCCCAACGACGACGGCCCCGAAGGGCCGCGAGAGGACGGCCGCACGGCCGCGGGAGGAAGCGATGAGGACGGCCGACGCCGCGGGCGGCGCGTTCCTTCTGTTCCTGAGCCTCCTCATGATCTTCGTGGTGATCCCCGCCGAAATCATGGAGGGGACCACCTTCGGCCTGCCGCCGGGATTCTTCCCGACGCTCGTCGCCTCGGCGATGGCGCTCGCCTCGGCCGGCCTCCTCGCGAAGGCAATCCTGAAGCCGGCCGACTACGCGGGCGAACCCGTCCCCCTCACCGTCCGCGAGGTGGGGATGTTCCTCATCGTCGTCGCCATCGTGGTGGCGGGCGTCCTCGTGACGGACCGCTTCGGCTTCCTCGTGGGCGGGCCCGCCACCATCGCGGCCGTCGCCCTCTTCATGGGCGAGCGCAACGCGGTCGCCCTCGCCCTCACCGCCGTCGTGCCCGTGGTCGTCGTCCACCTCCTGGTGACGCGCGTCCTCGGCTCGCCGCTGCCCTGAGCGGCCCCGGATGGAAGCCCTTTCCACCGCCGTCTCCGAGGCCCTCGACGTCGCGGTGATCGCCTACATCACCCTCGGCGTCACGATCGGCTACCTGGTCGGCGCGCTCCCCGGCATGAACCGGGCGACCGCGATCGCCCTCCTCATCCCGTTCACCTTCATGATGTCGCCGCTGGCGGCGATCTCCTTCCTGATCGGGGTCAACAAGGGGGGCGCGGCGGGCTCGGCCGTCTCGGCGATCCTCATCAACGTGCCGGGGGAGCCGTCGTCCGTCGTCACCACCCTCGACGGCTACCCGATGACCCGCTCGGGCAGGAGCCAGAAGGCGCTCAAGATCGGGCTCTACGCCTCCGTCGTCGGCGACATCCTGGCCACCGTCGCGCTCATCGCACTCGCCGCGCCGCTCGCCCGCTTCGCCGTCGGCCTCGGGCCGGTGGAGATCGCCGCCATGGTGATCTTCGCCCTCACCTTCATCGCGGCCGTCTCCGGCAAGTCGTTCCTGAAGGGGATCATCTCCGGGCTCGCGGGGCTGATGCTCGCCGCCGTCGGCCTCGACGACGAAACAGGGCTGCCGCGGCTCACCTTCGGCTTCATCGAGCTCTACGACGGCATCCCGCTCCTTGCCGTCGCCATCGGCACGCTGGCGCTCTCGGAAGTCCTCGTCCAGATCGACAAGGGCTGGCGCGGCCGCTACGCCCACAAGGCGGACTGGCTCGACAGCGGCGACCCGGCCGACCGGCGCCTTTCCTTCGCCGAGTTCCGGCGCCTCCTGCCGACCATCGGCCGGGGCAGCCTCGTCGGCACCCTCGTCGGCATCCTGCCGGGGCTCGGGGCGAGCCTGTCCTCCTTCCTCGCCTACACCTGGACGAAGAAGGCCTCCAAGGACCCGGATCGCTTCGGCAACGGCGCGCCCGAGGGCGTCGCGGCGGCCGAATCCGCCGACAACGCGTCCGTGCCCGCGAGCCTCATTCCCGTTTTCGCCATCGGCCTTCCGGGGAGCCTGTCGACCGCCCTCCTCATGGGCGCGTTCATGTTGCACGGGCTGACGCCGGGGCCGTTCCTCCTGCGCGACGACACCGGCCTCGTCTACGCCATCTTCGTCGGCATGATCCTCGCCTCGCTGATCCTGCTCGTCGTCGGCCTCGTGGGCCAGAAGTTCTTCGCCTTCGTGATCGGCGCGCGCGACACGTTCATCCTGCCGGTGATCGTGTTCCTGTGCATCGTCGGCGCCTACCTCGAGGGCGGCGGGATGTTCGGCGTCTGGCTGATGTTGGTGTTCGCCTTCGTCGGCTACTTCATGAAGAAGCTCGACTACTCGTTCGTGACGTTCCTCGTCGGCTACATCCTGGGGCCGATGGCGGAGCTGTCGATCCGGCAGGCGATCATCATCACCGACAGGGACCCGACGCGGATCCTCGAGCACCCGATCGCGATCGTCTTCCTCGTGCTCGCGGTGGTCTCGGTCTGGCGGCTGTCGTCCATGCACATGCTGGAGCGCACCGTCGTGGCACCGCCCGCGGCGGGCGCCGGCGAGCCGCGCCACTGAGCGGGGGCGGCGCACGATCCGCCGGGGCGAACGGGCCGACGGCGCAACCACGCAAAGCAACCAAGGGAGGAACACCCGTGATCGGAACCACCATCAACGCGCTGACGGCGGCGGCCGCGATCGCCGCCTTCGCTGTGCCGGCGGCGGCGCAGGACGATTATCCGTCGAAGCCCATCACCATCGTGGTCGGCTACGCGGCGGGCGGGGGCACGGACGCGGTCGTGCGGGCGCTCGCGGGCCCGCTCGGGGAGGCGCTCGGCACCAACATCCTGGTGCAGAACGTGAACGGGGCGGGCGGCGGCGTCGCGGCGACCCGCGTCGCCCGGGAGCCGGCGGACGGCTACACGCTGCTCGCCACCACCTCGTCCACCTTCTCGCTGGAGCCCATCGTCCAGCAGACGGTCTACGAGGACGACGACTTCGTCCACATCGCCACCATCACCCAGTTCCAGGGGGCGGTGTTCGCGCCCGCCGACGCGCCCTTCGACACGCTCGAGGAGATGGTGGCGCACCTCAAGGCCGAGGGCCGACCCCTCAAGCACGCCAACTACTTCCAGCTCGACAAGCTGCTCCTCAACTACATCGCGCAGAAGGAGGGGATCGACGTCGTGTTCGTGCCGGTGAAGGGCGGCAACGGCGCCGTGCAGGCGGTGCTGTCGGGCTCGGTGGACACGGCCTACTCGGGCGGGTCCTGGTCGCCGCTGGTGCCCGCGGGGCAGGCCAAGCCCATCTTCGCCACCTCCCACGACCGGCTGAAGCTCGCCCCCGACCTCGTGTCCATGACGGACCTCGGCTACGCCATCGGGACGACGAGCTTCATCACCGTGTCCGCGCCCGCCGGCACGCCCGAGGCGATCGTGGACAAGCTCGCGAACGCCATGGAGACGGCGATGGACGACGAGGGCCTCCAGGCGATCGGCCAGAAGCGGTTCATGGACATCACGTTCCGCGGGCCCGCCGAAACGAAGGCGCTCCTCGACTTCGAGATCGGCGCCTTCTCCGAGATGTTCAACGTCGGCAACTGACGTGACCGGCGGCCGGCTCCGCGCCGGCCGCTTTCCTTCAGCGTGCCCGCCACACCGGCGGGCGCTTTTCCACGAACGCCCGCATCCCCTCCTGCGCGTCCTCCGTCTCGATCAGCCGGTCGAGGATGGCGCGGGCCGCCGAGACCGCCTCGTCGTAGGGCCGGTCGACGGTGGTGAGGGTCGCCTCCTTGGCGGCGCGCAGCGCAAGCGGGGCGTTGCGCATCACCTTCTCGACGATCCCGTCGGTGAACGCCTCGAGCTCCCCGTCGGGGACGACGTGGTTGGCAAGGCCGAGGTCGCGCGCCCGGTCCGCGGGAAGGAAGTCGCCGGTGAACATGAGTTCGAGCGCGAGGTTCACCGGGATCGCCCGGGCGAGGGTGGAGGGGCCGCCGATGGAGGCGATGCCGATCTTCGTGTGGGGCCAGCCGAAGCGAGCGGTCTCGGAAAGGATGCGGATGTCCGAGCCCATGGCGATCCCCGCCCCGCCCGCGAGACAAAGCCCCCGGACCGAACAGATCACCGGCTTGTAGAGGGCCTTGAGGGCGCGGAAGACGGGGGCGAAGTAGTCGCCGCCCTTCCTCGTGCCGGCCGACAGCTCCTTCACATCCTGCCCGACGCAGAAGTCCGCCCCCGTGGCGGCGATCCTCACGCACCAGGCGTCCTCGTCCCGCGCGGCCTCGCGGAGGGCGGCGGCGAGGGCGTCGAGCCGGTCCTGGTCGAGGGCGTTCTTCGCCCCGGGCCGGTCGATCACGATGGCCGCGACCCTGTCCGACACATCGTAGCGGATGGCCATGTCAGCGTCTTCCTTCCTGCCCCTCGCCCGCCCGGACGACGCCCGCGGCGAGGAGGCGCTCGATCTCCGCCGCGCCGAAGCCCGCCTCCTGCAGCACCGAGACCGTGTCGGCGCCGAGGCGGCGGCCGGCGTGGCGGGCAACGCCCGGCGTGTCCGACAGGCGCGGGACAGGGGCGGCCATGGTGATCGGGCCGACGTCCGCGTCCGGCACGGGGACGAGCATGGTGCGGGCCCGGTAGTGGGGGTCGGCGAAGATGTCGGCCATGGTGAAGATGCGGGTGGCGGGCACCTCCGCCGCCTCTAGCGCCGCCTCCAGCGCCTCGAGCGTCTCGCCCTCGGTCCACGCCGCCACCAGCGCGTCCACCTCGTCGACCCGCTCGTTGCGCGCGGCGAGGGTCGAAAAGCGCGGGTCGCGGCCGACGTCGGGCCGGCCCATGGCGCGGCACAGGCGGCGGAAGATCGGGTCGGCGAAGGCGGCGATGAGGACGTAGCGCCCGTCGGCCGTCGGGTAGAGGTTGTTGGGGGTGGCGCCCGGCAGGCGCGAGCCGGCGCGGTTCGCGACGAGGCCCAGCTTGTCGTAGTACTGGACGTAGGGCTCCATGAAGGAGAAGGCGCACTCGGAGAGCGCCGCGTCCACGCACTGCCCGCGGCCGGTCAGGGTGCGGGCGAGGAGGGCGAGCGCGGCGCCGAAGGCGCCGTAAAGGCCGGTGATGTAGTCGGTGAGGGCGGTCGCCATGCGGCCGGGCGGCCGGTCCGGGTCGCCGTTGATGTGGCGAAGGCCGCTCACCGCCTCGCCGATCACGCCGTAGCCCGGCCGGTGGGCGTACGGCCCCGTCTGCCCGAAGCCGGAGATGCGCACCATCACGAGGCGCGGGTTGAGGGCCGACAGGTCCTCCCAGCCGAGGCCCCAGCGTTCGAGGAGCCCGGGCCGGAAGTTCTCGATGACGACGTCGGCGCCCGCGGCGAGGCGGCGGACCACAGCCCTCCCCTCGTCCGTCCTGAGGTCCACGGCGACGGTGCGCTTGTTGCGGAAGAGGCTCGCGGCGTAGAGGGACTTACCTTCCACGCTCTCCCCGAAGCTCCTCAGCGTGTCGCCCGCGACGTCCTCCACCTTGACGACGTCGGCGCCGAAGTCGGCGAGGAGGCGCCCGCAGAACGGGGCGGAGATGGTGGAGCCGAGTTCCACCACGCGGAAGGAACCGAGGGCCCCGGGGGCGGGTCCGTCCATGGTGTCCTCCGTCAGGCCGGCAGCGGCTCCATGAAGGTGGCGGACAGGCCGCCGTCGACGGGAAGTGCGACGCCGTGGATGTCGACGGCCTCGTCCGAGCACAGGAAGGCGATGATCCCGGCGATCCGCTCCGGCGTGATGAAATCCGCCTGCTGGCCGAGGTCGTGGCGGTAGCGCCGGGCCATCTCCTCGAAGGGAAGGCCCCTCTCCCGCGCCTGCCGCTCGATCCGGGCGCGGATGAAGTCGGTGAGCACCGAGCCAGGGCACACGGCGTTGCAGGTGATCCCCGGATCCCGGAGCGTCTCGGCGGCGACGGCGCGGGTGAGGCCGATGATCGCCGTCTTCGCCGTCACGTAGTCGGCCCGCCCGGACCGCCCGCCGAGCCCGAGGACGGACGACAGGTTCACGATCCGGCCCCAGCCGCCCGCCCGCATCATCGCAAGCGCCAGCCGGCAAAGGTCGAACGGGGCGGTGACGTTGACGGCGAGGGCCCGGTCCCACTCCTCCGGCACGAAATCCGGCACCTCCCGGTAGTGGCGCAGGACCGCGTTGTTCACGAGGACGTCGAGCCGCCCGAAGGTGGCCGAGACCGCCGCCACCAGCCCCTCGAGGGCGGCGCGGTCGGAAAGATCGGCGTGCTCGTAGGCGACGCGCCGGCCGGTCTCGGCGGAAAGCCGCTCGGCGATCGCCGCGCCCTCCCCGGCCGGCTCGAGGCCGTTCAGCATCACGTCGCACCCCTCGGCGGCGAGGCGGCGGGCGGTGGCGAGGCCGATGCCGGAGGTGGAGCCGGTGACGAGGGCGGCGCGCCCCGAAAGGCCCTTCACGGCGCGCCCCTAGATGCCCGGCGTGGCGCCGCCGTCCACGTCGATCGTGGCGCCGTGGACGTAGGCGGCGTCGTCCGAGGCGAGGAAGGCGACCACGCGGGCGATGTCCTCGGGCTCGCCGTAGCGGTCGATCTTCATGGCCTTCCGCATCTCCTCCCGCGCCTCGTCGAGGCCGATCCCGCGCCGTTCGGCGAGCGTCCGGATCCGCCGGTGGAGCCGGTCGGTCACGATGTGACCCGGGCACAGGAGATTGATGCGGATGCCTTCGGCGAGGGAGCCCTTGGAGATCGCCTTGGTGAAGTTGACGAGGGCCGCGTTCACCGGCCCGCCGATGGTGAACTCCCACTCCGGCGTGTGGGCGCCGACGCCCGCGACGTTGACGATCGCCCCGCCCCCCTTCGCAAGGTGCGGCCAGGCGGCGCGGCACATGCGCACGGTGCCGAAATACTTGAGCGCGAAGCCGTCCACCATGTCCTCGTCGGTGAGGGCGTGGAAGTCGCCCCGCCTGGTGGCGCCGGCCGAGTTGACGAGGATCGAAAAACCCCCGAGGGCGCGGGCGGCGTCCTCCACGACCGCAGCGGGCGCCTCCGGCGTACGCAGGTCCGCGGCCGCCGTGGACAGGGTACCGGCGAGGGGTTTTCCGGCGGCCGCGACCTCGGAAAGGGCCGCCTCGTCCCGCCCCACGGCGACGACGCGCGCGCCCTGTCGCGCGAGCTCGAGGGCGATGGCGCGGCCGATGCCGCGGCTCGCCCCCGTCACGATCGCGGCCTTGCCGTCGAGGCCGGCGTACTGACCCATCCGTCTCCTCCCTGTCGCGGCGTCGTCCGCCGTCTGTCTTCCCCCGCTTCAGCAAGACGCGAGCCATACCGCACCGGCTCGCCACCGGCGGCGGCGGAGGCGGCGCGGCGTCCGCGGCAAGGACAGGGGCGTCCGCACCGTGGACAGGCGGGGCCTCAAAGGTCGCACACCCGCGTCATGTCCGCGTCCCCGCCGAAGCGGGCGGCGGCCGCCTCGTAGCGGGCGCGGGCGGCCTCGGCGATGGTCATGTCGACGCCCACCTCGGCGGCGAGGGCGAGGGCCGCGGCCGTGTCCTTCAGCGTGCCCTTGAGGGGAAAGCCGAAATCGTAGCCGCCGGAGAGCACGTGGCGCGGGATCTTCTCGAGGATCGCCGAGTTGCGGCCCGAGCCCGAGCCGATGGCGGCGACGGTGGCGGCCGCGTCGAGCCCGGCGGCGCGGGCCACGGCGAGCGCCTCCCCGCTCGCGGCGAGCGCGATCGCCGACAGGGCGTTGTTGAGGACCTTGACCGTCTGGGCATCGCCCGCGAGCGATCCGACCACGAAGACGGCGGCCGCGTAGGCGTCGACGAGCGGCCGCACCCGCGCCAGAGCCTCGGGCGGGCCGGACAGCAGCGCCGTCAGCGTCCCCGCCACCGCCCCCGCCGCACCGCCGGACATGGGCGCGTCCACGAGGTCGATGCCGACGGCCGCGAGGCGGGCGGCGACGGCCCGGCTCGCCGCGGGCCCGATGGTGGACAGGTCCGCGACGAGGGGGCGGGCGCGGCCTGGGTGTTTGACGGGGCCACCGATGTGTCAGGCCTGCGCCTGTTTGACGGCTACGAGTCCGATGCGGCATGGATCGCCGAGACCCTGTCGCGCCATCTGAGCCTCAACGCGCCGCAGGCCGGTCAATCGGCGGAGGACTACTTCGCGAGCGTGCTCGCAGGCCTGCGCGAGACCGCAGCGAAGCAGTCGAAAATCCCGCCTGAGGCCCTGCCCATCTCATCCGGCATGTGGATGCGTGTGCGCGGCGGGCGGGCGGAATTTGCCTGGCTCGGCGACTGCATGGCGCTCATTCACGCCCCTCCGGGAGCTGTCGAAGTGGTCGGCTCTGAGGAAAAGTCCGACCGCGAGACCGAGGTGAACCGGAAAATGGCCAGTATGGGCCCGGAGGAAAAGCTCGGTGAGCTTCGCCGCATCCGCGCGATCCAGAACACGGTCGACGAACATGCCATTTTCGGCCTGAACCCGGCCGCGAGCGGCAATCTGAATGTCGCCAGCCGTGCGGTGTCGGCGGGCTCAAGCATCATACTGATGACGGACGGGCTCTGGCGCC
>CAZJNX010000136.1:0-12725 GCA_964547415.1 uncultured Hyphomicrobiales bacterium
GCTCGGCGATGCGGGCCATCACGTCCTTGATGTGGACGAAGCCGATCGGGTCGTCCAGCGAGCCACGATAGACGGGCATGCGCGAGTGGCCCGCCTCACGGAAGATCCCGAGGAGGTCCACCAGCGTCACGTCCTCGGCGACCGCGTCGATGTCGGCGCGAGGGACCATGACGTCGGCGATCCGGAGCTCCCGAATCTTCAGGATATTCTTGAGGAGACGACGCTCTTCGGGAGTGAAGATGGAGTCGTCGGCGTCCTCGCTGGCGAGGACGGTCGCGAGACTTTCCCGGATGCTGTCCCCGTTGCGCAGGCCGACGGCCGCGAGGAGCCTGTCGAACCAGGTATCGCCGAGGCGTTCGGCGTCCACCGGGTCGGCCGCCTGGTGGCCGTTCCCGTTCCTTGCAACCGGTGCGCGGACACCGGTTGCGGTCGTACTGTAGCTGTCGTCGGTCATGCCTTCACTCGCGGCCTGGCCCACGGGCCGGAGGCCGCCTCGGTCGCGGACTTCCCGTCCGCCGGGTCGGGCACGGGTGCGCCACGCGGCGCGCACCCCGTGAATATGCCACGGATCGCCCCGCGGTGCCGCCGGAAATCGCCGGGACGCGGCGCGGGTTCCCGCCCGCTCACGCCGCCCTCTCCCCGTACGGGTCCGGCACGCCGAGCCGGGCGAGGATCACCGTCTCGAGCGCCTCCATGCGCTCGGCCTCGGCGTCCCGCTCGTGGTCGTGTCCGAGGAGGTGGAGAAGACCGTGGACGAGGAGATGGAGGACATGGTGGTCGAGCGGCTTGCCCTCCGCCCGCGCCTCGGCCGCGACCGTCTCCCCCGCGAGCATCAGGTCGCCGAGGTGCGGCGGCTCGCCCGGCACGGCCGGGCCGCACGCGGGGAAGGACAGGACGTTGGTGGGCGCGTCCTTGCCGCGCCAGGCGGCGTTCTCAGCCCGGACGGCCGCGTCGGAGGCGAGGACCACCGAGAGCGTCGCCTCGGGCACGGGGCAACCGGCCGCCACCGTCGCCGAGACGGCGCGCGCGCAAAGGTCCGAGAGGCGATCGGCGCACGGCCAGGCGGCATCCCGTCGCTCGAGCCAGACGGACAGGCCCGACACCACGATCTCCCGTGCGTCCGCCGGTTCGCTCTCGCCATGGACGCCCTGTTCGGGCGGTTCCTCGTCGGTCGTCATGCGCCCTTTCGGGTCTTGTGCGGGCGGTGGCCACCGCCGCCTCGCTGCCCCGCCAATATGGGGGTCGCGCCGGCCGTCCGCCAAGGGGAAACGTCAGCCGATCGTCTCGTCGCGGCTGGCACGGGCGGCCTCGTCGTAGGCGTTGATGATGCGGGCGACGAGTTCGTGGCGGACCACGTCCTTCTCCGAGAAACGGATGGTGGGGATGCCCTTCACCCCGTGCAGGATCCGCAACGCCTCGCGCAGGCCCGAAGGCGTGCCGAGGGGAAGGTCCACCTGGCTGGGGTCGCCCGTGACGATCATCCTGGAATTCTCGCCGAGGCGGGTGAGGAACATCTTCATTTGCATCTGGGTGGTGTTCTGCGCCTCGTCCAGGATCACCACCGCGTTGGCGAGCGTCCGCCCGCGCATGAAGGCGAGCGGCGCCACCTCGATCATGCCCGACTGCATGCCCCGGTCGACCCGTTCCGGCGCCATCATCTCGTAGAGGGCGTCGTAGAGGGGGCGCAGGTAAGGGTCCACCTTCTCCTTCATGTCGCCGGGGAGGAAGCCGAGCCGCTCGCCCGCCTCCACCGCCGGGCGCGACAGGATGAGCCGGGTGGTCTCGCCGCGCTCCAGGAGCTGGGCGGCGTAGGCGACGGCGAGGAAGGTCTTGCCGGTGCCCGCGGGGCCGATGCCGAAGACGAGGTCGTGGGTCTTCATCGCCCGGATGTAGGCGTCCTGGACGGGCGTGCGGGCGGCGACGACGCGCTTTCGGGTGGCGATGCGGGCCGGGCCGCCCGCCTCGTCCGGCTCGAAGCTCGGCAGGGAGAGCTGCTGGTCAGCCGCCTGGGCCATGCGGATCGCCCCGTCCACGTCGCCCGGGTGGATGTCGCGGCCGTTCTTGAGCTGGCGGTAGAGGGACTGGAGGGAGCGGCGGGCCTGCTCGCACGCCTCGCGTGGCCCGCGGATCGAGACCTGGTTGCCGCGGGCCACCGCGTCGACGCCGAGCTTCTGTTCCAGAAGGGCGAGGTTCTGGTCGAACTGGCCGAACAGGTCGCTCGCGAGGCGGTTGTCGTCGAAGGCCAGCGTGATGGACTGGACGCCCCCGTCCGCGCCCGCCGGAACGGGCAGGCCCCCCTGCCCCTCCGCCCCGGCCGGCGGGTCGAAACGGCCCGTCAAGCGGCCGCCCCGGCGGCGGGGGCCGCCATCTCGCCGACCAGGCTGTGGGCGCCGGCGGCGGTGACCGTCACGCCGGCCATGGTGCCGACGAGCCGGGCGGGCGCCTCCACCGCCACGGGCTGCAGCCAGGGCGAGCGGCCGATCAGCTGGCTCGGGCGCTTGCCCTCCTTCTCCAGGAGCACCTCGACCGTCCGGCCCACGCAGCCCTCGTTGAAGGCGCGGGACTGGGCGGACAGGAGCGCCTGGAGGCGGGCGAGCCGCTCCTTCTTGACCGGTTCGGGCACCTGGTCGTCCCGGTCGGCGGCGGGCGTGCCCGGCCGCGGACTGTACTTGAAGGAGAAGGCGGAGGCGTAGCGGGTCGCCTCGACGATCCGGAGCGTCTCCTCGAAGTCGGCGTCCGTCTCGCCCGGAAAGCCCACGATGAAGTCCCCCGAGATCGCCATGTCCGGCCGGGCGGCGCGCACCCGCTCGATCGTCTCGAGATAGAAGGCGGCCGTGTGGCGTCGGTTCATCGCCTTCAGCACCGCGTCCGATCCCGCCTGCACGGGAAGGTGCAGATAGGGCATCAGCTTCGGCAGGTCGCGGTGGGCGGCGACGAGGTCGTCCGTCATGTCGCGCGGGTGGCTCGTCGTGTAGCGCAGCCGCTTCAGGCCGGCGATCTCCGACAGGGCGGCGAGGAGGTCCGACAGGCGGGCCGTGGCGCCGCGCGGTCCCTCGCCGTGGTAGGCGTTCACGTTCTGCCCGAGGAGGGTGATCTCCATGACGCCCGCGTCGGCGAGCGCCCGCGCCTCATCGAGGATCGCGGCGACGGGGCGGGACTGCTCGGCCCCGCGGGTGTAGGGGACCACGCAGAAGGAGCAGAACTTGTCGCACCCCTCCTGCACCGTCAGGAAGGCGGTGCGCCCGCGCGCGGCGACGGCGCGGCGGGTCGCCCGGGGCAGGTGGTCGAACTTGTCCTCCTCCGGAAAGTCCACGTCCACCACCTTGCGGCCGGCGTCCGTCTCGGCGAGGACGGCGGGCAGGCGATGGTAGGTCTGGGGGCCCACCACGAAGTCCACGGCGGGCTGGCGGCGGATGATCTCCGCCCCCTCGGCCTGGGCGACGCAGCCGACGACGCCGATGGTGGGCCGCCCGCCGCCCGCGGTCCTGAGGTCCTTCAGGCGCCCGAGCTCGGAATAGACCTTCTCGGCGGCCTTCTCCCGGATGTGACAGGTATTGAGGATGACGAGGTCCGCCTCCTCCGGCGCGTCGGCCAGCCGGAAGCCGCGGGCGGCGAGCGTGTCCGCCATCCGCTCGGCGTCGTAGACGTTCATCTGGCAGCCGTAGCTGCGGATGTACGCGCGGCGCCCCTCGGCGCGCCCGCCGGCCACCGCGTCTGCGCGGTCGCGGGAGGCGTCGCCGGTGGCCGAGAGCCTGTTCGTCAAGGTGCGCTTTTCCCGGATGCCTGTCGCCATGATCCCGCCGGGCCCCGTCGCGCAAACGCGAGGGCGGGCCCGCCGGTTCGCCCGTTCCACCTCCGTCCATCCTCGCGTCACCACCCGCGCGAGGAATTGTCAAGCCCGCTCCCGGGCTCAGGCGGCGACGGCCACGGGCGCCCTCTTCTCGGGCAGGCGGCCGGCCACCGCCTCGCCGACGGCCTCGCGCACGGCGGCCTCGGCCTTCCGGGCGATCTCCTTGCGGTCGGCGCCTTCCGGGAAGGGGATCGGGTCGAGCCACACGACGTCCACGTCGATCTCGGCCCGCTTCAGGACCGACCACAGGTGTGGCGCCATGTCCATGTCGCCGTACCAGGCGACGTGGGGCTTGCGGAAGCGCCCCAGCGGCAGGCCGTAGAGGCGGGTGTAGGCGAGGGCGAGCGGCTGGACGAGCACCGTCTCGCCGGGCGCGGCGACCGACGCCCGCGCCGCCCCGAGGAGCGCCGTGCGGAACGGGCGGACGTGGATGCCGTTGGACGAGGTCCCTTCCGCGAACAGCACCATCACGTCGCCCGCCCGCAGGCGGTCGGCGATCTCCCGCGCCTTGTCGCCCGTCGCCCCGCGCTTCTCGCGGGTGACGAAGACGGAGCGCTGGAGCCTGGCGAACCAACCGAAGACGGGCCAGCCGGCCACCTCCGCCTTGGAAATGAAGGAGATCGGCATCAGGGAGCCGATCACCACGATGTCGAGCCAGGAGACGTGGTTGGCGACGACGAGGAGGGGGCGGGCCGCCGCCGGACGCCCGTGGACGTGGACGCGGATGCCGAGGAGGGCCCGCGCCGCCCGGTGCCACAGGAGCGGCAGGACGCCCGCGAGGCGCGTCGCGCCCAGGAGGAGGGCGAGGATCTGGACCGGCGCCAGGAGGAGGGTGACGACGGCGAGCGCCAGGATCACGATGACGGCCTTGATCTTCGACATCACCCCTCCCGCCCGCTGCCGCCGTTCGTCTTCTTCGCGGGCACCGCGTAGAGCTCGAGGCGGTGGCCGACGAGCTCGAAACCGAGCTCGGCCGCGATCCGCTCCTGCAGCCGCTCGATCTCCTCGTCGTGGAACTCGATCACGCGGCCCGTGCGCACGTCGATCAGGTGGTCGTGGTGGTCCTCGCTCGCCGCCTCGTAGCGGGCGCGGCCGCCCGGGAAGTCGTGGCGCTCGATGATGCCCGCCTCCTCGAACAGCTTCAGCGTGCGGTAGACCGTGGAGATGGAGATCCGCGGCTCGATCCGGCTCACGCGCGCGTGGAGCTCCTCCACGTCCGGGTGGTCGGTGGACGCCTCGAGCACCCGCGCGATCACCCGGCGCTGGTCGGTGAGGCGCATCCCCTTCTCGGCACAGCGCTCCTCCAGCGAACCCCCTTCGGCCACCGTCCCGTCCTCCCGCTCCTGTCCGGCCGGTCAGGCGGCGAGGTCGAGCCGGAGGACGAGGGCGTTCACCGCCGTCCCGTCCGGCCCGCGGTAGTACGCCGCGCGCTCCCCCACCTGCCGGAAACCGAGCCGGCGGTAAAGGGCGAGGGCGGCGGCGTTGTCCGCCCCGACCTCCAGAAACACCTCCCTGACCCGCTCCCCGTAGAGGCGGCGGAGCATCGCCTCCACCAGCGCCCGCCCGGTTCCGCCGCGGCGGTGGCGGGGGTGGACGGCGATCGACAGAAGCTCCGCCTCCCCCGCCGCCTGGCGGAACATCACGAAGCCCACCGGCCGGCGGGAGGCGAAGGTGCTGCCGCGGCGGGCGACGAGGGTGGTGACGGCCGGGTCCGCGTCGAGGCGGGCGAGCTCGTCCTCGCTCCAGGCGACGGCGAAGCCGCTGCCGTGAATTTCCGAGAGCGCCGCCCAGTCCTCGGGCACGGCGGGGTCGATGGTGCGCGGCGGGGCCGCCATCAGCCAGGGGATCATCGCGCGCGCGCCACCGCGGGCCGCGGCGGGTCGGCCGCCGGCGCCTTGAGGTAGACCGGCGAGGGCGGGGCCGCGGGCGCCTCCGCGCGGGCCGCAAGGGCGGCGACCGCGACGAGGTCCACCGTCGTCGCCTCGTGGACCGGGCCAAGCGGCCTGCCCCGGGCGGCGAGGGCGGCGGCGACCGCGCCCGCCCCCTTGCCGGCGACCGCGAGCCCGGCGGGAAGGCGCGCGGCGAGGTCGGCGACCGCGACGTGGGCCGCCCGCTCCCGTTCCGTCCCGTCCGGCGCGAAGAGGGCCGCGTAGACCGCCCCGTGGCGGGCGTCCACGACGGACAGCACCGGCGCGGGCCCCGCAGTTCGCGCGGCCTCGGCGAAGGCGGCGAGGGTCGTCACGCCGACGGACGGCACGCCGGTGGCGAGGGTGTAGCCGCGCGCCGCCGACAGGGCGACGCGCACGCCCGTGAAGCTGCCGGGCCCGGTGGTGACGGCGATCCGGTCGAGGTCGGCGAGCGCGAGGCCCGCCTCGGCCAGCACCGCGTCCGCGAGCTCCACGATCCGCTCGGCGATCCCGCGGCCGGCCTCCGCCCGGGCGGCGAGGACGCGCGGCCCCTCCCCCGCCGGGACGACGACGACGGCGGCCTGGACCGCCTCGAGGGCGGTGTCGAGAACGAGAAGACGCACCCGCCGTGCCCCCCGGGAAGGCCCGGGTCAGACCGGGCGGACCTCCGTCACCTCGGGCACGAAATGCCGCAAGAGGTTCTGGATGCCCATCTGCAGCGTCATGGTGGAGGACGGGCAGCCCGCGCAGGCCCCGCGCATGGACAGGAACACGACGCCTTCCTTGTAGCCGCGGAAGATGATGTCGCCCCCGTCGCCCGCGACCGCGGGCCGCACCCGGTCCTCGATCAGCGCCTTGATCATGTTGACGGTGTCAGCGTCCTTCTCGTCGAAGAACTCCTCGCCCGTCTCCTCGCCGCCGGCCTCGTCGGCCATGACGGGGGCGCCGGACATGAAATGCTCCATGATCGCGCCGAGGATGGCGGGTTTCAGGTGCTGCCAGTCCCCCTCGTCCTTGGTGACGGACACGAAGTCGCTGCCGAGGAAGACGCCCGTCACGCCCTCCACCTGGAAGAGCCGCTCGGCGAGGGGAGAGACCGCGGCGTCCTCCGCCGTGCGGAATTCACGCGTGCCCTCGCCCAGAACCGTCTCGCCGGGCAGGAATTTCATGGTCTGGGGATTCGGGGTGGGTTCCGTCTGGATGAACATCTCGTCTCCCTTGGCGGTTCAAGGCCGCAACGAAGCCGCTGGTCGGATCCGGCCCACCCGGACCCGTTTGCGAAGTATGCGCCAATCGAGGGCCGATCAACCAGCCCGTCCGACATGGCAGAGCGGAGGACATCCATGGCCAACCCCGCACCCGGCTTCCGGGACCACCCGAACCACGGCATCGCCCTCGGCTTGCCGGTCGGCCACGTGGCCGTCCGCGTGAAGGGCACGGACATCGCCCACACCCGGCGCGCGGTCCGTCTCGACGAACAGGGCTACCCGATGCGCTACTACGTGCCGATGGAGGACGTCGCGCAAGGCGTCCTCCAGCGGACCGACAAGACCACCCACTGCCCGTTCAAGGGCGACACCACCTACTACGACGTGACGGTGGACGGGACGCGCATTGCGAACGCGGCGTGGAGCTACGAGCGCCCGTTCGACGAGATGGAGAAGATCGCGGGCCACGTCGCCTTCGACGGCGAGGACATCGAGGTGCTCGCCTTCGAGGTCTGAGGCGATCCGCCACGGCCGATGCCGGCCCGCACCGCCCCGGGTTTCCCGCGGGCGTCGCGCGGGGCTATCAGGGGCCCGCGCGGGTGGCCGGCGGCGCCGGGTGCCTGCGCGGGCCTGACCGATGGAGGATCGCGTGAGGGACGAGCTCCAGACCAGCGCCCGCGCCACGGGCGCCGGTTCGAGCGGGGAGGCGCGGACCGGGGAAAGGACGCGCGAGCCGGTCCGCGGCCTTTACGGGCGCCGGCGGGGCCACCCGCTGTCGGCCCGTCAGGCCGGCCTCGTGGAGGACCTTTATCCGCGCCTCGCCCCGGACCTCTCCCGCCCGCCCCCCGATCCGCTCACGGGCCTCTTCGGCGGCGAGACCCGGGCCGTGTGGCTCGAGATCGGCTTCGGCGGCGGGGAGCACCTCGTCCGCCAGGCCGCCCGCCACCCGGACACGGGCCTCATCGGCTGCGAGCCGTTCGAGAACGGGATGGCGAAGGCACTCGCGGCCGTGGAAGAGACGGGCCTTGCCAACGTGCGCCTCCACCTCGGCGACGCACGGGACGTGATCGACTGGCTGCCACCCGGGAGCCTGTCCCGCGTCTTTCTCCTCTATCCCGACCCGTGGCCGAAAAAGCGGCACTTCAAGCGCCGCTTCGTGTCCATGCCCACCCTCGACAGACTCGCCCGGGCGATGGCGCCGGGAGCGGAGCTGCGCTTCGCGAGCGACATCGACAGCTACGTGGAGTGGACGGTCGACCACATGGCCCGCCACCCGCGGTTCCGGCCCGCGCCGGGGGACCGCGACCCGCTCGTGCCCTGGGAGGACTGGGCTTCGACCCGCTATGAGGAGAAGGCCCTGCGCGAGGGCCGCGTTCCGCGCTACCTCTCCTTCCTCGCCACCTGACCGCCGCCGGGCCGCGACCGCGCCCGTCAGTGCAGGTTGTTGACCCAGCGCATGACGGTGAGCGGGCTGATCACCTCCGACTCGGTCGGCAGGTCCCTGACGCGGCGCCGGTCGGGCGAGCGGCCCTCGCCCGGGGGCGGGCTCGAATCGGGATCGCCGATCACCGTCTTGTTCCGGCCGAAGACCTTGGCCTCGTAGAGCGCCTTGTCGGCCACGTGCAGCCAGCCGCCCGTGGTTCGCACCTTGTCGCCGAGCGGGGCGAGGCCGATGGACGCCGTCACCCCCACGTCCACCGGCGCGTCGACGCCCATCGTCTCGATGATCGAGCGCAGCCGCTCCATCCGCTCGAGCGCCTCCACAACGTCCGTGTCCGGCATCAGGAGGCCGAACTCCTCGCCCCCGAGGCGGCCGAACGCGTCGGCCGGCCGCTTCCACGCCATGACGTGCTTGGCGAAGCCCTTCAGCACCTGGTCCCCGACCGCGTGGCCATAGGTGTCGTTCACCGTCTTGAAGCGGTCGATGTCGAGGATGGCGAGGGCCGCCGTCTCGGGCCGCCGCTCCTCCACCGTCCGGTCGACGCGCTTGATGAAGGCGCGGCGCAGGAGCGCCCCCGTCAAGCTGTCCACGGTTGCCACCTGGCGCAGCTCGAGCTCGTCCACCACGAGGCGGGCGAGGTTGGCGAGGAGGTCCACCTGCCGGTCGGAGAACGGCCGCGGCCGCGTGTCGATGGCGCACAGGACGCCCACGTTGAAACCGTCGGGCGTCACGAGCGGCACGCCCGCGTAGGCCCGCACGAAGGGCGCGCCCGTCACCAGCGGATTCTTCGCGAAGCGGGGGTCGGCCGCCGCCTCGGGCACCACGAGCGGGGCGCTCGAGGCGATCGCGAACGAGCAGAACGAGATCTGCCGCGGCATCTCGCCGACGTCGAACCCCTTGGCCGCGCGGAACCACTGGCGGTCGAGGTCCACGAGGGAAACGGCCGCCATCGGCACCTCCAGGACCGCCTGCACGATCGAGGTGATGCGGTCGAACGCCTCCTCCTCCTCGATGTCGAGGATGGTGTAGCGCCGCAGCGCGGTCAGCCGGGCGTCCTCGTCGTCCGGGAAACCGGCGGGTTTCATGCGTCCTCGTCTCCGTCCTCGTCCTTCAGGTCCTCGAGGGTCTTCAGGAGCTCGCTCCGGTAGGCGTCGCTGAGCGCCTGCACGTTCTCCTCCACGAGGGAATCGGCGAGGCCGGCCAGGCGCATCTTCTCCGCGAGGGCGATGATGTTGTCGCAGTACCGCTCCACGGGCGCGCGCAGGTGGGCGGGAAGCTCGCCGTCGGCGAGGCTGGCGAGCGCCTCCGCGCCCCGCGGCGCGGTCATGTCGTCGATGATCCGGTCCATGGCCATGTGCTCCGATTGGTAGCGCATGAACGCGGGACGGAGTGAGCCGGTTCCCTCTCAGGTGGAAGATTTCGCCTTCAACGCGAGCGGCGCGGCGGCTCCCGGTCGAGCGCGCCGATGAGGGGCGGCTCCTCCGCCCAGGCCGTGCCGTCGAGCACCGCCTGCCGGCCCGTCTCGAACAGGCGGCGCATCTCCTCCCGGTCGAAGTCGATGGCCTTCGCCTTCTCCTCCGAGTCGGCGGGGATCGCCGTCATGCGGAAGGTGGCGCCGGCGCGGCGGGCGCGCTGGAAGTCGAGGACGAGGGTGCGGTGGAGCACCGCCGCGTCGAGGGTCCTCAGCGAGGAGGCCGCGATGGACGGGACCGTGGGGGCGAGGTCCCCGGCGGGCCGGTTCACCGCGATGCGGTTGTTCACCACCACGTAGACGTCGATGTCGACGCTGCGGCCGGCGATGGCGCGCACAGAATCGAACATGTGCTGGCGGATCAGGATGGGCTCGGTGAGGGCGCCGTCCACGTGCATGGCGTGGCCGCCGTCCACGGTGGGCACGAACACCGGCGGGAAGAGGACGGGCACGGCGGCCGAGGCGATGATGACGTCCTCGAAGCGCTCCTCCCGGTCGGGATGGTCCGACAGGGCCATGCGGCCCATGTCCCAGACCATGACCCGCGCGCGGTCGAGGTCGGTGGTGGCGACGAAGAAGCGGCGGCCGGCCAGGTGCTCGCGGGCCACCTCGTCGATGAACGGCCCGTCGACCACCTCCCGCACCCGCCGGCGCAGCGGCGCATTGTCGGCGACCGCGCTGCCGAAGATGCCGAGGGGGCGGATGAGGAACACGTCGTCCCGGGTGATGCCGGTGTAGGTCTCGGCGAGGACGTCGTCGTACGCGGGCCCCGCGAAGGCGAGGGCGCCGGCGAGGGCGCCGGTCGACACACCCGTCACCACGTCGAAGTCGGGCCGGTCACCCCGCTCGCTCCAGCCGACGAGGACGCCCGCCCCGTAGGCGCCGTGGGCGCCGCCGCCCGACAGGGCGAGGATGGTGTAGTCGCCCCGCCCGTCCCGGTTCGAATCGCGAAGCGGAGCGCCGCCGGCCAGCGCCTCGTCGATGCTGTCGTCGAAGTCGCCGATGTCCTCCTCGAGGTCGTAGATTTCCACGTAGCCCGGCCAGGCGGGGACGAAGACCTCCGGCACCGGCCCCGGCCGGCTGGCGCATCCCGCGACCAGCGCGAGGCCGACGGCGGCGAGCACCGCGCGCACGGGCGCGGCGGGCACGGGTTCGCGCCGCGCCCCAGGGGCGCGCGGTCTCGCCCGTGCCGCTCCCTCCCTCGTCACGTTCCACCCTCCCGTTGCCGGATCCATGCTCGCGCCTTCCGCTTTCCATATCCTTGCCCGCGGCGCCCGATCAGTCCGCCGGGCCGACGATCGGGAAGCCGGGCGGAGCGGACACCCACGGATCCCCGGACAGGGCGAGGGAGCGGCCGTAGGCGAAGAGGTCCTGCATGTCCTCCTTCAGGAAGGCCTTGCTCCCTCCGCGGACCGGGAAGTCGTCCGGGATGTAGGCGAGGGAGAAGGTGGCGCCGGCCGCCTTCGCGAGGGCGTAGGCCTCCACGAGGCCCTTGCGCTTCATGGCGCGCACGAGGGCGCTCAGGGTGGCGAGCGACACCCCCGCGAGGTTCGGGGCGACCGGATCGCGGTCCACGCTGGGCGCGAGCTTGCTGTTGACGACGAACCAGGCGTGGAGGGGAAGGTCCTCGCCGGCGTGGCGGCGGGGCGCCTCCAGCATGAAGGCACTGAGGAGGACGGGCGCGAACAGCATCCCGTCCGCGTGCATGGCCCACCCGCCGTCCCGCGTCGGCACGTAGACGGGCGGGAACATCACCGGGATCGCGGCCGAGGCGAGGAGGATGGCGCGGAAGCGCTCCAGCCGCTCCCCGTCCCGCACCGAGGCCATCGCCCCCATGTCCCAGACCACGGGTCGCGAGCGGTCGAGGTCCGTGGTCGCCACGTAGAAGCGGCGGCCGCGGGCATGCTCGGCGGCGATCCGGTCGAGGAACGCCTCGTCCACGATCGCCTCGATCTTCTCCTCGAGGGGCCCCGGGTCGCCGACCGAGGCGGACAGGAAGCCGAGCGGGCGGAAGCGCAGGATGTCCTCGCGCGAGAGCGTCGTGTACATCTCCTCGAGGACATCGTCGTACGCCGGCCCCGCGAACACGAGCGCCCCGGCGAGGGCGCCGGTGGACGTGCCCGTCACCACGTCGAACTCGGGCCGCGTGCCGGCTTCCGACCAGCCGGTGAGAAGGCCCGCCCCGAACGCGCCGTAGCCCGAGCCCGCCGACAGGGCGAGCAGCGTGAAGTCGCCCCGCCCGTCCTCGTCCGAATCGCCCGTCGGGTGGCCGGTGGCGACGGCCTCGGCGAGGCTGTCCGCGAGGTCCGGCACCGCCGCGTCCCGATCGAGGATCTCCACGTGGCCCGGCCAGGCGGGCGTCGCATCCTCCCCGGCGGCGCCCGGCCGGCGCTCGCACCCGGCGATGGCGAACGCCGCCGCCAGGAGGAGCGCGGCGAAGAGCGGACGGCGGCCCCCCATCGCGGCGCCCGTTCCGGTCAGGACAGCCCGTAGGCGGAGATCGCCGCGAGGTTCACGATGTCGGCGTCGATGGAGCCGGCCGGGATGATCTGCACCGGCTTGTCGAGGCCGACGAGGAGGGGCCCGAGCACCGTCGAGCCGCCGAGTTCCTGCAGCATCTTGGTCGCGATCGAGGAGGCGTCGAAGGAGGGCATCACGAGGACGTTCGCCGGCGCCGACAGGCGGCAGAACGGGTAGTTCGCCATCAGGCGGGCGTCGAGGGCGACGTCGGCCGCCATCTCCCCGTCGTACTCGAAGTCGACCCGCCGCTTGTCGAGAAGCTTCACGGCGTTCTGCACCCGCTCGGCCCGCTCGCCCGGCGGGTTGCCGAAGTTGGCGTAGGCGAGGA
>CAZJNX010000136.1:12735-13661 GCA_964547415.1 uncultured Hyphomicrobiales bacterium
CGGCTCGTAGCCGAGGCGGCGGGCGACGCGGGCCGTCTCCTCGGCGATGTCGGCGAGATCCTCCGCCGTCGGGTCGTCGTGGACGGCGGTGTCGGCCACGAGCACGGTCCGCCCGCGCGACAGGACCACCGAGATTCCGATAATGCGATGGCCGGGCTTCACGTCGATCACCTGGCGGACCGAATCGAGGGCGACCGAGTAGTTGCGGGTGAGGCCCGTCACCATGGCGTCCGCCTCGCCCATGGCGAGGAGGGCGGCGCCGAAGTAGTTGCGGTCCTGGTTGATCAGGCGCACGCAGTCGCGGAACAGGTGCCCGCGCCGCTGCAGCTTGTTGTACAGGAAGCTCGCGTAGTCGTGGTTGCGCTTCGACAGGCGGGCGTTCTGGATCTCGATCAGCCCCTCGCGCAGGTCGATGCCGGCCTCCTCGGCGGTCTCGATCACCCGGTCCTCGCGGCCGATCAGGATCGCCCGGCCGAGCCCCTGGGAGACGAAGCTCGCCGCCGCGCGGATCACCGGCTCCTCCTCCCCTTCGGCGAAGACGACGCGCTTGGGCGCCCGCCTGACGCGGGTGAAGATGCGCTGCAGGAGCCCCGCCACGGGATCGCGCCGGGCCGAGAGGGTGTGGACGTAGGCCTCCATGTCCGCGATCGGCTCCCGGGCGACGCCCGAGCGCATGGCGGCCTCGGCGACGGCGGGCGGGACGGTGGCGATGAGGCGCGGGTCGAACGGCACGGGGATGATGTACTGCGGCCCGAACTTCGGCCGGTGGCCGTCATAGGCGGCGGCCACCTCGTCGGGCACGTCCTCCCGGGCGAGGCGCGCGAGGGCCTCGGCGGCGGCGATCTTCATGTCCTCGTTGATGGCGGTGGCGCGCACGTCGAGGGCGCCGCGGAAGATGTAGGGAAAGCCGAGGACGTTGTTGACCT
>CAZJNX010000137.1:0-13313 GCA_964547415.1 uncultured Hyphomicrobiales bacterium
ATCGTCTACCCCTCAGGACCGTTGGAACATGGCGAGCATCCGGCGCGTCACCAGGAAGCCGCCGAAGATGTTGACCGAGGCGAGGACGAGCGCGATGAAGCCGAACAGCCGCGCCCAGCCCGCCCCTTCCGAGGCGGCGAGGTCGACGCCGACGGCCAGCAGCGCCCCCACCACGATCACGCTGGAGATGGCGTTCGTGACGGACATCAGGGGCGTGTGGAGGGCCGGCGTCACCGACCAGACGACGTAGTAGCCCACGAAGATGGCGAGCACGAAGATGGCGAGGCGGAAGACGGTCGGGTCGATCGCCCCGCCGGTCGCGGAACTCACGGCGTAGGCGAGACCGTCGGCGAGCGGCCCGGCCGTCGCGTCGACGGCCCCCTCGCCCGCCGCGCGGGCGCCTTCGGCAGTCATCGTCATGTTCAGGCCTCCTTCGCCTCGGGCGCCTTGCCGCCGAAGGACGGGTGCACCACCGCCCCGTCCCGCGTCAGAAGGGTCGCCGTCACGATCTCGTCGTCCCACTTCGGGGCGAGCGCCTTCGCCTCCTTGTCGACGAGGCAGGTCTCGATGAAGGTGGACAGGTTCTTCGCGTAGAGGAGCGAGGCGGACGCGGCGATCCGGC
Source organism: uncultured Hyphomicrobiales bacterium (assembly GCA_964547415.1). Taxonomy (GTDB): domain Bacteria; phylum Pseudomonadota; class Alphaproteobacteria; order Rhizobiales; family Amorphaceae; genus CAZJNX01. The sequence continues at coordinate 623 of CAZJNX010000137.1, forward strand.
CCGGCACGTTGCGGTAGCCGATCACCTTCACGCCCTCAACGTCCGCGACCTCGCCGGCGACCGCCCCTTCCACGTTGCCGCCGCGCTCCACCGCGAGATCGACCACGACCGAGCCCGGCTTCATGGTCGCGAGCATCTCGCGCGTGACGAGGCGCGGGGCGGGCCGGCCCGGGATCAGCGCGGTCGTGATCACGATGTCCTGCTTGGAGATGTGGTCGGCGACGAGGGCGGCCTGTTTCTTCTTGTACTCGGCGGACATTTCCTTGGCGTAGCCGCCCGCGGTCTCGGCCTGCTTGAACTCCTCGTCCTCGACCGCGATGAACTTGGCGCCCACCGATTCGACCTGCTCCTTCGCGGCCGGGCGCACGTCCGTCGCCGACACGGCGGCGCCGAGCCGGCGGGCGGTGGCGATCGCCTGGAGGCCCGCCACGCCCGCGCCCATCACGAAGGCCCTGGCGGCGGGGACGGTGCCCGCGGCGGTCATCATCATCGGGATCGCCCGGTCGTAGACCTCGGCCGCGTCGACCACCGCCTGGTAGCCCGCGAGGTTCGCCTGGGAGGACAGGACGTCCATGGACTGGGCGCGGGTGATGCGCGGCATCAGCTCCATGGCGAAGGCGGCGGCGCCCGCATCGGCCATCGCCTTCAGCGCGTCCTCGTTGCCGTAGGGGTCGAGGATGCCGATCACGATGGTGCCCTTCTTCAGGAGGGCGAGCTCCTCCTCGGTCGGGCGGCGCACCTTCAGGACGAGGTCCGCGTCCTTCAGGGCCTCGGCGGCGGAGGGCACGATCCTCGCCCCCGCCTTCTCGTAGTCGGCGTCGGGAAGGCGCGAGGTGGCGCCCGCTCCCGTCTCCACCAGCACCTCGGCGCCGAGACCCGCGTAGCGTTTCACCGTGTCGGGCGTCGCGGCGACGCGCGTCTCACCGTCCACCGTCTCCCGCGGCACTGCGATCCGCATGGCGGCTCCTCCTCGTTGGGTCCCGCCCCGCGACCCGCTCGCGGCGGCGCGGCGGGCGCCCGTCGGACGCGGGCGGGCGGGCGTCGGATTGTTGGTCGAAAGGCCGTGTCAGGTCAGGAAGACGGCCATCAGGACGAGCACGGCGACGACGACGATGACGCCCCACTTGGTGAGGCGCAGGAAGCCTTCGTAGGTGCGCTCGTGCTCGGCGTAGTCCATGGCGCTCATGTGGCTCTCGTCCGGAACGTCGGGTTCTTTCGGGGGGTGGCGCCCCTCGGGCGGCTTCGATGCGGGGTCGGTGGCCATGGCGTCGAGCGTGGTCATCGTGCGTTCGGGATCCGGGTCGGGCGGCGGCGGAACGGCCCCGCGAGCGGGGTCTTGCGGGCGGTTCCGTCCGGTCGTCGAAACGGCGGGCGATCGGCGTGGGGGACCAGCGCGCGGACCCGGTGGGCCCGCGCCGCCACACCCCGCGGCCGCGCTTGTAGCGTGCGCGGGCCCTTGTGGCAACGTGCCCGCGATTCTCCGCGGCAAGCCCCGGGACGGCCCGGGCAGGGCCACCTCAGGGCGCGGCGTAGTCCTCGTCCGAGACCGGCTCCATCCAGGTGACGTGGGTGCCGTCGAGGGCCTCGTGGATGGCGAGGTGGACGAGCTGCGTGTCGGGCGCCGCCCCGTGCCAGTGGCGGGTTTCGGGCGGGAAGTAGACGGTGTCGCCGGGTTTCAGCTCCCGCACCGCCTCCCCCTCGATCCGGCACAGGCCCCGCCCGGCGAGGACGTGGATGGTCTGCCCGAGCGGGTGGGTGTGCCAGTTGGTGCGCGCGCCCGGCGCGAAGGTGACGGACACCGCCCGCACCCGGGCGGGGGCCTCGGTCTCCACGATCGGGTCCTGCCAGACCGTGCCGGTGAACCAGTCGGGGTTCGCCTGCCGCGTCGGGCGCGAGCCCGCCGGATAGTACGCCATCGTCTTCCTCCCTCGTCCCGTTCGCCGCGCAGCGCGAGCGGCACGCCCGCAACACCACGGCGCACGCGCCCCGTCAACGGCGCGGCCGCCTCGACAGGGCGCGCGGGAAGCCGCTATCGAGGCGCCGCCCGGCCGCGAACGCGGGGGCGCTTGAGGGAAGGGCTCAAGGGGTGGCGGACACGGCGAAGCGGCGGACCGGGACGGAGCAGCCGCGGACCGGGACGGAAAAGCCGCGGACCGGGACGGCGGAAACGGCGGAGCCGGCGCCGGGGAAGCCGGCACGGCTGCGCCGCGCGCGCGCCGGCGACGTCGCGGGATACCTCGCCGTGCGCACGCTCGCGGGCCTCTTCCGGGCGCTTCCCGTCGACGCGGGCTCGGCCCTCATGGGCGCGGGCTGGCGCCTCGTCGCCCCCCGGCTCCATCGCCACCGCCGCGCCCTCGACCACCTGGCCCTCGCCCTTCCCGACGTCCCGGAGGCGGAGCGGCGGCGGATCGCGACGGCCATGTGGGCACACCTCGGCCGCGTGGCCGCCGAGGCGCTCTTCGCCGATCGCCTCCTCGCCGACACCGCGCGCGTGGCGCTTCCCCCCGACTTCGACCGGTTCGCGGAGCGGGCCGCGCACGGGGCGGTCCTGCCGACGCTCCACCTCGGCAACTGGGAGCTCGCCCCCGTCGGCCCGCGCATGGCGGGCCTCGAACTCGCCGCCGTCTACCAGCCGATCCGCAACCCCCTCGTGGAAGCGTACCTGAAGGCGATGCGCGCGCCCGCCTTCCCGGCCGGCCTCCATCCGAAGGGGCCGGCGACGGGCCGCCGCCTCGTGGCGCTCGCCCGGCGGCAGGGGGCGATCGGCCTCGTCGCCGACGTCCGGGAGAAGAGGGGGGTGGAGGTCACCTTCTTCGGCCGCCCGGCGACCGCGACGCCGCTGCCCGCGCTCCTCGCCCGCCTCGGGGACGTGCCGATGCTCGCGGGCGCCATGGTGCGGGAAAAGGGCGTCTCCTTCCGCTACCTGGTGGAGGAGATCGAGGTGCCGCGCACGGACGACCGGGACGCGGACGTCCTGATCGCCACGCAGCGCCTCCACGACGTCTTCGAGCGCTGGATCCGCGCCCACCCGGAGCAGTGGATGTGGGCCCACCGCAAGTGGGTGGAGACCGCCCCTGGCGAGGGCCGCACCCGCCCCCGCCGCGCCGCCGCCACGGCCCGCCTCCCCGCGGGCGGCTGACTTCCGGCCCCCGCCCCGGCGATCTCCCCCACGCGCGGCGAGGCCGTCACGGTGCGGCAGGCGGCCCCTCCCGCCGAACCGCCTTGTGGCGGCCCGCCTTTCGCCTATTGTCCCGCGCCGCGTTTCAGCCCGACGACAGGAGCCGCCCGCCTTGACCATCGATCCGTTCACCTTCGACGGCCTGCCGGCCAGGATCGTCTTCCGCAACGGCGCCCTCGCCGACGTCGCCAGCGAGGTGGAGCGCCTCGGGATGCGCCGCGTCCTCGTCCTGTCGAACGCGGCGCGCCGGGACACGGCCCTTGCCGTCCTCGAGCGGCTCGAGCCGCGCGCGGTGCGCAGCTTCACCCGCGCGGAAGGGGAGGGGATCGCCGAGACGGCGGAAGGCGCCGTCGCGCTCGCCCGCGCCAACGGCATCGGCGGGGTGGTGGCGATCGGCGGCGGCCCGGTGATGGGGATCGCGAAGGCGCTCGCCCTGCGCTTCGGGCTCCGTCAGCTCGCCGTCCCCACCACGTTCGCGGGCGCGGAGGCCTCCTCCGTGTTCGCCCTCGTGGGCCGCGACGTGGCGGCCGCGCGCACGGCCCGCCGCACGATGCCCGACACGATCCTCTACGACCCCTCCCTCGCGGGCTTTCTCGCGCCCGACCTCGCGGCGGCGAGCGGGATGGCCGCCATCGCCCACGCCGTCGAGGGGCTGTGGGCGGCGGACGCCAACCCGGCGACGCGGCCGCTCGCGAAGGATGCCATCGCCCGCCTCGCCCGCGCCCTGCCGCGCCTCGCCGAGGCGCCCGACGACGGGCAGGCGCGGGAGGAGGCCTTCGCGGGCGCCTGGCTCGCGGCCTGCAACGCGGGCGGGGTCACCATGGGGCTCGCCCACGACCTCGCCCTCGTCCTTTCGGAGGCCGACGACCTCGTCCACGGCGCCGTGGCGGCCGCGCTCCTGCCCCACGTCGTCGCCTTCAACCGGGAGGCGGCGCCCGCGGCGCTGGAGGCCATCGCCGACGCCCTCGGCGCGCAGGACGCCGTCGGCGGGCTCGTCGCCCTCGCCGAACGCCTCGGCTGCCGGAACGACCTGTACGCCGTCGGCGTTGATCACGGTCAGCTTGATGAAGCCGCCGCGCAGGTCGCCGCAGCGGCGCCGCCGAACCCCCGCCCGGTCGACCGGGATGCCATCCGCACCCTCCTCGAAGCCGCCTACGCCGGCCCGCCCGCCTGACCAACGCAAAAGCGCACAATTTGCGTTTTCTCGGTGCGTGTGGCACGCTGACGGCGTTCTCTTGATGCGGAACGAGACCGGAGGTGTACGGCCGGCGCTCCCGGGCGCCGGCGCCCGGGACGGGAGACATGCCATGACCGCGCTCGATGCCACCGCCGCGGACGCGCTCCTCGCGCCCGCGCGCACGCTCGCCTTCCGCCGGACGACGCCCGGCTGCGGCCTGTGCGGCGGGGCGGGCGTCCTGCCCGACGCCGACCGGCCGACGGCGTTGAAGCCCTGCCCGCGCTGCCGGCCCGGCAAGGCGCCACCACCGCCACCGGAGGAGCCGGAGCCGCCCCGCCGCCGCAAGCGCGAGCGGATACGCTGGCGCCTGCCCGCGCTCTCAGACCTTGTGTGGAACGCGTTCATGGCGATGGTGTACGGCGCTGTCGGCGTCCTCACGCTGGTGATGGTCGCCGGCCTCGCCACCATCTTCGTGTGATTCGGCCGGCGCCGCGGCCGCGCGCCGTCAGGGCCCGCGGCGGAAGCGGGCGCGGTAGGCGGCGGGCGCAAGGCCGACGAGGCGGCGGAAGGCGGCCCGGAAGGTCTCGGGCGAGCGGTAGCCGCACGCCTCGGCGATGGAGGAGAGCGGCGCGTCCGTCGTCTCGAGGAGCTCCCGGGCCCGCGCGATCCGCTCGCGCGTCAGCCACCCGGCCGGGCTCGTCCCCGTCCCCTCCCGGAAGCGACGCAGGAAGGTGCGCTCGCCCATGGCCGCGGCCCCGGCGAGGGCGGCGACCGTGAGCGGCTCGGACAGGCGCGCCCGCGCGAACGCCATCGCCTCGCCGATCCCCCGGCCCGGCCGGCCGGGGACCGGCGCCTCCACGTACTGGGCCTGGCCGCCCTCCCGGTGGGGCGGCATCACCATGCGCCGGGCCACGCGGTTCGCGACCGCGCTGCCGTGGTCGCGCCGCACCAGGTGGATCGCCGCGTCGATCCCCGCGCTCGAGCCCGCCGAGGTGATGACCGCTCCCTCGTCCACGTAAAGGACGTCCCGCTCGATGGTCACGTCCGGGTGCAGGCGGGCGAGCGCGTCCATGTGGCGGAAGTGCGTGGTCGCCCGCCGGCCCGACAGGAGCCCTGCCGCCGCCGGCACGAACACGCCCGAGCAGATGGACAGGCACCGGGCCCCGCGGGCGACGGCCGCGGCGACGGCGGCGAGGAGGGGGTCGGGCGGTCGCTCCCCGGGCGCGCGCCAGCCCGGCAGGACGATCGTGTCGGCCTCGGCGAGGGCCTCGAGCCCGGCCTGCGCCTCCACCACGATGCCGCCCGTCGCCCGCACCCGCCGCCCCTCGGCCGAGACGGTCCGGAAGCGGTACCAGGGAAAGTCGAACTCGGGCCGCGGCAGGGCGAACACCTCGACCGCGATGGCGAACTCGAAGGTGGCGAGCCCGTCGTAGACGATCGTTGCGACGAGGCCGTCCGGGCGGGGCGGGCGGTGATGGGCGGCGTCCATTGGCGAAAAATGACCGATCGTTGTCCGTTCCGCCACTCCCGCATCCGGCCCGCCTCGCCGGATGATCGGACGAGACCACCGGAGACACGCCATGCCCTCGCCCGTCACAGAGACGCCCGCCGCCCCGCCCGAGGCGGCCCTCGAGCACTTCGCCGCCCGGCTCGCCTTCGAGACCGACTGCGCCGACGTCCACCGGGCGATGGCCGCGGGCGCCGCCGACGTCGTGCTCGTCGACGTGCGCGGGCCGGACCTTTACCGCGCCGGCCACGTCCCGGGCGCCCTCAACATCCCCCACGGCAAGCTGACGGACCGCCGCCTCGCGGCCTTCCCGGCGGACACCCTGTTCGTGGTCTACTGCGCCGGGCCCCACTGCAACGGCGCCGACAAGGCGGCCGTGCGCCTCGCCCGCCTCGGCCGGCCGGTGAAGACCATGCCGGGCGGCATGACGGGGTGGCGCGACGAGGGATTGCCGGTCGCAAGGACGGACGAACCCGTCTGAGGGACGGCCCGGGCGGCGCGGATCGCGGCGCGGGCCAGGCCCGGGCCCCGTCGATCCCCGCCGTCGGCTCGAGCGGCCCGCCCGGCCGGTTGCCCGGCGCGGGCCCGAATGCGCCGCGTCCGGCGGATGTTCGGGCCGAATCGTCCCCCCAACGGACTCGCCGAGAGGCGGAGCGGGATCGCTGCGACCCGCCCATGCCGCCGGCCGCCGCGCGGCATGGCATGCGGAAGGTCCGGATGACCCGGGGACGACGCCTTGAAGCGGCGGCCGCGTTCGGGCTAGCGTCTCGACGCGGCCCGAGCGGCCGTCCCGTCCCGGACCGTCCGTGCGACCGCCCGTGTCCGAGGCCGCCCGCGCCCCGCGCGCGGGGCCGGCTCGCGGCGGCCGCCCCCGGGTTCCCCGCCGCCGAGCCGAGGAGTGCCGACGCGAATGTCGATGCCGATGATCAGGCGCCGCGAGATCGAGGCGAAGATCCTGAAGGAAGTCTACGAGGTGCTGTCCGAGCGCCACGGCAAGGAGGAGGCGGCGGCCGTCGTCGCGCGGGCCGTGCGCAACGCCTCCGTCGCCCAGGCCCGCGAGTTCGCCGAGGCCGAGCCCGCCGAGACGAACCTCGCCACCTTCACCGAGCTCATGCGCCACTGGACCGCGGAGGACGCGCTCCAGATCGAGATGCTGGAGGCGACCGAGACCACGCTCGACTTCAACGTCACCCGCTGCCGCTACGCGGAGATGTACCGCGACATGGGCCTCGGCGAGATCGGCCACCTCCTGTCCTGCCAGCGGGACGGCACGTTCTGCGAGGGCTACGACGGCCGCATCCGCCTCACCCGCAGCCAGACCATCATGCAGGGCGCCTCCCACTGCGACTTCCGCTACCGGTTCGACCCGACCGCCCCCGCGGCCGAAGCCGGGGAGAGGGAGACGGGCGAATGAAGGCGATCCTCTACGACGCCCACGGCGGGCTCGACCAGATCCGCCTCGGCACCTTCGAGGACCCCGAGCCCGGCGAGGGGGAGGTCGTCGTCAAGGTCCGCGCCGTCGCCCTCAACGGCTTCGACCCGATGATCCTCGAAGGCATCCCCGGCCTCAGGACGCCCATGCCCATGATCCCGGGCGGCGACATCGCGGGCGAGGTGGCCGCCCTCGGCCCGGGCGTGCCGGCGGGGCGCTTCCCGCCGGGCGCGCGCGTCCAGGTCGTCCCCTACCGGCCGCCCGTCGGCATGATGGGCGAGACCCTGCGCGGCGGGGCGGCCGAGTACGTGGCCGTGCCCCACGACGACCTGGTGCCGATCCCCGACGCGGTGTCGGACACGGACGCGGCGGTCCTTCCGATCGCCTACGGGACGGCGCTGCGCATGACGACGGTGCGCGGCAAGGTGGCGGCGGGCGAGACCGTCCTCGTCCTCGGCGCGACGGGGGGCGTCGGGACCGGCGTCGTCCAGATCGCCAAGGAGATCGGCGCCACCGTCATCGCCTGCGGCTCCTCGGCCGACAAGTGCCGCAAGCTCGAAGCCATCGGCGCCGACATGACCATCGACACCTCCAAGGACGACTTCGTGAAGGCCATCCACGAGCGGTTCGGCAAGCCGAAGATCTGGGGCGGCGGCGGGGTCGACGTCGTCGTCAACTACATCGGCGGCGACACCTGGCGGAAGAGCCTGAAGGTGCTCACCCGCTACGGCCGCATGCTGGTGTGCGGCGCCACCGCCGGCTACGACCCGGCCGAGGACATCCGCTACATCTGGTCCTTCGAGCAGACCATCGTCGGCTCCAACGCCTGGGAGAAGGAGGATCAGGAGACCCTCCTCGACATGGTCGCCAGCGGCCGGCTGAAGCCGGTGGTGGACCGGATCGAGCCCCTCTCGGAGGAGGCCTTCAAGGGGGGCATGCAGGCGCTCATGGACCGGACGGTGTTCGGCAAGGTGATCTTCACCCTCCCCTGAGGTGAGGGCGGCGGGGCGGCGGGGCGACGGGAAAGGACGGGCGATGGCGGACGAGGCCGGCGTGGCGGAGATGACGGTGGAGCGGGTGCAGGCGATGGTGGACGCCTCCCCCTTCTGCCGGTTCCTCGGCGTGAAGGTGACGGAGATCGACCCGGAGGCCGGCCGCGTGACGTGCGAGATGCGCCACCGGCCCGAGTTCGCCCGCAAGCCGGGCGACCCGATGCTCCACGGCGGCGTCCTGTCGGCCTTCGCCGACACGGTCGGCGACTTCGCCCTCGCCGTCATGGTGGGCGGGGCCGTCCCGACCATCGACCTGCGCATCGACTACCTGCGCCCGGCCACCACCGAGCGCATCGTCGGCGTCGGCATCGTGCGCAAGAAGGGGCGGACCCTCGGCGTCGTCGACGTGGAGATCCATGACGACGACGGCCGCGTGGTCTCCATCGCCCGCGGCACCTACAGCGCCGTCGTGGGCTGACGGCGGCCAGCGGAGATGGCGATGGCAGGCGAGAGCGGCTGGACGCGGCCCGACCCCCATGCCCAGGTGAACCTCGGGCGGCTGATCGACCCGGCCCGCGACCCGGACCGGATCGCGCTCGTGGAGGACCCGCTCGACGGCCCGCGCCGCCACCTCACCGCCGCGGAGGTGGACCGGGAGATCGAGGCGGTCGCCGCCGGCCTCCTCGCCCGCGGGCTCGCGCGCGGCAGCCGCGTCTGCGTCCTCGCCGCCAACTCCGCCCGCCAGGTGTTTCTGTATTTCGGCGCCATGCGGGCGGGGCTCGTGGTCGTCCCCGTCAACTTCAAGCTGCCGGCCGAGACGGTGGCCTACATTCTGAAGGACGCGGACGCGGCCCTCGTCCTGTACGACGCGGAGCGCGCCCACCTCCTGCCCGACGGCGTGCCGGCGCTCGCCATCGACGGCCCGGACTGGGACGGCTTCCTCGTCCACGGCGGGACGGTGCCGGCTTACGTGCCCGAGCGGGGCGCCATCGCCCAGATCCTCTACACCTCCGGCTCCACCGGGCGGCCCAAGGGCGTGCCCCTCAGCCATTCCGGTCAGTACTGGGCCGTCGCCACCGTCACCCGCGCCGACAACAGCCACCACCGCATCGTGGTGTCGGCGCCCATGTACCACATGAACGCGCTCTTCAATTTGAAGTTCGCCGTCCTGAACCAGGCGACGGTGATCCTGCAGCGCGGCTTCACCGCCGACGGGTTCCTGTCGGCGATCGTGGAGGAGGGGGCGACGTGGCTGTCGGGCGTGCCCACCATCTTCGCCCTCCTCGCCGCCCGCGTGGGGGACGGGCCGCCGCCCGCCGCCTTTTCCGGCGTGACGCGGGTCTTCATGGGCTCCTCGCCCTTTTCCGACGACCTCCTCGCCCGCGTGAAGGCCCTCTTCCCCGCGGCCATGGTCATCAACGGCTACGGCACCACCGAGGCGGGCCCCGCCGTCTTCGGCCCCTTGCCGGACGGCTCGCCCCCGCCCGCGGGCTCCCTCGGCGTTCCCGTCCCGGACTCGGAGGTCCGCATCGTGGACGGGCGCGGGGCGATCCTGGAGGGCGAGGCGGAAGGCGTCCTCGAGATGCGCAACCCGGCCACCATGGCGGGCTACCTCAACCGGCCGGAGAAGACGGCCGCCGCCCTCAGCGCCGACGGGTGGTACCACAGCGCCGACGTGGTGCGCCGCGACGGCGCGGGCGTCTACTGGTTCGTCGGGCGGGCGGACGACATGTTCGTGTGCGGCGGCGAGAACGTGTGGCCCGCGGAGGTGGAGCGGCGCCTCGAGACGCATCCGGACGTGGACCAGGCCGTGGTCGTCCCGGTGCCCGATCCGGTCAAGCAGTCGCTGCCCGTCGCCTTCGTGGTGCCGCGGACCGGCAGTGCCCTCGCCCCGGACACAGTCAAGCGCCACGCCCTCGACACCGGGCCGGCCTACGCCCACCCGCGGCACGTCTTCCTCGTGGAGGCGATCCCCCTCGCCGGGACCAACAAGATCGACCGGGCGGCCCTCGCCGCGGCGGCCCGGGACCGTCTGTCGGCCCCCGCCGGCGGCGCCTGACCGGCGGGCGCACTTCCGCGGCGGTCCGCGAGCGGGCGGAACGCACGCCCTCGCGCCCCGCGCGCCCGTCCCGCGATTCCGCCGGGGCGGGATGATGGCGGCACGGGTCGTGGCGCCCGCGCCCTGGGGGACGGGCGGCACTTCCTGGAACTTCGCCGGACGGCCGGGACGGCCCGCACGGCGGTGATCCAGGAAGCCTGGGTCCACGGCGTCTCGACGCGCTCGCTCGATGATCTGGTCGAGGCGATGGGCGCGGGCGACATGTCCAGGAGCCAGGTCAGCCGTCCGTGCGCCGAGATCGACGAGGGGGTGAACGTCTTCCTCCCCCGGCCCGTGGAGGGGGCGGGCCCGATCTCTGGCCGGATGCGACAGACCTCCATTGGCGGGCCATCGCATCCGCCGGTGGCCTCGGGGACGACGCGCTTGTCTCGATCCGCACGCTCCGGGCGTCGCAAGGATGCGACCGCCGCGGACGGCGCGGGAGAAGTCGCAGCCGATGACGGTGCGTGGCATGGGTGGAGGGTCCTGTCCATGTCGTGCGGGATCGGCAGGCCCGAGCAACTGTTCAGGTCGAGCTCGGGGCGGACGGGGACCCGTGCTCCCCCACGGGCTGCGGCCCCTCCGGCGCGGGACCTGCGCCCTTGCGCACCGTCGACGCGACCACCTCGCCGGCAGACACGGGGGCGGTCGTGGCCCTGGGGAGGGGCGCCGACGGGAACGGGCGGCGCGCGGTCACCGGGGCCCGTGCCGCGCCGGTCCCGGCGGCGCGCGCGCCCCCGGCGGCCGGTCCGGCGCCACGGACACGGCCTCGAAGGGGGTGTCTGGCGCGATCGGCAGGACCCTCTCCACGTAGGTCTTGAGCCGCGCGGACACGACCTCGTCGCTCCCCTCGAGGTGGCCAGCGTCCACCGGCCAGCCGAAGCGCACGTCGTAGCGTGCGCCGGCCTTGTTCATGAGCTCGTGGAACAAGGTGATGTCCCTGAGTTCCCGGGAGACGCGGTCGAACAGGTGGAAGAGGCGCGGGAAGGGCCCCGCCACGTGCGCGGGCACCAGGGGGACCCCGTGCCGCCGGGCCAGCATGACCGCCGAGTGCTCCCACGGCAGATCCAGGAGGACGCCGCGGACCCGCCGGGCAAGGGCGCCGGCGGGGAAGACCACCACGGCCCGCCCTTCCCCGAACGCGGTGTGTGCGCGCCGCAGGGTCGTCCGCGAGGTCCCGAGGGTGCGCCGCTCGCTCGGCCACACGACCGGAATGAGCACCTCGGCGAGCCCCGGGCACACGCGCAGCGCATCCGCGTTCGCGAAGAAGGCGACGTCCGGCCGGACCGGGCGCAGGACGTCGTAAAGGGCGATCCCGTCGGCGATGCCCGTCGGATGGTTCGCCACCACGAGGCAGGCCCCGCTCCGGGGGACCCGCTCAAGGCCGCTCGCCCTCGCGTCGAGCCGCAGGAGGCCGCTCACGTGGTCGAGGGCGGCCGCGCCTTCGAGGTCGGCGACCGCGTCTGCCATGCGGCGGGCGGCGCGATCCTTCAGGAGCGGCCCCAGAAGCGCCGCGATCGCCGGCCACGCGGGACTGGCGGCGAGCCGCGGCGCCCGCTCCGCGATCAGCTGGTCGACCACGTGCCGGTCCCCGCCGGGCGTCGTCCGGGCGGCCGTGCTCCGTCCGCTGGCGATGGTATGCGGCGGCGTGCGGTCGTCGTGGATGGCTCCTGCCTCCGGGTGCGGCGGGCCGGTCGGCGACCGGTCGGCCGAAAAAACGCCAAGGCCGGCGCCGCTGGCCGGCAGGCGAGCGACGCCGGCTGCCGCCACCGCCGGCGGTGAGGAATGCCGGACGGACCGGCGATCCCGACGGATCGTCGCCCGTCGGGGCGCGCGGGAACAAGGTGTTCATCGTCGGCCCGCAGCCCCGCCCTTGGGCGCCCGATCCCGGTCCGGCGCACGTGCCCCGGCGGCCGGCGCGCCGGCGGCAAGCGTGTTGCCGTCGCGGTTCCGGGACACATGCCGTTGCCGAGCCCGGCGTCGGGGATGACGAGCAGCGGGCGACGGCGATGGGGCTGGTCCTCAGGGTCTTGCCGGTGGCCCCCGCCCGGTCGCGCAGGGACGGCGAGGGGCCGTCAGGGCGGCGATGGTGAGGGCCGCGCAGACGTTGCGCCATCCTCCCCCGTACGGCAGGCGCCGCGCCACAGGACACCTTGCCCGGCATGAAGCGCGAGGCGGCGCGGGAGGCGATGCGCCGGCGAGGGAGCGTGCCGCCCCCGGGCAATCCGCCGAGCAGGGTGGCGGGGACGATGGCGCCGACGCCGGGAACGCCCGAGCGCAGCCGCGCCCGCGGGGCAAGGTCGCGGC
>CAZJNX010000138.1:0-13270 GCA_964547415.1 uncultured Hyphomicrobiales bacterium
GGACGGTCCGGCCTTCGCCCCGCCGCACGCGGCGGACGGGGCCGGCGCGCCGCCGGCACCGGGCGGACCGGCCGACGCCGCCGCGTCCATCGCCCCAGGCGCGGACGGCGGGGTCCCTCCCGCCCGGCCGCCCGCGCCGGCGGGATCGCCGCCGCGAGACGCGCCGCCCGTCGCGCCCGCCCCGCGCGCCGGGGCCTGGGCGGACGACGTCGCCATCGTCGGCATGGCCGGCCGCTTCCCCGGGGCGGAGGACGTCGCCGCCTTCTGGGCCAACATGGCGAACGGGGTGGACAGCGTGACGCCGGTGCCCGAAAGCCGCTGGGACCATGCCGCCGTCCTCGACCCGGCGCCCGGCGTTCCCGGCCGCACCCGCTGCCCCGCCGGCGGCTTCCTCGGGGACGTCGCCGCCTTCGACCCCTTGTTCTTCCACCTGTCGCCCGCCGAGGCGACCCTCATGGACCCCCAGCAGCGCCTCTTCCTCGAGACCGCCTGGCACGCCCTCGAGGACGCCGGCCGCGCCGGCCCGGACCCGGTCCACGCCCGCACCGGCGTCTTCGTGGGCACCGTCGCCGGCGATTACGACGACGTCCTCGCCGGCGCGGGCCTCGCCGACGACGCCAAGCGCTTCATGGGGAACGCCGCCTCCATGCTGGCCGCCCGGATCGCCTACCGGCTCGACCTCCACGGGCCCTGCCTGTCGGTGGACACGGCCTGCTCGTCCTCCCTCGTCGCCCTCCAGCTCGCCTGCGAGAGCCTCCAGCGGGGCGAGAGCGACATGGCGATCGCCGGCGGGGTCGCGGTGCTGTCGACGCCCCGCTTCCACGTGGCGGGGAGCCAGGCCGGCATGCTCTCGCCCACGGGCCGCTGCCACACCCTCGACGCGGCGGCCGACGGCTTCGTGCCGGCCGAGGCGGTGGCGGCGGTGGTCCTGAAGCGCCGCGCCGACGCCGAGCGGGACGGGGACCGGATCCTCGCCCTCGTCAAGGGCGCCGCCACCAACCACGACGGCACCAGCAACGGCATCACCGCCCCCAACGGCGCGGCCCAGGCCGCCCTCGTGCGCGCCGTCCACGAGCGCTTCGCCATCGATCCGGCGAGCATCGGCTACGTGGAGCTCCACGGCACCGGCACCCGCCTCGGCGACCCTGTGGAGATGGAGGCGCTGAAGGAGGCCTTCGCGGGGGTGGCGCCGGGCCCGGCCGTCGGCTCGGCGAAGGCGAACGTGGGCCACACCCTGCCCGCTGCCGGGATCGTCGGCCTCGTGAAGGTGGCGCTCGCCCTCGCGCACCGCACGATCCCGCCGCTCGCGGGGCTTTCCGAGGTCAACCCCCACGTGGACCCCGGACCCTTCGAGCTGCCGTCCGTGCCGCGCGCCTGGCCCGCGGGCGACGGGCCGCGGCGGGGCGCCGTCAGCAGCTTCGGCTTCAGCGGCACGAACGCCCACGCCGTCCTCGAGGAGGCGCCGCCCGCGCCCCGCCCGGCGGACACCGGGCGCGGCTGGCACCTCGCCGTCTTCTCCGCGCGGACGGAGGAGGCCCTCTTCGCCCTCCTGAAACGGACCGCCGCGTGGCTGTCCCGGGACCGGGGCCGCACGCCTCTCGCCGACGTCTGCGGCACGCTCGCCCGGGGCCGGGCCCGCCTTGCCCGGCGCGCCGCTTTCGTCGTCTTCGACGCGGCCGATCTTCGCCACGCCCTCGAGGGCGGGCCTGCCCCCTCCCGGCCCGTGCCGGAGGAGGCCGCGGCCCTGCGCGACGCCTTCATGGGCGGGAAGGAGGCGGACCTTTCGGCGCTCTACCCGGACGGCACGTTCCGCCGCGCATCGCTCCCCGGCTACCCGTTCGAGCGCCGCCGCTGCTGGCCGGCCGCCCCCGCCGCGCCGCCGGAGCCGCCGGCGCCCCGGCCGCACCCGTCCGCGGGCAACGGCTCCCTCGCCCTGTTCGACGCGGTGGTCGGCGACCTCGGAGGCGAGACGTGAGCGAGCGGATCGACCCCTTCCTCGCCCTCGAGCCCCTCGCGCGGGCCCTTCTCCACCGGGCCGTCGGGGGCATGGATCTTGCGGCCGTCGCGGCGCCGCGCAACCCGCGCCTTCCCGCCGCCCTCGGCCGGCTCCTCGCCGACGGGCCGCCGGCGGGCGAGCCCGAGGCCCTCAGCGCGGCGCTCCTCGCAAAGGCGCCGGACCTTTCCCCCCACGTGGCGCTCCTCGAGCGCTGCGCGGCGCACCTTCCGGCCGTCCTCGAGGGGCGGGCGCTCGCCACCGACGTCCTGTTCCCGGGCGGGGCCATGGACCTCGTGGAGCCGGTCTACCGGGGCAACCGCTGGACGGACCACTTCAACGGGCTCCTCGCCCGGGCCGTGGCGCGGGCCGTCGCCGTGCGCCGGGCGGAGGACCCGACCGCGACGGTGCGCATCCTGGAGGTCGGGGCAGGCACCGGGGGCACGAGCGCGGCCGTCCTGCGGGCGCTCGATCCCCACGCGGACGGCGTCCTCTACGACTACACGGACGTGTCGCCCGGCTTCGTCCAGCACGGGCGGCGCGTCCACGGGGCGGGGCGGGCCTTCTTGCGCGGCCGCGTCCTCGACCTCGAGGCGGACCCGGAGGCCCAGGGCTTCGTGGGGATGAGCTACGACGTCGCCCTCGGCACCAACGTGGTCCACGCGACCGGCCGGATCGCCGTCTCCCTCGGCCACCTCCACCGCCTCGTGCGGCCGGGCGGCCTCCTCCTCCTCAACGAGATCGTCCGGGCGAGCGCGTTCGGCACCATGACCTTCGGCCTCCTCGACGGCTGGTGGGCCTTCCGCGACGCCGAGCGGCGGCTTGCCGACGCGCCCCTCCTGTCGCCGGCGGGCTGGCGCGCGGCCCTCGCCGAGGCGGGTTTCGGCGAGCCGGCGGTGTTCGGCTGGACCGACCCGCCCGAGGCTTCCTTCCAGTGCCTTTTCGTGGGCGCCCGCGGCGCGGCCGGCGCCGCGGGCGAGACGACGCGCGGGAAGCCGGTCGCCCAGCCGCCCCCGCTGGAGGCCTCGCCCGCCCCCGCGCCGCGGGAGGTCGCGGCCTATCTCGCCGAGCGGCTCGCTGGGCTCCTCGGCCTCGACCCCGAGGAGATCGCCCACGACCGGCCGTTCGCCGAATACGGGGTCGATTCCATCGTCGCGCCCCAGTTCGTGACGCTCGTCAACCGCGAGCGCGGCACCGCCCTCGTCCCCACGGACGTCTTCAATCATGCCACCGTCGCGGGCCTCGCGCGGCACCTCGCGCCCATGCTGCCCGCCGCCCCGCCGCCGCCGGAGGCCGGGCCCGCCCCGGCGGCGGCGGACGAACCGGTTCCGCCCGTCGCGGCCGAGGCGGCGGCGGACGAGGGGATCGCCGTCGTCGGCCTCGCCTGCCGCTTTCCGGGCGCGGCCGACGCCGAGGCGTTCTGGGCCGACCTCGTCGCCGGGCGGTCGGCCGTCCGGGAGGTGCCGGCGGCGCGCTGGACGCCCGCGCGGCCCGACAGGCCCCGCTTCGGCGCGTTCCTCGAGGACCACGACCGCTTCGA
This sequence comes from uncultured Hyphomicrobiales bacterium, assembly GCA_964547415.1. Classification (GTDB taxonomy): domain Bacteria; phylum Pseudomonadota; class Alphaproteobacteria; order Rhizobiales; family Amorphaceae; genus CAZJNX01. Next base: position 3,534 of record CAZJNX010000138.1, read on the forward strand.
CCCGGAGTTCTTCAACCTGTCCTGGCGCGAGGCGGAGGCCATGAGCCCCCAGCAGCGCCTGTTCCTCGAGGAGGCCTGGCACGCCCTCGAGAACGCGGGCTACGGCCGGCGCAGCCTCGCGGGCAGCCGCTGCGGCGTCTTCGTGGGCGCCGCGCCGGACGGCTACGGCATCGACGAGAACGACGCCGCCTCCTCCCTCGGCGGGTCGCTGGCGATCCTGTCGGCGCGGATCTCCTACCTCCTCGACCTCAAGGGGCCGAGCGTGCCGGTCGACACGGCCTGCTCGTCCTCGCTGGTGGCGGTCCACCTCGCCTGCCGGAGCCTTTCGGCGGGCGAGTGCGACATGGCGCTCGCGGGCGGCGTCTCGGTGCTGATGACCGACGAGCGGCTCCACACCTTCCTCGACGATGCCGGGATGCTCTCGCCCACCGGCCGCTGCCACACCTTCGATGCGGCTGCCGACGGCTTCGTGCCGGGCGAGGGCGTCGGCGTCGTGGTCCTGAAGCGGCTCGCCGACGCGCGGGCGGACGGCGATCGGATCGTGGGCGTCATCCGCGGCTCGGCGGTGAACCAGGACGGACGGACGAGCGGCATCACCGCGCCGAGCGGCCCGTCCCAGACGGCGCTTCAGCTCGACGCCTGGGAGCGGGCCGGGATCGGGGCGGGCGAGATCGGCCTCGTGGAGGCCCACGGCACCGGCACGCAGGTGGGCGACCCCATCGAGGTCAACGCCCTGCGCGACGCCTTCCGCCGCCACACGGACGAAACCGGCTTCTGCGCCATCGGCTCGGTCAAGACGAACGTCGGCCACACCCTCACCACCGCGGGCGTCGCCGGACTCGTCAAGGCGCTCCTCGCCGTCCGGCACGGGACGATCCCGCCGAGCCTCGGGTTCGACGCGCCGAACCCGGAGATCGACTTCCCATCGAGCCCCTTCTTCGTGCCACGGGCGGCGCTCCCCTTCACGCGCACGCCGCGGATCGCGGTCGTCAGCTCCTTCGGCTTCAGCGGCACCAACGCCCACGTGGTGGTCGCCGAGGCGCCCGCGGCCGGCCCCCCGACGCGGGGCGAGGCGGGTCCGGCCCTCGTCCTGTTGTCGGCCCGGACGGCGCAGGCCCTCGCCGCCCGCCGTGCCGACCTCCTGGCGTGGCTCGGGGAGAACGACCCGGCCCTCGCCGACCTCGCCTTCACCCTCGCCCACGGGCGCAGCCACTTCGAGCACCGCCTCGCCATCGTGGTGGACAGCCTCGAGGCGCTGAGGGCCTGGCGCGGCGCCACGTTCGAGGGCGGCCCCCTGGTCCTGCCCGCCCGGGGCGGCGAGGACGAGGCGCTGGCGGACCTCCTCGCCGCGCCCGAGCCGGACCTTGCGGCGATCGCCCGGACCTACGTGCGCGGCGGCGACGGCGACTGGTCGCGCCTGTGGCCCGAAGGCGGGCGCCGCATCGCCCTTCCGGGCTATCCGTTCGCGCGCCTCGCCTTTCCCGTCCGCACCCGCCGCGCGGCGCGGCCCGCCCCGCCCCCGGTCCACCCGCTCCTGGGGGAAGAGGCGCCCGGCGGGGCGGAGACAGCGTTTCCCGTCGCCCTCGATCCGTCGGCGCCGTGGCTCGCGGGCCACCGCTTCGGCGGTCGCCCGGTCCTGCCCGCCATGGCCTTTCCGGAGCTCGCGGTCGCCGCGGGGCAGCGCGCGCGGGGCGCGCCCGTCGCCAGCGTGCGGGACCTCAGGCTCGAGCGGCCGCTTCCGGCCGGCGCCGACGCGCGCATCGTGCTCGACACGGCGGGCGAGGAGGCGACGTTCCGCGTGGTGGGCGCCGACGGTGCGGTCCACGCCCGGGGCCGGCTCGCCTTCGGCGCGGCCGGGCAGGCGGCCGCCGTCGACCTCGAGGCCGTCGCCGCGCGCCTCCGGGACGCGTTCGGGCACGGGGCGATCTACGAGCGCTTCGGCGCCCTCGGCTTCGACTACGGGTCCGCCTTCCGCGTCATCCGGACGCTGCGCGCGGGGCCGGGCGAGGCGCTCGCCGAGATCGCGCCGGCCGTTCCGACGGACCCGGCCATCGCCCTCGACCCCGCCCTCCTCGACGGGGCGTTGCAGGCCGCCGTCGGCCTGATGCTGGCGGAGGGCGAGCGGCTCGCCACGGTGGTGCCGGTCGCCGTCGGCGCGGTGGCGATCCACGGCCGCGTCGACGGGCCGTGCCGCGCGCAGGTGCGGGAGATCGCGCGCGGGGCGGGCGAGCGGCGCCTTGCGGTCGACGTCCTCGACCCGTCCGGCCGCCCGCTCCTCTCCCTGTCGGACGTGAAGGTGCGAGTGAGCGGGGCTGCGGGCGCGGACGACGCTGTCCTCGCCTTCCGCCCCACCTGGGAGGCGGAGGCCGTCGCGCCCGCGGCCCCGCCGGACGCGCTCCTCCTTTTCGACCGGGACGAGACGCTCTGGCGCCACCTCGGCGAGGCGCCGGTGCTCGTCCGCCCGGGCAGCGCCTTCTGCCGGCTCGGGCCCCGCCAGTTCGCCCTCGATCCGGACGACGGGGAGGGCTGGCGCCGCCTCGTGGAGACGCTGGCTGGGGAGGACGCCCTCCCCGCCGCCGCCTGGCACCTGTGGTCCCTCGGGGCGGGCGGCGCGGCGCCGCTGCGGGACGGTCTCGTCCCGGTCTTCCAGCTGTCGGCGGCGCTCGCGCGGCGGACCCCGCGGGCGCCCGTCACCATCCTCCACGCCCACGACGGGCGGGCGGACGGCGCGCCCCATGCCGCGGCCGTCGCCGGCTTCGCCGCCGCGCTGGCGCGGGAAAACCCGCTTCTGCGCCTCGTGTCCACCGGCCTCGAGGCCACGGGCCCGGCGGATGTCGCCGCCGTCCTCGCCGCGGAGACGGCGGCCGCCGCCGGCCCCGCCGCGACGGCCTGGACCGCGGCGGGCGAGCGGACGGTCCGGCGCCTCGACGAGACGGATCTCCCGCGGGGCGACGGGCCGCCGCTGCCCGAGGGGGCGGTGGTGCTGCTCACGGGCGGGCTCGGCGGCATCGGGCGCCGGCTCGCCGTTCACCTCGCGGCGCGGGCGAAGGCGCGGCTCGTCCTCGTCGGCCGCTCGCGGGCGGGCGAGGTCGCCGAGGCGGTCGTGGCGGAGGTCCGCGCGGCGGGGGGCGATGCCCTCTACCGGGCGGCCGACGTCGCCGACGAGGCGGCGGTCGCGGCGGTGGTGGCTGAGGCCCGGGCGTGCTTCGGCCCCCTCGACGCGGTGATCCACGCCGCCGGCGTCACCCGCGACCGCTTCCTGATCCACAAGGACGCGGACGACCTCGCCGCCGTCCTCGCGCCGAAGGTCGCGGGCACGCTCGCGCTCCACCGGGCGACGGCGGACGAGCCGCTCGCCGCGTTCGTCGCCTTCTCCTCCCTCGCAGGCAGCCTCGGCAACGCCGGCCAGACCGACTACGCCGCGGCCAACGCCTTCCTCGACGCCTTCGCGGCCTCCCGTGCCGGCCCGGGTCGGTCCCTCGCCATCGGCTGGCCCTACTGGGAGGCGGGGGGCCTCGCCGTCGACGCGGACGAGCGGGCTCGCCGCGCGAAGGCGACCGGCATCCGCTCCCTCCGGACCGAGGAGGGCCTCGCCCTCTTCGACGCCCTCCTCGCGGGCGGCGCGGAGGGCGCGATCCTCCTTCTGCCGGGCGAGCGGGACGCGATCCGCCGCCTCGTGGCGCCGCCCGCCGCGCCCCGCGAGGGGCGGGCGCCGGCCGCCGCCCCGCCGGTGGAGGCGGCCCTCGCCTACCTCGGGGAGCGCCTCGCCGAGGCCACCGCCATGCCGGTGGAGCGGATCGACCCGGACCGCCCCCTCGAGCAGTACGGCATGGACTCGCTCCTCGTGACCCGCCTCAACGGGGCGCTGGAGCGCGATTTCCCCGCGCTGCCCAAGACGCTGTTCTTCGAGCACGCCACCTTGCGCGGTGCGGCGGCGTACCTCGCGGCCCGCCACGCCGGCGCGTTCGCCGACGCCGCCCCGTCCGCCATGCCCGAACCCGCCCCGGCCCCGGCGCCCGCGCGGCCGCGGGAGACCGCCGGCGGCATCGCCATCGTGGGGATCGCGGGGCGCTACCCGGGCGCGGAGACCCTCGAGGCGTTCTGGGAGAACCTGAAGGCGGACCGCGACCTCGTCACGGAAATCCCGGCGGACCGCCTCGCCCTTTACGGCCCCGCCGCCATCCACGCCACGCGGGCGCAAGGGGCCTTCCTACGGCGGATCGACGAATTCGACCCGCTGTTCTTCAACATCGCGCCCGCCGAGGCGGCCCGGATCGACCCCAACGAGCGCCTCTTCCTCGAGATCGCCTGGGAGGCGCTGGAGAACGCGGGCCACACCCGCGCGAGCCTCGCGGGCGACGGGGAGCGGCGGGTCGGCGTCTACGCCGGCGTCATGTACGGGGAGTACCAGCTGCTGGCCGCCGAGGCCCACGCCCGCGGGAGCGCCACCGTCGGCGGCGCCTCGCCCTACTGGTCCATCGCCAACCGCGTCTCCTACCACCTCGACCTCCACGGCCCGAGCCTGGCGGTGGACAGCGCCTGCTCCTCCTCGCTGACGGCGATCCACCTCGCCTGCCAGGCGATCGCCGCGGGCGAGTGCACCGCCGCGATCGCGGGCGGGGTGAACCTTTCCCTCCACCCCCTCAAGCACGTGGGCCTCGCCGAGGGCGGGTTCGCCGCTTCCGACGGGCGCTGCCACAGCTTCGCGGCGGGCGGCGACGGCTACGTGCCCGGCGAGGGGGTGGGCGCCGTCGTCCTGAAGCCTCTGGAGGCGGCGCTGGCGGACGGGGACTACGTCCACGCCGTGATCCGCGGCTGGGCGGCGAACCACGGCGGCAAGACCAACGGCTACACCGTGCCGAGCCCGGCCGGTCAGGGGCGGGTGATCGGCGCGGCGCTGCGCCGGGCGGGCGTTGCGCCCGAAACAATCTCCTACGTGGAGGCCCACGGCACCGGCACCGCCCTCGGCGACCCGATCGAGGTGGCGGGCCTCGCGGCGGCCTTCGGCGAGGACGCGCCGCGGCAGGCGTGCGCGATCGGGTCCGTCAAGGCGAACGTCGGCCACCTGGAGGGGGCGGCGGGCATCGCGGGGCTGACCCGGGTCGTCCTCCAGCTGAAGCACCGGACGCTGACGCCGACGCGCCTCCACGGGCCCCTCAATCCCGCCATCGACTTCGCCGGGAGCCCCTTCCACGTGCAGGACCGGACGGCGCCGTGGGCGGCGCCCGGCCCGCTCCGGGCCGGGGTGAGCTCGTTCGGCGCGGGCGGCGCCAACGCCCACCTCGTGGTGGAGGAGGGCGGGACCGTGCGCGCGGCCCCCGGGGCGGACGGGCCGGCGCTCCTCGTCCTGTCCGCCCGCACGGCGGGCCAACTCGCCGCCCACGCCGCGCGGATGGCCGCCTTCCTCGAGGCCTGCCCGTTCCGCCTTGCCGACGTTGCCCGCACCCTGCAGGTCGGGCGGGAGGCGATGACCTGCCGCCTCGCCCTCGTTGCGGCCTCGTGCGCGGAGGCGGCGGCGGCCCTCGCCGCCTTCGCCGCGGGCGAGGCGGGGCCCGCCCTCTCCGGCGAGGTGGAGGACGGCGCCGCTGCGCCGCCCGGGCCGGACGGCGGGTCGCTGGAGGACCTGGCGCGGGCCTTCGTGGCGGGGGCCGCCATCGACTTTGGGGCGCTGCCGCTGCCGGGCGAGCGGGTGCCGCTGCCGGCGACGCCCCTCGTGCGCCGCCGCTGCTGGCTCAAGATGCCGCCGGCCGTGCCGGCGACGGCGGACGCGGCCCTCCACCCCTTCCTCGACCGGGCGGAGCCGTCGGTGGACGGCGCGGTCCTCGTCAAGACGTTCCGGCCGGACGAGCCGGTGATCCGCGACCATCGCGTCGAGGGGCGGCTCCTCGTCCCCGGCGTCGTCCAGCTGGAGATGGCGCGGGCGGCCGCGGAGCGCGCGGGCTTTCCCGCCACCGGCCTCCTCGACGTGGTCTGGCCGGCGCCGCTCGCGGTCGGCGAGCACGGGACCGAGGCCCGCATCGCCCTGAAGCGCGCGGAGCGAGGCCTTTCCTTCGAGATCGACGCGGGCGGCGAGACCGTCGCGCGCGGCCGCCTCGACGACGCGGCGGCGCCGACGCCCGCCCCCCTCGACGTCGGGTCCCTGCGTGGGAGGGCGGAGCGGCGCCTCGGCCGGGAGGAGATCTACGACCGACTCGCCGCGATGGGCCTTTCCTACGGCCCGTCCCTCGCCGTCCTCGAGGACGTGCGCGTCCACGGCGGCACGGTGGTCGCGGCGCTCGCCCCCGCGCCGCGCGAGGCGCGCGTCCGCCTGCCGCCCGCGGCGCTCGACGGGGCGCTCCAGGCGCTCCTCGGCTTCGCGGCGGCGGCGGCAGGGCCGCTGTTCGTGCCGTTCGCCCTCGCCGAGGCCCGCCTCCTCGCCGACCTCGCGGACGCCCGCTTCGTCGTCGCCACCCGCGGTGCCTCGCCGGACGGCCTCGCCCTCTTCGATCTCGAGGTCACGGACGGGGACGGCCGCCCGCTCCTCCTGATGCGCGGCCTCGCGGCCCGGCCGAAGGGGGCGCGGCCCGCGGCGCCGGCGGCGCAGTTCCCGCTCGCGGTCCGCCTGCCCACCTGGCGGGCGCGCGCCCTGCCGCCCGCGCAGCCGCCCGCGCGAAAGATCGTGATCGCCCACCGGGGCGACGACCTCGGCCTCGCGGACCGCCTCGGCGGGGCCGTCCACGCCGTCGGGCAGGGCGAGGGTGACGGGCTCGTGCGGGCCGCGGAAGGGGCGGACGAAATCGTCTGGATCGCCGCCCCGGCGGCACCCGCGGCGGTGGGCGAGGACGCCGAGGCGATGGCGCTCGACCTCCTCGCCGCGGTGAAGGCGCTCGACGCCGCCGGCCGGCTCGGCCGGGAGCTGACGCTGCGCGTCCTCACCCGCCGCTTCCAGTCCGTGTCCCCGAAGGAGCGGCCCGACCCGCGGGCCGGCGCCGTCCTCGGCCTCGCGAAATGCCTTCCGCAGGAGATCCCGCGCCTGTCCGTCGTCCTCGTGGACGTCGACGATCCGGCCCTCGCCGATCCCTCGTTCGCGGGCCGGCTCCTCGCCGAGCCGCCGGCGGTGCCGGTCCGGGAGGTGGCCTGGCGGGGCGGGGTGCGCCACGTCCTCGTGCCCGCGCCGGCGGACCTGCCGGCGCCCGCCCCGGCGCTCCTGCCCGGCACGACGGTGATGATCGTGGGCGGGGCCGGCGGCATCGGCCTCGAGATCGCCGGCTGGCTCGCCCGGACGGTGTCGGCCCGCGTCGCCCTCGTCGGCCGGCGGGCGGAGGCGGCGGTCGCCGAGCGGATCGCGGCCACCGACGCGGGCCGCGGCGAGATCCGCTACCTGCCCGCCGACGTGACCGACCGGGAGGCGATGGCCGGCGTCGTCGCGCGGCTGCGCGCGGCCTGGGGCGCAATCGACGGGGCGATCCACGCCGCCCTCGTCCTCAGCGACCGGACCCTCGCGCGGATGGACGGGGCGACCTTCCGCGCCGCCCTCGCCCCGAAGCTCGCCGGCAGCGTCGCCATGGCCGAGGCGCTCGCGGGCGAGCCGCTGTCCTTCTTCGCCTTCCTGTCGTCGGTGAACGTGCTGTCGGGGTCCCGCGGGCAGGCCAACTACGTGGCCGCGTCGTGCTTCGTGGACGGCTACGCCCGCGCCCTTGCCGCCGCGCACCCGTGGCGGGTCCTCACCGTCGACTGGGGCTTCTGGGGCGGCGTCGGCGTCGTGAGCGACGAGACGTACCGCGTCCGCCTCGCCCGGCAGGGCGTCCACCCGATCGAGCCGGCCGAGGGCGTCGCCGCCTTCGCCTCGGCGCTTGCGAGCGGGTGGGAGCGGGTGGCGATCGCCCGCGCCGAGCCGGAGGCGCGCCTCGCGCTCGGCCTCGACGAGGCGGCGCCGGATGCGGGGGACGGGCCTGACGCTGCGGACGGGACGGACGCCGCCGACGCGACGGACGAGGCCTTCGCCGTCCTGGAGCGCTTCGGCCGCGTGCGGCTCCAGGGCGTCCTCCTCGACCTGGCGGAGGGCGCGGCGGCCGGCAAGGCGTGGACCACCGAGGGGCTGCGGCGCGGCCTCGGCGTCGCCGACCGCCACGGCGCGCTCTTCCCGGCTCTCCTCGACGCCCTCGCCCGCGACGGCCTCGTCGAGGAACGGGACGGCCTGTGGCGCCTTCCCCCCGACCGCGCCTCCCTCGCGGCGGCACGAACCGCCCTCGACGCCGCGGAGGCCGCGGCCCCCTGGCTCGCCGGTCCGCGCCGCCTGCTCGAGGCGTGCCTCGACGCCTATCCCGCCCTCCTCACGGGGGCGGCCGACCCGCTCGCCGTCCTGTTCCCCGGCGCGTCCATGGAGCTCGTCGAGGCGGCCTATGCGGGCAATCCCGTCGCCGACCGCTTCAACCGGGCGCTCGCCGAGGCCGCCCGGGCCGCCGCCGCGTCAGGGCCGGCGGACGCGCCGTTCCGCGTCGTCGAGATCGGCGCGGGAACGGGCAGCACCACGGCGGTCGCGATGGAGGCGCTGGCGGGCCTCGGGCGGCCGGTCGCCTACCTCGCGACCGACGTCTCCCACCGCTTCCTCGCCCACGGCGAGGCCCGGTTCGCGGGGCGGGAAGGGCTCTCCTTCGCCCTCCTCGACGTGGAGCGGACGCCGGAGGAGAACGGCCTCGAGGCGGGCGCCTTCGACCTCGCGATCGCCGCCAACGTCCTCCATGCGACCGCGGACCTTTCGGCGACGCTCGAAAACGTCCGCCGCCTCCTGCGGCCGGGCGGGCGGCTCCTCTTGTCGGAGGCGACGCGGCGGCAGGACTTCGGCACCCTCGTCTTCGGCCTGACGCCGGGCTGGTGGCGCGCGCGGGACCGGGAGCGGCGGATCCCCTTCTCCCCGCTCGTGCGGCCCGAGGAGTGGCTGCGCCTCCTCGGCGAGGCGGGCTTTTCCGGCGCGAGCGTCGCCGCGGGCGGGGCGGCGGCACCCCACTCCCTCCTCATGGCGGAGAACGGCGCGGCCTCCGCCGTGGTCGCCGCGGAGGCGCCCGTGCGGGCCGCGGCGCCGGTGCCGGCGGCGGGAGAGCCGGCCGAGAAGCTGGAGGAGCACCTGCGCGGCCTCCTCGCCGAGGTCCTGAAGCTGGAGCCGGGCGAGGTGCGGCGCAACGAGGGCTTCGACCGCTACGGGCTCGAATCCCTCACCGCCCTCGAGATCCGCAACCGGCTCGACCGGGACATCCCGGGCCTGCCGGCGACGCTCCTGTTCGAGCACGACACCATCGCCCGCCTCGCCGCCTGGCTCGCCGACACCCATCCGGAGCCGGTCGCCCGCCTCCTCGCCGGCAGCCCGTCGGCCGACGCCTCCTCGCCGGCCGACGTGACGGCGGCGCAGGCCGTCCCGCCGGCCGAGGCCGTCCCGTCCGCCACGGCCGCCGGCGCGGCGCCATCCGGGCCGGATCCCGCGCCCGCCCCGACGGGACCGCAGGTGCCGCGGGCCCCGGCGACCGCGCCGATGCCTCCCGGTACGGCGGCCACGGGCGCGGCGGCGGCTTCGCCTTCGTCCGCTCGGGCGTCCGCCTCACCGGAACGGAGCGCGCCGGCCGCCCGATCGGCTCCGCCCGCGACAGGGGCCGCGATGGTCGCACCGCCGCCGCCCCCGCCCGCCCCGGCGGTGCCGCCCGCGCCGGCAGCCGCGGCAGGCGAGGCCGCTCCCGCATCGGGGGCGCCGCCCCGCGCGGATCCGT
>CAZJNX010000139.1:0-13160 GCA_964547415.1 uncultured Hyphomicrobiales bacterium
ACAACCTCGAGGTCATCAAGACGGCCGACTGGGTGGTGGACCTCGGGCCCGAGGGCGGCGACGGCGGCGGGGAGGTGGTCGCCATCGGCACGCCGGAAAGGATCGTGAAGGAGAAGCGCAGCCACACCGGCGCCTTCCTCGCCGAGCTCCTCGGCCGCCGCCCGCCCCGCCGCACGGCCGCGGAGTGAACACGGCCCTTCAGGCGTGAACACGACCCTTCACTTGCCCGCGAGCGCACCCCCCGGCCCCTCCCCCGCGCCCGGGCGATGGCGTACCCCTCCCCCGTTCCGTCACGGGAGGATGCCATGACCCGACCGACCATCCGGCGCGTCCGCGCGACCGCTCCCCTCGCCGCCCTCGCCCTCGCCTGCCTCCTCGCCGCCCCCGCCACCGCGGAGATGGCCGAGCGGCCGGGCTGGCAGGTCCTGCCGACCGACATGGGATACGCGGACCTTCTCGCCTCCCTGAAGGCGGCGGTCGAGGCGGAGGGCATGTTCGTCGTGACCGAGGCGGGGCCGACCGAGGCGGCCGCCCGCCGCGGCGTCGACATCCCCGGCAATCGGGTGGTCGGCGTCTTCCGCAACGACTTCGCGGTCACGGCGCTCCGGGCGTCCACCGCGGCCATGATCGAGGCGCCCATCCGCTTCTACGTCACGGAGAACGCGGACGGGACGGCGACCCTTTCCTGGAAGACGCCCTCCCACGTCTTCGCACCATACATGGACGACGGGGGCGAGGCGCTCCGCGACGTGGCGGGCGAGCTCGACGCGGTGTTCGCGGCGATCGGCGAGAGGGCGACCGCCCGTTAGGCCGACGGTCGGGCGAGAGGGTCGCGTCGGGCGAGAGGGTCGCGCCGGGCGCGAGGCGCGCTTCTGGAAGGGTCGGCTCCGGCGGAATGTCGGCAGAGTCGTCCCACCAGCGGAATGGAACGGGTCGGCGGCCCGGCCGGCGCACCGCGGGCGAGGGAGCGGCCTCGGGAAACCGGCACGCGCGGGCGAGCGGTCGAGGGGCGCCCCCTCGCCCCACGCCCGCCACGGCGGCGGCTGACAGAACCCGCGGGAGCTGTCAGGCTCCCGGCCATCCGCGAATCGCCCGGCCGCCACGATCCATCCGTCACGGCGCCGGGCCCGCAAGGCCGACGGAGGTCCCCATGCCGAGGATTCTTCTCCTGCAGGGCGCCAACATGAACTTCCTCGGCTACCGCCAGCCGGAGATCTACGGCCGCACCACCGCCGCCGAGCTCGACGCCATGCTGCAGGACTACGCACGGCAGAAGGGATTCGAGCTGGAGATCTTCTACTCGAATCACGAAGGCGTGATGATCGACAAGCTGTTCGAAAATCACGACGCGAAAGACACCGTCGCCGTGTTCAACCCGGGTGGCTTCGTCTACAGCGGCTACGCCATCCGCGACTGCATCCGCGGCATCGCCCTGCCGGTGATCGAGGTGCACATGACGAACCATTACGAGCGCGGGATCCGCTCGGTGATCGGCGAGGCGTGCGTCGGCATCTTCCTCGGCCTCGGCATCCAGATGTACTTCCGCGCCATCGACGGCGCGCTCGCGCTCCTCGGCGAAAGGTCCGGGGCCGCCGCGTGAGGACCGCTCCGGCGGCGGAGGCGCGAGGCGTCCGCCTGAGGGACGGCGACGAGATCGCCGCGCGCCTCCTCGGCCCGCCGGACGCCCCCGCGCTCTGCCTCGTCCCGGGCCTCGGGGGCGTGGCGTCCTTCTTCGAGGGGATCGCGCCCGCCCTCGCGCGGGACTTTCGCGTCCTCCTGCACGATCACCGCGGCACCGGCGAGAGCACGCCCGCCGTGATCGACTACTCCATCGGGCAGATGGCGGACGACCTCCTCCAGGTGATGGACGCCTTCGGCCTCGCCCGGGCGGCCGTCGTCGGCCATTCCACGGGCGGGGCGATCGCCCAGACGATCGCCCTCGACCGGCCGGAGCGGGCGACGGCTCTCGTCCTCAGCTCCACGTGGGCGGCGCCCGACGCCTTTTTGCGCGCCCTGTTCGAATTGAGGCTCGACGTCCTGACCGCCCTCGGTCCCGCAGCCTACCTGCGCTTCGCCGCCCTCCTCCTGCGCCCGCCGGCGGTGGCGGCCGCCGAGCCGGGTGACCTCGCCATCGACGACGAGACCGCCCTGCAGCGCCTTCACGACCCGCGCATCGCCGAAAGCCGGATCCGCGCCCTCCTCGCCCACGACCGGCGGGCGGATATCGCGCGGCTCTCGCAGCCGACCCTCGTCACCTGCGCCGCCGACGACAGGGTGACGCCGCCCCACCTCTCGCGCGAGCTCGCCGCGCTGATCCCCGGCGCCACGCTGTGGATGGCGCCCGACGGCGGCCACTTCCTGCCCGAGGTGCGCCCGGCCGCCTTCCTCGAGGCCGTCCACCCGTTCCTCGTCCGTCACGCCCGCCCGTGACGCCCCTCCCGAGAAGACGGAGCCCGCCACCATGACCATCATCGCCCACCGGGACGACGACCTCGAGACGTGGCGCGACGGCGTCATGACGCAGGTGCGCGTCTCCGCCCTCACCGGCTCCCGCCAGATCCTGATCTTCGAGCAGTTCTGCGAGCCCGGCCTCGGCGCGCCGACCCACCTGCACGCGGTGGAGGAGGTGCTCGAGATCGTCGCGGGGACGGCCGAGGTGTGGCTCGACGGGACGACGCACGTCGTCGAGGCGAACCACTCCGTCCTCGTGCCGCCGGGCCGCCTCCACGGCTTCCGCAACGTCGGCGAGGGGATCCTCCACGTCCGGGCGACGCTGGCGGCCTGCATCTTCGAGGCGAGCTACGAGAACAGCACCGACGTGTCGCGCCGCTACGTGCCGGACGTGTGAGCCCACCCCGCCGCCGGTCCCCGCCCGGGTGCGGCGGTCACTCGCCCGCGAGCGCGAGGAGGGCCTCGAGGCGGGCGTGGGTCGCCGCGTCGGGCGTGCCGTCGAGCCGGTGGGGGGCGAAGTGGCGCTGGAAGGCGGCGGTCGCCGTGCGGGTGTGGCCGTCGAGGACGCCGGTCGGGGCGAGGTCGTAGCCGAAGGCGGCGAGGCGGCGCTGGACGGCGTCCACCGGCGGGGGCGGCCCCTCGGCCGTCGCGTCCGTCCACAGGCCGTGGCCGCGGGCGGCAAGGCCCGCCCAGGGAAAGCGCTCGCCCGGGTCGAGCTTGCGCTCCGGGGCGACGTCCGAGTGGGCGAGGATCGACCGGTCCGGGATCGTCCAGCGGGTGCGGATGCCGTCGAGGAGGCGCACCACCGCCTCCACCTGCACCGGCGGGTAGGGCGGCAGGCCGTTGTCGTGGCCGCCGTTGTCGATCTCGATCCCGATGGAGCGGCTGTTGATGTCCCGCGCGCCGCGCCAGTGGGAGACGCCCGCGTGCCAGGCGCGGCGGGCCTCGTCCACCATCCGCACCACGGTCCCGTCGAGGAGGACGAGGTAATGGGCCGACACGCCCGAGCGCGGGTTGCACAGCCAGGACAGCGCCGCCGCCCCGTCCGCCATGCCGGTGTAGTGGAGGATCACCATGTCCGGGGCGTCGGTGCCGCGGCGTCGCTCGTGGTTGGGGGACGGGTGATCGACGACCGCGAGGGGCCGCGCGACGGCCGGTCCGTTCACGGGCGGGCCTCGCGGCGGCGCACCGCCTCCCAGGCGGCGTTGATGGCGACGAGCCGCTCGTGGGCCACCTGCACGAAGTCCTCCGGCACGCCGCGGGCGAGCAGCCGGTCCGGGTGGTTCTCCGCCACCAGCGTGCGCCAGCGGGCCTTGATCTCGTCGAACGGCGTGTCGGGCGCGACGCCGAGCACCGCGTAGGGGTCCTCCCCGTCGGCCGAGACGTGGCGGGCGCGGATGCGGCGCAGGGCCACCGGGTCGAGGCGGAAGATCTCGGCGACGCGCTCCAGGAAGACGTCCTCGGCCGGGTGGAGGACGCCGTCGGCCGCGGCGATGGAGAACAGGACGTCCACGATGTCCTCGAGGAGCGCCGGGTCCTCCGGGAAGAGGCGGGCGATGCGCTCCGCGTAGGTCTCGAAGCCGGCGACGTCCTGCTGGGCGAGGCGGAAGAGGCGCTCCACGCTGCGCCGGTCGCCCGGCGCCACGTCGAAGCGCTGCCAGAACGACTGGAGCTCCTCGGCCGTCACCACCCCGTCCGCCTTCGCCATCTTGGCGGCGAGGGCGACGACCGCCATGGAGAAGCGCATGGCGCGGCGGGTGTCCCGATCGCCCGCCACCCGGTCGATCCCCCGCTCCCAGAGCTGGGCGCCGGCGCTGCCGACGTCCTGGGCGAACTGTCCGAGCTTCGACCACATCGACATGGGGTTCCGGTCTCCTTCGGCCCGTCCCGGCGGCGCCCGCCCCGAATGGCAGACGGGGGCGGCGGTCGCAACGCTTCCGCCGGTCGCCCCCCGCTCACGTTTTCCGGTCGTCGCGGCGGCGCAGGCGGCGCAGGCGGCGGCGGCGGCGCGCCTCGCTCGGGGGCGGCGCGCCCTCGGCCCCCGCGTCCGCCCCGTCCGACCCGCTCGCCATGGAGCCGGCGAGCCGGTCGATCCGCGCGAGGATGTCCTCGTCCTCGTTCTCGCCGGCGTCCTCGTCCTTGTCCGCTTCGGCCGGCCCGCCGGCGTCGGCCTCCGGCGAGGGGTATGGCGCAAACGGCTCTCCCTCGCCGCGGGGTCCCTCGCCGGAGACGCCGGACGCTCCGGGCGCGGGCGCCGCGGCGGTTCGGACTGGATCGTCCGCCGCTTCGGCGGCTGCCCCGGGCCCGGGATCGCCGTGGGCCCCGTCGGCCGTCACGCGCCCTTCGCGAGCGGCCGGGTCGGCGCTCTGCGCGGCGGGCGCGTGCGAACCCGCCGCCGCGGGGGGCGGCGCGGAGGCGGCGCCATCCCCCGCGGTGGTGGCGGGCGCCGCCCCGGTCGTCGGCCGATCCGGCTCCGGCGCCCCGGGCGCGTCGCGGTCTGCCCCGCGCGCTGGCCGACCCGCGCCGCCGTCGTCCGCCGCCGCCGTGGAGGCGGCCGCGGGCTCCGGGGCGATCGAAGGCGCCCTTTCGCCGTCGCCGCCGGCCGCGCTTCTCCGCACCGGCGGGGAACCTCCTGTCGCCTCGCCGTCCGCGTCGTGCGTCCGCTGCTCCGCGCCGCCGCCGTCCTCCGTCGCCGTGGACGCGGCGGCCGCCCCGGGGCTGGACCAGGGCGCTCTCACGCCCGCCGCGCCGTCCCGCTCCGGCGCGGCGCCCGTCGCGCGATCCGCGCGCCCGGGGGCGGCCGGTGCTCCCGGTGCCGAGGACGCGACGGCCGGCAGTGCGTCCGGGGAACGCCCCACATCGCCGGTCGCGGGAGTCGCGCGGCTCTCTTCCGGCGCCGCCGGTTCGCCGGGATGATCGGGGCGCGCCTCCACGGCGGTGTCCGCGTCGGCCGGGAGCGTCCGGTCCGCCGGCGGCGTGGCGGCTTCCGCGAGGGCCGCGGCGACGGTCGGCGGGGGGAAGGGGAGCGCGAGGCCCGCCGGCAGCGGGGTGAACGGGGTGGCGCGCTCGCCCCGCCGGCGCGGAGGGGTGCGCGGCAGCCGCGGCTGGGCGGGCGGGGCGAAGGCGTCGAAGGCGGCGAGGAAAAGGTCGAGGGCGGCGGGGGGGCCCGACAGGACCCGGTGCGGCGCCCGCGGCAGGGCGACGGCGGGCGCCCCGGTGAGCTGGCGGGCGAGGCGGTCGGCGGCGGCGGGCGAGGAGACCCGGTCCGCCCCGGCCGCGAGCACCAGGACGGGGATCTCGCCAGTGGTCGCCCGGCCGGCGAGGACCCGCGCCGACGCCGTCCGGAGGGCGCGGAGGAAGCCGTGGGTCGGCCGGCCGACGGCGAGGTCCGGCCGCGCCGCCCGGACCGCATCGCGGCGGGCCGCCGCCTCGCCCGCGGGCGGGTCGGCGGCGAACGGGTCGAGGGCCTCCGGGGCCTCCCGCCGGCTGCGGCCGAGGATCCGGGCGAGGGCGGCCGACAGGTGCGCCACGAAACCGGCCGCCCGGCGCGGCTCGGCGAGGGGCGCGAGGAGGACCATCCGCTCCACGTCCCGTTGCAGGCGCGGGGCGGCGAGAACGGCCGCGATCGCCCCCGCCGACTGGGCCACCACCACGAGCGGGCGCGGCAGGTCCCGCTCGCCCGCGAGGCGCACGGCCGCCGCGAGGTCCCGGGCGTAGTCCTCGAAGGAGGCGACGTGGCAGCCCGCGCCCGCCTCCCGGTCCGAGCCGCCCGTGCCGCGCCAGTCGAAGGCGACGACGGCGAGCCCCCGCTCCCGGAAGCGTGCGACGGCCGCGAGGTGGTCCTCGATCGTCTCGTCCGGCCCGCCCGCGAGCACCACGGTGCCGCGCCCCGTTCCGCCCGGGGCGGCGAAGACGGCCGCGCGCAGCCGCGTGCGCTCGCCGAGGAGGCCGACCACCGCAGACTCGCCCTCCGGCGGGGCCGCGGCGGACCCGTCCGCGGCGGGCGGGGCGGGGGCGAGGGTGGCCTCGGTCACGGCCGGCCTCCCGGGAGCCGAGGGGTTGCGCGCCCGCGCGGGCGCACCCACATCCTCGCCCGCGGACGCCAGACGGGTCCGCAGGCCCCGGCGGGCCCGGCCGAGCGAGGCGGGTCACGGCGTTCGGGGCCATCCGTCAACGGACTGTTGCTCACTGGAGGACATCCAAAATGCGTCATTTCGACCTCAGCCCCCTCTACCGTTCCACCGTCGGCTTCGACCGGCTCCTGTCCATGCTGGACAGCATGGGCGCCCACGAGAACGGCTCGACCTATCCCCCCTACAACATCGAGCGCACGGGCGAGAACGCCTACCGGGTCACGCTGGCCGTCGCCGGCTTCGGCGAGGGCGACCTCCACGTGGAGGTGAACGACGCCACGCTCGTCGTGAAGGGCGAGAAGGTCGCCGAGACCGAGGAGAAGCGGGAGATGCTGTATCGCGGCATCGCCTCGCGCGGGTTCGAGCGGCGCTTCCAGCTCGCCGATCACGTGCGCGTCGTGGGCGCCACGCTGGAGCACGGCCTCCTGCACGTCGACCTGGAGCGCGAGATTCCCGAGGCCCTGAAGCCCCGCGTGATCGAGATCGCCACGGGCGACAAGGCGAAGGAGATCGAGGGGACGGTGGCGTAAGCCCCATCCCTCCGGGAGACGAGGGGGCGTCCCGCACGGCGGGGCGCCCTTTTGTTTTCGTCCCGCCGCCCCTTCCCGAACCCGCGCCGGCGGCGCCGCCCCGCCCCGCGGGTCAGGCGGCGGCGAGGGCGGCGGCGAAGGCGTCCACCTCCGCCTCGGTGGTGGCGTGGTCGCACACGAGGCGGAAGATCCCCTCGCCCGGCCCCGCCCGGTCGGCCGGGTCGATGCCCGGGGTGTCCCAGGGGTGGAAGCGGGCGCCCGCGGCGAGGACCCGGTCCGCGACCGCCCGTTCCATCCTCAGGAAGATCTCGTTGGACTGGCTCGGCCAGGCGAGGGCGGCGCGGCCCGTGGCGCCCGCGGCCTCGGCGAGGCGCGCGGCCATGGCGTTGGCGTGGGCCGCGTGGCGGCGCCAGGCGTCGTCCTCGAGGAGGCCGACGAACTGGGCGGCGAGGAAACGCATCTTCGAGAACTCCTGCCCGGCCTGCTTGCGCAGGAAGAGGAGCTCGTCGGCAAGGCCCCGGTCGAAGGCGACGACCGCCTCAGCGCACCAGGCGCCGAGCTTGGTGAAGCCGAGGGACAAAAGGTCCACCCCCGCCCGCCACGTCACGTCCGCGGGCGAGACGCCGAGGTGGACGACGGCGTTGGCGAAGCGCGCCCCGTCCATGTGAACGAGGCAGCCGCGGGCGCTTGCGAGCTCCGACAGGCGGCGGACCGCGTCCGGGGTGTAGGCGGTGCCCGATTCCGTCGCCTGGGTGAGGGAGAGCGCGACGGGCCGGCCCCGGTGGAGCCGGTTGCCGTCCGTGAAGGCGTCGAGGTGGGCGGCGAGCGCCTCGGGCGGGATCAGCCCGCGGGGGCCGGCGATGGGCTCGAGGCGCAGGCCGTGGGCGAAGAAGCCCGGCGCCCCCGCCTCGTCGGCGGCGACGTGGGCGTCCGCGTGGCACAGGACGACACCGGCCGGCCGGTTCGCCGCGGCCAGCGACAGGGCGTTCGCCGCCGTTCCGGTGGCGGTGAAGAGGACCGCGGGCGGATCGTCCTCCCGGTCGAGGAAGCGGGCGAGGAGGCGGGCCGCCTCGGCCGTCGCGTCGTCGCCGCCGTAGGCCGGGGCGCGTCCGCCGCCGAAGCGTGTGAGGGCGGCGGCCACCTCCGGCACGGGGGGCGCCCAGTTGTCGCTCGCGAATTCCATCCCGGTCCCCCGGTCCGTCGTCCCGCCCGCCTACCGGCGCGGGCCGCGGCCGGCAAGCCGGTCAGGCCCGGTATCGTCGGCCGAGGAGCCGGTCGAGGGAGACCGGCCCCGGCCCCTTCGTGACCACCACGAGGAGCAGGAAGACCCAAAGCGCGCGCTGGTCGGCGATGGGGGCGGTGGCGACCCGGTCGAACCAGGCGCCGATGGTCTGGGCGTCGACCCCGTGGCCGGTGACGTCCACGTAGGTCATCACGGCGATGAAGACGATCATGCCGAGGCTTGCGAGGCGTGTGAACAGTCCTGCCACGACGAGCGCCGGCAAGATGAATTCCGCGTAGGTGCCGGCGTAGGCGATCAGGTGCTCGAGGAAGGAGAGCTGGCCCGGATCGTAGCCGACCGCCTCCATGCGCTTGGGGAAGATCTGGACGTAGGCGCCGGCGGACAGGGTGAAGACGCCGAGGAGCCCGTCGCCGATCTTGGTCGTCGCGGACTGCCAGAAGTAGACGAGAAGGACCGCGGCGAACAGGAAGCGGGCGAGGGTGGGCAGGAACCAGTCGCCGCAAAGGCGCTGGAGGCCGCCGAACGCGGCGCCGTGGAAGCGGGCGAGGGTACGCATGGGAGCTATTCCGGGTGTGTCGGGTCGCGCTCGGAGGCGGGGGGATCGGGAAGGAGGGGGCCGGCGCGGAAGGCGCCGGCGGCGAGGAGGGTGGCGAGGGCGCCGGCGAGGTCGAGGTCCGCCCCGCCGGCCGCGGCCGCCTCGCCGAGGGGCGCGCCGGACAGGAGGCTCCGGGCGAAGGCGCCAGCGGCGGGTGAGAGGGCGGTGGCTGACACCGCACCCGCAGGCCGCGTCACGAGCGCCCATTGCGGATCGCCCGCCACCGGCGCCCCCGCGCCGTGGATCGCGAGGAGCGCGAAGCGGGAGGGGACGAGCCGCGCCGCCGGATGGGCGGGAAGGGCAAGGCCCGCCAGCGCATCCGGGGGCACGGCGGCGAGGGCGGCCGGGCCGAGGGCTACCGCGTCGGCCGCGTCCCGGGCGTCGAGCCGCGCCCGCTCGAGGCGGGCGACGTCCGGGACGTACGGGTAGGGGCCGAGGGCGGGCAGCGCCTCGAGGAAGGCGGGAAAGCCCGTCCCGTAGCGGAACAGGAGCGGGGAGCGGGGCAAGTCCTTCCGGGCGAAGTCGCGGGCCGCCGCGTCGAAGAAGGTCTCGCCGAGGAGGCGCCGCGTCACCGGGAAGGCCTCGCCGAGGGCGGCGACGAGGCCGGCGACCACGTTGTTGCGGTAGACGTCGAAGCGGCGGCCCGCCGGCCCGCCGCCGGGCGCCACGAGGCAATCCGGCGCCGGCTTTCCGGGCGCGGCGAGGGCGGCCGAGAAGGCCGCCTCGCGGGGGTGGGACGGGCTCACGGGCGCCTCCTCAGGCCGGCTCGGGGGCGAGCGCCGCCGCCATCGCGTCCGCCGCGCGTGCCGCTTCCGCGGCGAGGCGGGCGAAGGGCGGCACGTCCGCGTCCCACTCCACGAGCGTCGGGACGGGCCGGCCCGCGCGGGCGACGGCCCTGGCATAGAGCGCCCAGACCGGGTCCGCCACGGGTCGGTCGTGGGTGTCGATGAGGAGGGTCTCGCCCGGCGCCGCCCCGTCCTCGGCGTGGCCCGCGAGGTGGATCTCGCCCACCGCCTCCATGGGAAAGGCGTCGAGGTAGGCTTCCGGGCGGGTTCCGAGGTTCCGCGCGGACACGAACACGTTGTTGACGTCGAGGAGGAGGCCGCAGCCCGTCCGCTCCACCACCTGCGCGAGGAAGTCCGTCTCGTCCATGGTGCTCTCGGAAAAGGCGAGGTAGCTCGACGGGTTCTCCAGGAGCAGGCGCATGCCCACCGCCGCCTGCGCCTCGGCGACGTGGCGGGCGACGGTCTCGAGCGTCTCCGCCGTATAGGGAAGGGGCAGGAGGTCCGGGTGGTAGGCGCCCTCGTGGGTGGACCAGGCGAGATGCTCGGAGAAGAGGGCGGGGCGGAAGCGGTCGGCGAGGCTGCGCAGCCGCGCCAGGTGCGCCCGGTCGAGGGGGCCCGCCCCGCCGATCGACAGGCCGACGCCGTGGAGCGACAGGGGAAGGCGCGCGCGCACCTCCGCGAGGGCGGCAAGGCGCGGGCCGCCGTCCACCATGTAGTTCTCGGCGTGGATCTCCACGAAGGCGACCGGCGGCGGGTCGGCGGCCAGGAGGTCGGCCAGGTGCTCGAGCTTCAGGCTCACCCCGGCGGCGGGCGGGACGGGCGTGTGGGGCGTCATCGGCGTCTCCGTCGAACCGGCGGCAGGAGGCGTCGGCGGGGCGACGGGCGGGCCGCCGCCCCGCCGGGCCGGGTTCAGCCCTGGCCCTCGGGCAGGTCCCGGTCGAGGGGCTCGAGGCTGCCCGTGCGCTCGCCCGGCAGCTCCATGGTTGTGCAGGTGCCCTTCGGGACCAGCGTCCAGGCGTTGCCCTGGTAGTCGACCGTGGAGGTGCCGGCGCAGGTGGTGCCCGGGCCGGCGGCGCAGTCGTTCTCGCCGGCCAGCGACACGCCGTAGCACTTCACCCGCTCCTGGGCGGCGGCCGGCGTGGTGGCGGCGGCCGTCGAGACGGCGGCGGCGACGGCGCCGGCGAGGGCGGCGACCGTGAGCGTGTTGCGGGTGGACATGGGGTTCTCCTTCTCGTCGGTCCCGTCATGCAGCCGGGCGTGGCCCGATGGGCCTTTGCGGTGCGCCCGACACCACCGACATGGCGGGTGTGCGCCTGCGACGGAAATGACATGGTCGGGAGAGGGCCGTGATCGGGCGCGGATCGGTCCGCCGGCCGGGGGCAACAAAACGACCGCGACCTCGTGCGTCGCGTAACGAACTTGCTCCGGGTCCTTTGATCTGGCATGGTCGCAACACTGGAAGGTCAGCGGTGCTGGCCTATCTTCCCGCGGGCGGGTCGGAGGCTGCGGCCCGCGCGGGGTCCGGCGGGTCTTGCCGCCGCGGCGCGGAGATGGGACACGGCGAACCGCCGGGCGGAGCGTCCGGCGTTGTGCGGTCGCTTCCGGTGCGACATCCTGAAATGGTGGGCCACGCGCGCTCTGGCGGACATCGCCACGGCGGGCGCGGGCGGCACCCCGGGATGGCGCGGAACGTGAAGGGAGCCGCCTGCGGGCTGAACCGGCCGTGAACGGTCGGGGGCGCGGGCGAAAGGGGTGGGGCGGGGCCGGTAAGGGCCCGCGCCACGCGGGAGCAGGGACGAGGGGCGTGCGCCCCGCCTTCGGAGGGTGGGGCACGGGCCTATTCGGGCGCGTCCGGCCCTTCCCGGGCGGCGCGGCCCGGGGGCCGGGCGCGATGTCCGGCGCCGGTGGACGAGAAGGGAGGATCGGCGATGGCGAACGGCACGATGGAAGGCGTTCACGGCGGGGCCCGCGTCTGCGGGAAAGCCTTCGCCGACGCGACGACCGCCCGCTTCCCCGACCGGCGGGAGATGCTCTCTCGCGGCCTCTACCAGCCGACACGCGAGCACGATGCCTGCGGCGTGGGCTTCATCGCCAACATCCGCGACGAGAAGAGCCACGCCATCATCGAGAAGGGGCTCGAGATCCTCGTCAACCTCACCCACCGCGGCGCCGTCGGGGCCGACCCGCTGACGGGCGACGGGGCGGGCATGCTCATCCAGATCCCCGACGGGCTGATGCGCGCGGCGTGCGAGGCGCAGGGGATCGACCTTCCGGAGGCGGGCGCCTACGCGGTCGGGATGATCTTCCTGCCGCGGGACGAGGAGCGGCGGGCGGCCTGCGAGGCGATCGTCGAGGAGGTGGTCGCCGCTGAGGGCCAGAGGCTTCTGGGCTGGCGCGACGTGCCGGTGGAGAGCGAGGGCCTTTCGGACTACGTGAAGGCGTCCGAGCCGGTGATCCGGCAGGTGCTGATCGGCCGCGCGGCGGACATCACGTCGGAGGAGGCGTTCGAGCGGCGCCTCTACATCCTCCGGAAGGCGATCTCGGGCGCGGTCTACCGCCGCTTCGACGGGGACTTCGGCGGCTTCTATCCCGTCTCCCTGTCCTGCCGGACGGTGGTCTACAAGGGCATGTTCCTGGCGAACCAGCTCGGCCCCTACTACCGGGACCTCCGGGACGAGCGGTGCGTGTCCGCGCTCGCCCTCGTCCACCAGCGCTTTTCCACGAACACCTTCCCGTCCTGGCAGCTCGCCCACCCGTACCGGATGGTCGCCCACAACGGCGAGATCAACACGCTGCGCGGCAACGTGAACTGGATGGCGGCGCGCCAGGCGACGGCGAAGTCGGCCCTTTACGGGGACGACATCGAGAAGCTGTGGCCGATCTCCTACGAGGGCCAGTCGGACACGGCGTGCTTTGACAACGCCCTCGAGTTCCTCGTCCAGGGCGGCTACTCCCTCGCCCATGCGGTGATGATACTGATTCCGGAGGCCTGGGCCGGCAACCCGCTCATGGACGAGGCGCGGCGCGCCTTCTACGAGTACCACGCCGCCCTGATGGAGCCGTGGGACGGGCCGGCCGCCGTCGCCTTCACCGACGGCAAGCAGATCGGCGCGACGCTCGACCGCAACGGCCTGCGCCCCGCCCGCTACGCGGTGACGGACGACGGCTTCGTGGTGATGGCGTCCGAGGCGGGCGTCCTGCCGATCCCGGAGGAGCGGATCGTCTCCAAGTGGCGGCTGCAGCCCGGCCGGATGCTCCTCATCGACCTTCAAGAGGGGCGCATCGTCTCCGACGAGGAGATCAAGCGGGAGCTTTCGAGCGCCCAGCCCTGGCGGGAGTGGCTCGACCGGACCCAGCTCGTTCTGGAGGACCTCGTGCCGGTGCGCTCGCGTGCGCCGTCCACCAACGAGAGCCTCCTCGATC
>CAZJNX010000140.1:0-12888 GCA_964547415.1 uncultured Hyphomicrobiales bacterium
GCGGCCGCAAGGGGCGCGCCACGCGGCGCGACCTGCCGCGGCGGGACCGCGCGGGGTGCCGGGCGCGCGGGCTACATGAGGCGGGCGCCGTTCGGGACCGGGCGGTCGACGGCGGCGAGCACGATGGCCCCTGCGGAATCGGCGAAGCCGAGGGTCAGCACCTCGGACATGAACGGGCCGATCTGGCGGGGCGGGAAGTTGACGACCGCCATCACCTGCCGGCCGACGAGGCTCTCCGGGTCGTAGTGCTCGGTGATCTGGGCGGAGGACTTCTTCTCGCCGACGTCCGGGCCGAAGTCGATCCGCAGCTTGATTGCGGGCTTGCGCGCCTGCGGGAACGGCTCGGCGGCCACCACCGTGCCGACGCGGACGTCCACCTTCAGGAAGTCGTCGAAGGCGATCTCTGGCGCGGGGGCGCCGGGCGCTGAAGCCATCGGGGGTCTCCGGAAAAGCGACGGTCGGACCGCCGCTCCCTAGCGGTGGCGGGTGGCGGCTTCAACCGCCGCCGCAGGACCGGCACAGCCCGTGGACCTCCACGGTGCGCTTTTCCGGCGCGAAGCCGGTGCGCGCGCACAGCCGGTCGAGGGCCTCCGACGTGTCCGGGTCCGTCATCTCCTCCGCCCCCTCGCAGGCGCGGCAGATGAGGAACACCGACGCGCCTTCCCCGTGGGCGCCGGGCCGGCAGCAGGCGACGTAGGCGTTGATGCTCTCGATCCGGTGGACGAGCCCCGTCTCGACCAGCCGCGTCAGGGCCCGGTACACCTGCTGGGGTGCCTTCAGCCCCTCGTCCCGGAGATCGTCCAGGAGACCGTAGGCGGAGCGGGGCCCGCCGCCCGCCTCGAGGGCATCGAGCACGAGGCGCTGGTTGCGCGTCAGCTCCGTGCGCCCGCCGCTTGCCGCTTCAGCCATCGTCGAGACCTCCCGAGGACGTCGGTGGGGCGAGCCGGGCCGGGAGCCGCACGAGGCTCGCCACGAACAGGAGAAGGGCCGCGACCACGATCGACGGCCCCGACGGCGTGTCGAAGGCGAGGGAGCCGGAAAGCCCCGCCACCACCGAGACGACCCCGACGAGCGCGGCGAGGATCGCCATCGCCTCCGGCCCCCGCGAGAAGCGCCGCGCCGTCGCCGCCGGGATGATGAGGAGCGCCGTCACGAGAAGGACGCCCACCATCTTCATGGCGACCGCGACCACGGCCGACAGGAGCACCATCAGCACCACGTCCGCCCGCGCCGGGGACAGGCCCTCCGCGGCGGCGATCTCCCGGTCCACCGTCGCCGCCACCAGGTCCCGCCAGAACAGGGCGAGGACGGCGAGGACGGCCGCCCCGCCGACCCAGGCGACGGCGATGTCCCCCCGGGAGACGGCCAGGATGTCGCCGAACAGGAAGCCCATGAGGTCCACCCGCACCCAGGTGAGGAAGGCGAGGACCACGAGGCCGAGGGCGAGGGCGGAGTGGGACAGGAGGCCGAGGAGCGTGTCGGACGACAGGCTGCCGCGCCGCCCGAGGGCGAGGAGCAGCAGCGCCACGAGGAGGGCGACGGCGAACACCGCCCCCGTCACGTCCACCTCGAGGAGGAGGGCGACGGCGACCCCGAGGAGCGCGGCATGGGCCAGGGTGTCGCCGAAATAGGCCATGCGCCGCCACACGACGAAGCAGCCCAGCGGCCCCGCCACGAGGGCGACGCCCGCCCCAGCCACCAGCGCCCGCACGAAGAAGTCGTCAAGCACCGCCCCGTCCTCCCGCGCTCGCCGTCCCGGCCGCGATCACCCGCCCGTCGGCGCCGTGGACGTGGTCGTGGTGGTGGCGGTAGACCGCGAGCGCCTCCGCGGCCCGCGGCCCGAACAGACGCACGTAGGCCGGGTCCTCGGCGACCGCGTGGGGCGCGCCGCTGCAGCACACGTGCCCGTTGAGGCACACGACGGTGTCGGTCTCGGCCATGACGATGTGAAGGTCGTGGGAAATGAGGAGGACGCCGCAGCCCAGCTCGTCGCGCACGGTGCGGATCAGCCGGTAGAGCGCGATCTCTCCGGTGAAGTCCACCCCCTGCACCGGCTCGTCGAGGACGAGGAGGTCGGGCCGCGACAGGATCGCCCGGGCGATCAGCGCCCGCTGGAACTCCCCGCCCGACAGGGCCTCGACCGCCGCGCCGGCGAGGTGGGCGATCCCCACCCGCTCGAGCGCGTCGTTGATCTCGCCCGCGGACCGGCGCCCCGTGAGCCCCATGAGGCGGGTGACGGTGAGCGGCATCGTCCGCTCCACCATGAGCTTCTGGGGCACGTAGCCGATGCGAAGGCCCGGCGCCCTGACCGCCCGCCCCCGGTCGGGCCGCACGATCCCGAGGAGAGTCTTCGCCGCCGTCGTCTTGCCCGAGCCGTTGGGGCCGATGAGGGTGACGATCTCGCCCCGGCCGACCGCGAAGCTGACGTCCCGCACGAGCCAGCGGCCGCCCCTGTGGACGCCGACGCCCTCGAGGGCGGCGAGCGGCTGCGTCTGTTCGGCAAGGGGGGCGATCGTCATCCCGTCTCCGCGGCGCTCTCGGGGCCGGCCGTGCCGGCGAGGCACCGTGATATCATAACGTGCCGGTCGGCGGGCAAGACCCGCCTCGCGGATCAGCCCCGCGCGCCGCGCACCCCTTTGCCCCGGCCCGGCGTGCCGCGCGCCCCTTTTCCCGTCCCCCGTGCGGCGAGGGCGTGGACGAGGGTCGCGCCGGCCTCGATCCACAGGCGCCGGGCGGCCGTCAGCCCCTCGCCGGCGGGCTCCACCGGGGCGAGGGGCAGGGCCTTCTCGTCCCCGCCGGCGAGGACGTGGCGGGCGATCGCGGTGCCGAAGACGGTGCCCGGCCCGATGCCGCGGCCGGAGTAGCCGTGGACGCCGAGGGCCTTCTCGCCGAGCCGCACGATGCGCGGCAGGTGGTCGGCGGTCATGGCGATCCGGCCCGTCCAGGCGTGCTCGAAGCCCTCCGTCATCAGGTCCGGGAAGAGGGCCGCCACCTTGCGCCGCGCCCAGTCCCGGTGGACCGGGCCGCCCGCCTCCTCGAGGGAGCCGATGCCGCCGACCACGAGCCGCCCCGCCCGGTCGAGCCGGAACGAGCTCATCACGGGCGCGGTGTCCCACGCGCCCTGCCGCTCCGGCAGGACGGTGCGCAGGGCGTTGTGGCCGAGGGGCGGCGTCGCGAGCTGGAAGTAGTGGACGGGCGTGTAGGCGGGGGCGGGCAGGCCGGCGAGGCCGAGGTGATAGCCGTTGGTCGCCATCACCAGCCAGTCGGCGCGGACGACGCCCCCCGCCGTCTCCACCCGCCAGCCGCTCCCGTCCCGCCGGGCCGAGAGGGCCGCGCTGTCGCCGTGGAGGGACGCACCGGCGGCGCGGGCCGCCCGGGCGAGGCCGCGCACGTAGGCGAGCGGCTGGATGGTGCCCGCCCGCGCATCGAGGAGGGCGCCGTGGAAGGCGGCGCTTCCCGTCTTCTCCCGCGCCTCCTCCGCCGACAGGAGGCGCACGGGCCAGCCCCGCGCCCGGTACTGGGACAGGCGCGCCTTCAGGTCCTTCAGCCCGGCGGGCGAGTGGGCGAGGTGGAGCGTGCCCGTTCGCGTCGCCTCGCAGTCGATGCCGTGGCGCTCCACGAGGGCGAACACCGTCGCCGGCCCCTCCGCGAGCGCCGTCGTCAGCCGCGCGCCGGCGGCCGTCCCGAGCTGCGCCTCCACCGCGTCCGGCGGCATCCAAAGGCCCGGGTTGACGAGACCCACGTTGCGGCCCGACCCGCCGTGGCCGATCCCCTCGGCCTCGAGGAGGACGACCCGCGCGCCCCCCTCGGCGAGGGCGAGGGCGGCGGCCGTGCCGGTGAAGCCGCCGCCGACCACCACCACGTCGGCCCGCACCTCGCCCGAAAGGGGCGGGGCTGCCGGCGCGGGCGGGGCCGTCCTCTCCCAGAGATTGCCGTCTGCCATGGAGATGCCCCCGTCTCCCGCCGGTGCGTCCGGATCTGCTGCACCGGCACCATAGGGTGCGCCGTGACATCCGGACAGGGGAGGCCACCCATGGAAGACGATCCGACGGCAGGCGATCCGCTGGCGCTCGAGGCGCCGGGCGGCGGGCGCATCCTGTTCGCCGTGCTGCCGGGCGCCCTCGCGGGCGCCTGGGCCGGGCGGCCGGTGCCGACCCGCGCGGAGACGGGCCGCGTCGCCGACGGGCTCGCCGCGGCGGGCGCGCGGCTGGTGCTCGCGATCGGCGAGGCGGGCGAGGCCGCGGGCGGGCCGACCGCCCGCCTCGCCGAGGCCCTGCCGGGCGCGACGGTCCGCCCCGTGCCGACGGACGGGGACGGGGTGATCGGCCGCCGCTTCGAGGACGCCTGGCCGGAGGCGGCCGCCGCCGCGCTCGCCGTCCTCGCAGCCCGGCGGCCGGTGGGGGTCGTCTCCCTCGGCTTCCTCGGCGCGGCCGAGACGGTGGCGGCCCGCCTCCTGGTGGAGACCGGGCTCGACGGGCCGGACGCGCTCGGCCGGGTGGACGGCGCCCTATCCGCGGTCATGCGTCGCCTGCCCGAGCGGCGGCGGCGCCTCCTCGGCCCCGACCCGTGGCAGCGCGAACACGTCCTCGCCCTCGGTGCGCGGCGCGAGCGGCATGCCCCCTTGCGCGAGGCGAACGGGGATGCAACGTGAAGCGGTAAGGACTTTCCCGCACTTGACTTCTCACCCCGGCCGCCGATGCGTTACGCTCCCTCGGAGAACCTCATCCGTCTCGTGATCGCCCTCGGCAGCACGCGGACGGGGCTGACCCTCGACGAGATCCAGGAGGATCTGCGCGTCGGCCGGCGCACGGCCGAGCGGCTCATGGCCGCCGTCCGCCGCTTCGCCGACGTGGAGGAGACGCCGCAGATCGACGAGGACCGGCGCAAGCGCTGGCGCATCCGCCACATGCCCGCGGGCCTCGCCAACCCGACCGGCGAGGAGATGGCGGCCCTCGGCGCGGCCGCCTCGCTCCTGAGGCGGGAGGGGATGGACGACCACGCGGAGCGGATCGACACCCTCGCCGGCAAGCTCACCGCGAGCACCGACCCCAAGCGCGCCGTCCGCCTCGAGACCGACATCGCCGCCCTCCTCGAGGCGGAGGGGTTCGTGTCCCGCCCCGGCCCGCGCCCGGCGATCGACGGGGCCGTCCTCGCCACCCTCCGCCACGCCGTCCTCGCCTGCCTGAAGGTGGACCTCCTGTACCGCGCCCGCGGCGACGGGGAGACCAGCCGCCGGATCGTCCACCCCTACGGCTTCCTCTACGGGGCGCGGCACTATCTCGTGGCCTTCTCCGAGGCGGCGCGGGCGCGCGACGTGCGCCTTTACGCCCTTCCCAACGTGGTGGAGGCGCACCTCCTCGAGGAGACGTTCACCCGCGTGCAGGGGTTCTCCATGGACGGCTACACCCGGCAGATGTTCGGCGTCTTCCGGGAGACGCCGTCGGACGTCGTGTGGCGCTTCTCGGCGGAGGCGGCGGAGGACGTGCGCGCCTTCCTGTTCCACCCGGACCAGCGGCTGAAGGCGCTGCCCGACGGGCGGGTGGAGGTGACCTTCCGCGCGGGCGGCCTCAAGGAGATGGCCTGGCACCTGTTCCGCTGGGGCGGCCACGTGGAGGTGGTCTCCCCGCCCGAGTTGCGGGCGATGATGGTGGAGATGCTGGAGGAGAGCCTGGCGCGCCACCACCCGTGAGCGCGCCGGGCGGCCCCGTCGGCCGGGGGAGGGAGCCGAGGGGCGGTCGCGGCAGCCGCCGCCACCGCCCGGGGCCGGTCATGAAGAGGTGAAGACCTCCACGTCGTCCGGGGTCAGCGGATCGGTGACGCCGCGCAGGGTGATGGTCAGGTCGGGGACCGTTATCCTGGTGCCGCGCCCGCCCGTTTCGATCGACAGGTCGTCGAAGGTGGCGAGGCCTTCGCGCTCCGCGATCCGGATAAGGTCCTCGCCCGGCGAGAAGTCCCTGATCTCGGCGACTCTCCCGGAGGCGCCGAAGCTCGAGAACTCGAAGGTGTCCGCGCCCGGCCCGCCGAAAACGACGCTCTCGCTGCCGTAAACATAAATGAAGTCATCCCCCGCCTGCCCGCGAAGCACATTATCCCCAGAGTCGAAGAAGCCGAGGGTGTCGTTCCCGCTCCCGCCGAACAACGTGTCGTCGTCAGATTGTCCGCTCATGAAGTCCGCGCCCGGGCCACCGAAGAGAAGGTCGTTCCCGTCAACGCCTTGTACATCGTCGTTGCCAGCTCCGCCGAACAATGTGTCGTTACCGTCTCGGCCGACGAGCAGGTCGTCGCCGGCGCGGCCGCGCGCGATGTCGTCTGCGTCATCGCCAAGCAGACGGTTGGAAGCGTCGGTGCCGAGGATTTGGAGGGGGCGCGTCGGCAGATCCGGCGCGACGGGGACGAACAGGGGCGCGACGAAGGGTTCGGGGGCGCCCGGGCGCTCGAGCCCCGCGACAGGGTCCGCGATCCCGGCGAGGCTCTCCTCCGCGGCCGCGCCGTCGATGGCAAGGCCGTTGACGGTCACGATGGCGGTGCCGGTCGCGTCCCGCTGGACCACCCGGTCGATGGACGTATCCGGCGTCAGCGCGCCGTCCGCGAGGTCGCCGGTCCCGCTCGCGACGATCGTCCCCTTCGCAAGGCCGGTCTCCCCGTCGAACAGGCGCACGGTGACCGTGACCTCACCGTCCGCCGCCGTGCGCTCGATCGTCCGTCCGTCCTCCGCGAAGATGCGCTCGAAGGCCCAGACGTCGGGGCCTGCCGCTGACCCGAAGCGCACCGTCACCGGCTCGCTCGGCGGGGCGGGCGTCTCCGGCGGCGCGGGCAGCACGGCGAGGTCCGACCGGGAGAAGGACCCGCTCTCCCGCACGAGCACGATCTGCGCCTCGCCCGCCGTGACGATGGCCTCCTCGCCGTCGACGCGGATCGCGAGGTCGCCGATGCCCGAGACGGCCGCGCTGCCGACGATCTCCAGCCTGTCGAGGTCCGCCTCCACGTCCATGATCCGGTGGGTGCCGGCCGTGGCGGCGTCCACGCGGAAGACGTCGGCGCCCGGCCCGCCGTAGAGGACGTTCTCCCCCTCGCCCCCGGCCAGCGTGTCCGCCCCCGGTCCGCCCGAAAGGGTGTCCCCGTCCGGCCCGCCGTCGAGCTCGTCGTCCCCGTCACCGCCGAAGAGCGTGTCCGCGAAGAGCCCCCCCGCGAGGCGATCGTCGCCGCCCCCGCCCCGCAGCAAGTCGGCGCCGCCGAACCGGCCTTTCCCGTCGCCGATCAGGGTGTCATCGCCCCCATCGCCCCGCAGCCGGTCGTCGTCGCGGGCGCCCTGCAGCCAGTCCGCGCCCGGCCCGCCCCTCAGGTCGTCCGGGCGGGAGCCGCCGTCGATGACGTCGTCGCCCGCGCCGCCGAGCACGGTGTCCGCACCGGAGGATCCGAGGACGACGAGGTCGTCGCCCGCACCCATCCGCCCTAGGAAAGGGCCGCCGGAGTAGTGGACAACGTCCCGCACCGGGCTGCCGGCGAGATCGACGGGCAGCTCCTGCCGAGGGCCGATGAAGTAGAGGTCGTCGATAGAGACATAGGTGAGGAACTCCGCACCGCGGATCTCATAAAACGCCGCGCGGGACAGGAGCTCCTCCACCACCTCGGCCGTGAGGGAGAGGCCGTCCGCGACGGCGGCGAGGTCCCCGTCCCGGTCGTACAGGCTGATCCGCTCGAGCACGTTGCCGGGCGCGAGCGCGCCGCCGTCGACGCCGCCGCTCCCCTCTAGGACGACGGTGCGCTTGAGCGCACCTGTGGCGGCGTCGCGGATGTCGACGGTCGCACGGAAGCGCCCGTCGGCGCCGACGAGATCGACGTCCGTCGTCTCGCTCCCGAAGATGATCGGCAGAAGGAACGTGTCGGCCATTCCGTCGAACAGCCGGACGGTGACTGGGTCGAGCATGTCGCACCTTGTCTTTCGGTCGTCTTCCGTCAGGGGCGGTGCCGGATCCGCCCCGACGACCGGGGGAGGTGAGCGGACCGGGCGACTGGAGACGGCGCAACCGATGCCGCCCGCTGCAGGCCGTGTCAACCTCCGGTCGTCCGGCGGCTCCACCGGCGGGCGCCCACGCCGGCGTGCCGGTCACTCGGCGAAGACCGCCACGCCGTCCGTGGTCGGCGGAGCCGTCGCCCCGGCGAGGCGGACCACGTCGCCCGCCCGCGCGATGGCCGTCGTCCGCCGGCCCGCTCGATCGGGAGGTCCCCGACCCGCGCGACGCCCGCGAAGGCGGCGATCGTCAACCGGTCGGTTCCGGGGGTGAGGTGGCGGATGTCGATCGGGACGGTCTCGCCGATGCCGCGGCGGATCGCCAAGGTGTCCGCCGGTCTTCGCCGAACAGCGTGTCCTCGCCCCGCGTGTGGATGAGCAGGTCGTCTCCCCCGTCGCCGACGATCCGGTCGTCGTCCGGTCCGCCCCCGACGCGGTCGCTGCCCCCGAAGCCCGAAGAGCCGGTCGTTCCCCTCGCCGCCGAAAGGCAGGTCCTCGCCGGTGTCGCCGTCGATGAGGCCGTCCCCGCGCCCGCCCCGGGCCACGTCGTTCCCCCCGTCGAGACGGGCAACGTCTCTACCCTTCCCCAGGCGCGCCCTCTCGAGGCCGCCGGGTCCGCCGTGGACATCCGCGAAGGGCGAGCCCGTCGCCGTGATCATCCCGCTCGCGGGGTCGTCGAAGGGGGGCGTTCCCGATCGCGCACGCGTCGCCGAGGCGAATGTGGTTCCGTTGGTTCGGCTCGGTGGACCAGCGGCTCGGTGCCCCGGCGGCGGTCGAGCCACCCGGCGATATCCGCGTCGACGGAAGAGTTCTTCGCGGTCCCGGCGCGGGTGCCGTTCCGGTCGCAGACGGAAAGGCGCGCCGGCGCGCCGCCGTCCGCAACCGGCCCGCCCTCGCGGGTTCCGCTTCCTTCGATCACGACGGTCCGTTTCGCCGCGCCCGTCGCCGTCTCCCGCACGGCGAGGGTGATGGCGGGATCGCCGCCCGTCTGCGCCACACCGCGTCGCGGACGCCGCCGCTCCATGATCCTGTCGTCGCCTTCATCCCCGCGCAGCGCCCTGTCGTCGCCGTCGCCGCCGCGGATCGTGTCGTCGCCACCGAGACCGTTCAGCACGTCCGTTGCGCCGAAGCCGCGGATGATGTCGGCCGCCTCGCTGCCGGTCAGCGCGTCCCCCTCGTCGGTCCCCGACATGTCGCGCCGGCGGTCCGCGAGACCAAGCGGCAGGAGCGGCACCAACGGCCGGTCCGACCGGATGATGAGGGTGACGTCGAACGGGAAGGACGAGGTCATGAAGTCGGACGAGAGCGTTTCGAGGACCTCCGGCGTGGCGGCGAGGTCGGTGACCGTCACCAGCAGTTCGCCGGAACCGTTCCGCTGGGTGAGGGTGTCGAAGACGGTGTCGGCCGTGAACGCGCCGTCATCGAGAGCGCCGGTGCCGGTGAGCGTGAAGGCCGCCTTAGGTCCGTCTCGAAGTCGCGCACGGTCACCTCGGCGGACACCGTCCCGTCGTCGGCGGCGGCGCGGGCGATGTCGATCTCGTCCTGCATCAGGATGCGCTGGAGCGGCGTGTAGGAGGTGCCGGTCGCCTCGTAAGTGAAGACGAGCGGTGGTTCCGTGTCTTTGGGGACGGGGGCCGGCAGGAAAGTCACGTCGTCCGCGGAGGGCTCTCCCGTCTTGTGGGTGATTTCCACACGCACCGCGCCCATCGTCGCAACGGTGATCGGCCCGCCCCGCGTGACGGTGACGTCCGCCAGAGACGTCACGCCTTCGGAGGAGACCACCTCGAGGCGATCGAGGCCCGCCTCGAAATCCCTGATGAGAATCGCGCCTTGGTGCGCGGCATTGACGCGAAAGACGTCCGCGTCGGGCCCGCCCACCATGTGCGTCTCGGTACCCTCCTCGCCCGTGAGGTTGCGAGCGAGGACGTCCTCGCCTCGTCCACCGCGCAGAGTGTCCGTATCGAACCCGCCGAGAAGAGTGTCGTCGCCCGCGTTGCCGAACAGGCGATTGGTTCCGAATATCTCGATCAGGAAATCGTCGCCCGCGCCGCCCCGCAGATGATCGCTGCCGTATGAACCCGGGAGCGTGTCGGCTCCCCTGCCACCGTAGAGGACGTCATCGCCGGTACCCCCGTCGAGCAGGTCGTGCCCGCGCCCGCCCCAGGCGGTGTCGTCGCCCGCGTTCAGCCTGACGAGATCGTGCCCGCCGCCGAACCGTGCCGTCTCGGCGCCGGTCAGGCGTAGACCTCGCGGAAGGGTGTGCCCGTCACCTCGATGACGCCCGTCTCCCGGTCGTTGAACGGCGCGTTCCTTATGGGGCGTGCGTCCGTCAGGTAGATGTAGTTCTCGTAACCCTGGACCACGTACCAGCGACGGTCGATCCACTCGAGGATGTCCGCCGTCTC
The DNA here is from genome assembly GCA_964547415.1 of uncultured Hyphomicrobiales bacterium. Taxonomy (GTDB): domain Bacteria; phylum Pseudomonadota; class Alphaproteobacteria; order Rhizobiales; family Amorphaceae; genus CAZJNX01. The sequence goes on from CAZJNX010000140.1 coordinate 10,417, forward strand.
GCCGGCATCGAACGAAAAGCCCGCGACGGTGGCGGCGAGCGTGCCGGCCCGGTCGTACAGCGACAGGAAGTCGAGCGTGCTGCCCTCCGCGGGCAGCCCGTCCTCGAGCGTGCCGGTACCCTCGACCACCATGGTGCGCTTCAAGTCGCCCGTGGCCACGTCCCGCACCTCGAGGGTCAGGGCGAGGCTGCCGTCCGCTTCCTCGGCGCGGATGTCCACGGTCTCGCTCGAGAACAGGAACGGCGTGAGCAGCGTGTTCTCGGAGCCGTCGAAGTAGGTGATGGACAGGGTCGTCATCGGCCGCGTGGTTCTCCCGGGTCGGCCGCTTGCCGCGGCGTCCCGAGCGGGCGAAGCGATCGACGAGCCGCAGCCACACCGACATTTCGTCGCACAAGACGACGTTGCGTTGAAGTTGTTGCTCGAGCGCGGATCGATGCAAGGTCGCGGCGGGGAGGGCCCGTCGACCGGCCCGGCCCGGCCGGAGGGGCCGGGGTTCGGCGGGCGGCCGGCCCCGTCAGCCGGCGGGGACCGTCACCCGCTCCACCGGGGGGGCCTCGGCGAGGAGGCGCTCGATGTCCGCCGGGCGTGCGAGCTCCGTCCCGTCCGTCACGAGCGCGGCCGATGCGGCCGTCATGGCGAGGCGCAGGGCCTCCTCCGGCGGGTCGCCGCGCACGAGGCCGAAGACGAGGCCGGCGACGAAGCTGTCGCCGGCGCCCACCGCGCTCTTCGCCTCCACCTTCGGCGGGCGGGACAGGAACTGGCCCCGCCCGTCGGTGAGAAGGGCCCCGTCCGCGCCGTGGGTGACGATCACCGTCTCGGCCTTGCCGGCCTCCACCAGGGAGCGGCACCAGGCGCCCATCCCGTCCGGCCAGGCAAGGCGCCGCCCGGCGAGCTCCACGAGCTCGTTGTGGTTGAAGCGCAGGATGCCGACCCCGACCTCCAGCGCCGGCTCCACGGAGCGGGAGGTGTCGAGCACGAACGGGCAGCCGCGCTCGCGGGCGCGCCGGGCCGCCTCGGCCCAGAAGCCGGGCGAGATCCCCACCGGCAGGCTGCCGCTGGCGATGGCCATGGCGGCGCCGTCGAGCCGCTCCGCGAACGCCTCGATCAGCGCCTCGCCCTCCTCCGGCCGCATGGGGTTGCCGGGCATGACGAAGCGGTAGAGGTCGCCCGAGCCGCGCTCGGTCACGGTGAAGCTCTCCCGCGTCGGGGCGGACACCTCGATCCGCGTGGTCGGGATCCGTTCGCGTCCGATCGCTTCCACGAGGCGGGCGCCGGTGGTCCCGCCCGCGGCGAACACGGCGTGGGTGGCGCCGCCGAGGCGGTGGATCATGCGCGAGACATTGATGCCGCCGCCGCCGGGGTACACGCGGGGCGCGGCGCAGCGCAGCTTGCGATTGGGCTCGACCGCGTCGACGTCGGTGGCGACGTCGACGGCGGGGTTCGGCGTCAGCGTGACGATCGGCCGGTCGAGGAGCGAGGCGGCCATGGCGTCCTCCTTCCTTTGATCGCGGGCGGGGGCGCGAGCCGCCGGGTGCGGCGCGGCCGGCGCGTCGGCCCGCCGCCGCGGATGGTCGGGTGGATGTCCCGGCAAGCCCCCCTCGGTGCGCGGCCGGCCCGTGTTCGGCGGAAGGGGCGGACCGCACGCCGCCCAGTATGACCGCAACCGGTCCCGCCCGCAAACGCGTGGACCCAACGTGCCGCCGACGCCCCGGTTCGGCGCTCCCCCCGGGCGGGCAGGACTGGGTCCGGGGCGCGGGTCGCCGCGCCGGCCCCGGCCGCCCGACACGGCGCGGGCGAGGCCGCCGGCGTCCCGGTCAGGTGGAGGCGCGGTTCGCGGCGGCCGGGCATCCGCTCGCGCCCGCGCCGGGGCGTCGCCGGGCCGGCCGGATCCGGCAATTGGTCTGCGCCGGCTTCCCGCCGGTGAAGGCGTCCCGCCGCGCGCCGCGGTCGGCGTCGACGCCTCCGCCCGAGGCGGCACCGGGTCCGTCGCGGCGCCATCGGCCGCTCCGGACGGCCTTTCGCGGCCCCTTGTCTCGCAGCGGGCGGTGGTCCGGCGGGGTTCCCGTCTCCCGGCGGGGGCGGGGGCGGGGGAGAGGTGCCTGGCCGCGGCCGGGGCCGGAGGCCGCCGTCACCGGGCCGGCGGATGCCGGCGAGGCGATGCCCGACGGGCGGCGCGGTCGTCGGGGGCCTCTACCGTCCGCGAACGGCCCGCTCTGCGCGCCGTCACCGTCGGTGGGGGCGGCCGCTGCCCGAAGGCGCTGGCGGCGCCGACGCCTGGCCGGAGCGGCTAGGCGGCTGCCCGTGACAGGGATCGCCGCGTCCTCGACGTCTTGCGGCGGCGGCTGAGGAGCAAGGCGCGCGGCCGGGGGCCGCCGTCACCGGGCCGGCGGATGCCGGCGAGGCGATGCCCGACGGGCGGCGCGGTCGTCGGGGGCCTCTACCGTCCGCGAACGGCCCGCTCTGCGCGCCGTC
>CAZJNX010000141.1:0-12820 GCA_964547415.1 uncultured Hyphomicrobiales bacterium
CTCCGCGTCGAGCGGGCGACGCCACGCGCGCGCCGCGAAGCCCTCCACGATGGTGGTCGCACACGCGACATCGGCCTCGCCCTCGGGCTCGCAGACGAGGTAGCGCGCCGTTCGCGGCAGGCGGGACAGGGTCAGCGGCACGCCCCAGTGGTTGTTGTGGGAAGCGGCGGAGGCGTGGGTGGCGCCCGAGGGCTCGAGCGCCCGCCGCAGCGCCTCCTTGGTGCCGGTCTTGCCGACGCTGCCGGTGATGGCGATGGCGGTGAGGGCGTCCGCCCGCGCCCTCGCGGCGACGCCCGCCCGGCCGAGCGCGGCCTCCGGGTCGTCCACCATGAGGTAGGGGCGGCCCGGCGCCAGGGAGGCGAGCTTCGCCCGCGCGACGACCGCGACGGCCGCGCCCGCGGTGATCGCCGGGACGGCGAACTGGTGGCCGTCGAAGCGGGCCCCGCGGATCGCGAAGAAGGCCTCGCCCGGCCGGACCGTGCGGCTGTCGATGGACACGCCCGTGATGGCGCCGACGTCGGCGGTGAGCCGACCCTCGGTCGCCCGTTCCAGCTCGTCCCCCGTCCACAGCGGCGGGGTCGGCGCCGGCGCCGGGGCGGGCGCGTGGCCGCCGCCGGCCGGTCCCTCGCTGTCGGTTTCGCTCACGCCTCGCCCTCCCGTTCCGCCTCGAGCTGAAGCCGGATCAACTGGTGGTCGGAGAAGGGATGGGTCTCCTCCCCCACGATCTGCCCGGTCTCGTGGCCCTTGCCGGCCACCACGAGCGCATCGTCCGGCCCGAGGATCGCGATTCCCGCCTCGATGGCCTCCGCCCGATCGCCGATCTCGAGCCCGTCGGGCGCCCCTTCCAGGACGGCCGCGCGGATCGCCGCCGGGGCCTCCGTGCGCGGGTTGTCGTCCGTCACGATCACGTGGTCGGCGAGGCGCGCCGCGATCCGGCCCATGATCGGCCGCTTGCCCGGGTCCCGGTCGCCGCCCGCGCCGAACACGACCACGAGCTTGCCCTTCACCTCCGGCCGGAGCGCCGACAGCGCCGCCTCCAGCGCCTCCGGCTTGTGGGCGTAGTCCACGAACACCGGCGCCCCGTTGGCGCGCCGCCCGACGAGCTCGAGCCGGCCGGGCGCGCCCCGAAGGCCAGACAGGGCCTCTAGCACATCGGGCAGCGCAATGCCGAGAGCATGGGCGAGGCCCGCGGCCACCAGCGCGTTGGCCACCTGGAAGGCGCCCGCGAGCGGCAGGTCCACCCGGTGGCGCCCGTCCGCCGATTCGAGGACGAGGCGCTGGCGACCGGCCTCGGGCACCGCCTCCGCGAGAGCGAGGCCGGTGCCGCGCCGGCCCACCGTGAAGAGGGCAAGGCCGCGCCCGCGCGCCACCTCGGCCACCCGCTCCCCACCCGGGGCGTCCGGATCGACGACGACCGTGGCACCGTCCGGGGCGAGGGTGTCGAACAGGCGCAGCTTGGCGGCGAGGTAGGCCTCCATGGTGCCGTGGTAGTCGAGGTGGTCGCGGCCGATGTTGGTGAAGCCGGCCGCGGAAAGACGTACGCCGTCGAGCCGGCGCTGGTCGATGCCGTGGCTCGAGGCCTCCATGGAAAGGTGGGTGACGCCATCGGCGGCAAGGCGCGACAGGAGGCGGTGGAGGGCGACCGGGTCGGGCGTCGTGAGGGCGCCCTTCTCCTCGCCCGCGCCCCGGAGGCCGAGGGTGCCGAGGCTCGCCGACCGGTGGCCCGTGGCGGCCGCGATCTGGCGCACGAACTCGGCGACGGAGGTCTTGCCCGCCGTGCCGGTGACGGCGGCCACCCGCTCCGGCTGGCCCGGGTGGAGCCGGCTCGCGGCGAGGGCGAGGGCGCGGCGCGGGTCCTCCGCCTCGATCAGGGGGACGGGCGAGGCGGCGACGGCGCCCGGTGCGGTGAGCACGGCGACCGCGCCCCGCGCCGCGGCGTCGGCCACGAAGCGGGCGCCGTCGGTGCGGCTGCCGGCGAGGGCGGCGAACAGGGCGCCCGGCGCCACCGCGCGGCTGTCGGCCACGATGGACGAGACCAGCGTTCCGGCCACCGCCCCGGGAAGGGGGTGTCCGGGAAACAGGGTTCCGAGCGTCGCCGTCCTGTCCTCGTCCATCGGGTCCGCTCCTGCCGCCGCGCCGTGCCCGCCGCGCACGATCGGTGCGGGCCTCCGGCGATTCGCGTCAAGATGCACCGAATCAGTTGCCATAGGATACGAGGAGCGGCGTCTCGGGCGCGTCGAAGCGGGGCGGCACCCGCAGCATCGGCCCGATCCGGGCGATCACGTTGGCGGTGGTCGGCGCCGCGTTCCAGCCAGCGGTCGCGAACGGCTTGCCGGGCTCGCGCTGGGGCTCGTCGAGGACGACGAGGACCACGTAGCGCGGGTCGTCCATCGGGAAGGCGGCGAGGAAGCTGTTGAGCCGCTTGTCACCATCGTAGCGGCCGTTCACCACCTTCTCGGCGGTGCCCGTCTTGCCGCCGACCCGGTAGCCCGGCACCTGTGCGCTGCGGCCGGAGCCCTTCTTGCCGTTGAGCCAGAAGAGCTCGCGCATGGCCGCCGACGTCTCCGGCGAGACGACCCGCACCGCCTCCGCCCGGGCCTCCGCAAGGGTGCGGGGGAAGAAGGTGGGCTCCATGAGCCAGCCGCCGTTGAGGATCGCGGCCGCTCCGACGGCCGCGTGCATGGGCGTCACCGACATGCCGTGGCCGAACGAGACGGTGGTGGCGGTGAGTTCGGTCCAGCGGGAGGGCTTGATCGGCCGCGCCATCTCCGGGAGTTCGGAGGACAGGCGCTCCATCATGCCGAGGCGTTCCAGAAAGGCCCACTGCCGGTCCATCCCGGCGTGGAGCGCCATCTTCGCCGTGCCGATGTTGGAGGAGTAGATGAACACCTCCGGCATCGACAGGACGCGCCGCTTGCCGCGGTAGTCGTCGATGGTGAAGCCCCCGATGCGGATGGGGGCGGAGGCGTCGAAGCGGCTCGCGAGGGTCACGCGCCCGCTGTCGAGGGCCATCGCGGTGGTGAAGGCCTTCATCACCGAGCCGAGCTCGAACACGCCCGCCGTCGCCCGGTTCATCCGGTCCTCGTCGAGGGAGCCGGCCGGGTCGTTCGGATCGTAGTCGGGCAGCGACACCATGGCCATGACCTCGGCCGTGTCGGCGTCGAGGACGATGCCGACGGCCGCCTTCGCCCGGTAGCGCTCCATGGCGCGGGCGAGCTCGTCGCGCACGGCGTGCTGGACGCGCAGGTCCACCGACAGGCGCACGGGCTCCATCTCCTTGCCCGTGCGGGCGAGGCCGACGGCCTGGAGGGCGGCGAGGCCGTTGCCGTCGATGTGCTTCTCGAGGCCGGCGATGCCCTGGTTGTCCACGTTGACGTGGCCGACCACGTGCCCCGCCGTCGCCCCACCCGGGTAGAAGCGGCGGTTCTCGGTCAGGAAGCCGATGCCGGGGATGCCGAGGTCGTGGATCGCCTGGCGCTCGCGGGCGGTGATCTCCCGGCGCAGCCAGATGAAGCCGGCGTCGGAGGCGAGCTGGCGGCGCACCTTGGCCGTGCCGAGTTCGGGGAGGACGGTGGCGAGGGCCTCCACCGCCTCGTCCGGGTCGATGATGCGCCGCGGCTCGGCGTAGAGGGAGGCGGTGGTGAGGTCGGTCGCCAGGATCTCCCCGTTCCGGTCCACGATGTCTGGCCGGGCGGCCTGGACGGCGTCGGCCGCGCTCTGACGCACCACCTCGGTGGGCTCGGGCGTGAGGCCGAGGGCGACGAGGCGGCCGCCGATCACCCCGTAGACGGCCACGAACACGAGCATGGCGAGGACGATGCGCCCGCGGCTCGCCCCGCCGGTGCGGCGCGCGTCCCGTGCCCGGGCCTTGCCGGCGGCTTTCGCTGCCATGTCCTGTCTCCCCCTCATTGGTCCGTGTCGGCCGCGAGGCCCCGGGACGGGCCGGCGGGCACGCGGTCGATGGCGTCGATCTGGTGGGCGGAGATGGGCTGAAGGCCCATCACGTCGTTGTGGCGCTCGAGCAGGCCCTGGATCCGGGCGGGATGGTCGAGGGCGCTCCACTCGGCGGTGAGCTCGGAGATGCGCTGGCGCTCGGCGGCGATCCGGTCGTTGAGCTCGGCGATCGCCTCCGCCTCCCGCGCCGTGTCCGTCTTGATGGCGAACGTGAAGCCGGCGAGGGACAGGACGAGGAGGAGGAGGAGGAGTTCCACCGCGCGGCGGACGGTCATGACCGCCCCCCGTGGCCGAGGGCGGGAAGGGCCGGCACGCCGATGGCGGCGAGATCCACCGGGCGGGCGGGGGCGGCGGTCCGCACGGCCGCGCGCAGCCGCGCGGAGCGGGCGCGCGGGTTTTCCGCCACCTCCGCCGCGCCCGGCGTCTCGGCCTTGCGGGTGAGGAGGGAGAAGGTGGGCTCGGCCCGGGTCTCGACCGGCCGGTGGCGGGAGCCGCCCGCCCCGGTGGCCGAGCGGTCGGCCAGGAAGCGTTTCACGATGCGGTCCTCGAGGCTGTGGAAGGCGACGACGACGAGGCGGCCGCCTTCCGCGAGCGCCCGCTCGGCGGCGCCGAGGGCCCGGCCGAGCTCCTCGAGCTCCCGGTTCACGTAGAGGCGCAGCGCCTGGAAGGTGCGGGTCGCCGGGTGGATCCCGTCGACCGAGCGGGGGACGACGGCCGCCACCGTCTCGGCGAGGGCGCGGGTGTCGGCGAGGCGGCCGCTCGCGCGGGCCTCCCGCACGGCGCGGGCGACGCGGCGGGCGTGGCGCTCCTCCCCGAGGACGCGGATGACGTGAGAAAGGTCCCGCTCCGACAGGCGGTCGATCACCTCGGCGGCCGTCGGCCCATCCCCTCCCATGCGCATGTCGAGGGGCCCGGCGGCGCGGAAGGAAAAGCCGCGGTGCGCCTCGTCGAGCTGGGGGGAGGAGACGCCGACGTCGAGGACGACGCCGTCGAGGGCGGGCGCGCCGGCGGCGGCCGCGTGGGCGTCGAGGTCGCCGAACAGGCCCTCGACGAGGACGAGCGCCTCGCCCGCCTCCGCCTTCAGCGCCGCGCCGCGGGCGATCGCGTCCGGGTCCCGGTCGAGGGCGAGGACGCGGGCGCCCGCGGCCAGGATCGCGCGGGTGTAGCCGCCCGCGCCGAAGGTGCCGTCGAGGATGGTCTCGCCCGGCTGCGGGGCGAGGCGGGCCATCACCTCGGCCAGCATGACGGGGCGGTGGGGCGCGGTCCCATGCCCGCCCGTGTCCGCCGCGCGGGTGGCGGCGGGCGCAAGTGGGGCGCCGTCCCACGGGGCCCTCACGCGCCCCCCTCCCCGGCGGGACGGGGGCCGCCGAGGGCGCCGAACGCCCGGCGCATCGCCTCGGCGCGGTGGGCCTCGAACGCCTCCGGCGCCCAGATCTGGAACTTGTAGCCCTGGCCCACGAAGGTGGCGCGGTCGGCGATGCCGGTGTGGGCGCGGATCGCCTCCGAGAGCATCACGCGCCCCTCGCCGTCCACCTTCAGGATCTCCGAGTTGCCGAAGAAGGCGGTCGACATCAGGTCGTGCTCCGCAGTCAGCGTGTCGAATCCGTCGAGCCGTGCCTTGATCTCGCCGAGGAGGGCGTTGCCGCCCGCATCGACCGCCGAAAGGAACGGCGAGGGATAACAGTAAAGCCCCTCGAAACCGTCACGCGTCAGGACCGACCGGAAGGAGGCGGGAATGGAGACCCGACCCTTCGCGTCCAGCCTGTTCGTGTAGTGCGAGACGAACCCGTGCATGGGGCTGGAGCCTCGACGCCGCACCCCCGGACGCGGGGCGCCTTGCGGACCGGCCGCGATGGGCCGCCGAACCCGCGCCCCCCTCGCCCGACGCATGACCAGACACGTCCCGCCGCCGGCTTCTCACGGGATGATTTGGGATACCATGGGCAACTTTGGGCGTCAATGGAATCGAGCCATGGTCCGCGGGCGCGCCGGCGTTCCGCCTGCCCCTCCCCGGAACCGCCCGCGGCTCCGGAGGCTTCGCCTCGGCGAACCGGAACGGCCGGTTTCAGCCAAACGGACGACGAGGTTCCCAGGATGCGAGCCGAAACCCCATTTCCCGCCGGACCGCGCGCGGTCCTTCTCGCGGGCGCGATCGCCCTCGCCGGCTTCCTTTCGGGTACCGCGGCGGCCCAGGGGGGCGGCCCGGACGATCCAGCCATCGAGGAGAGCGAGGCGGCGCTGCCGGGCTCCTACGGGATCGTCCGCGGGCTTCTGATCGAGCCGGTCGACGTGGACGAGGAGGCCCCGGCCGTCCTCGTCATCCACGACCGCAAGGGACTGGACGACCATGCGCGCGCCGTCGCCCGCCGCCTCGCCAAGGCGGGCTACGTGACGATGGCCGTGGACATGCTGTCGACCGCGGGCGACACCCCCGACACCCCCGTCGAGACCGCCGAGAGCGTGGACGCGCTTCCCCCGGACGTCGCCCTCGACACGGCGCGGGCGGCGGCGAACTGGCTCGAGACCCATCCCCTGTCCTCCGGCGAGGTGGGGATCGTCGGGTTCGGCTGGGGCGGTGCGGTCGGCATGCGCCTTGCGGGGGCGGACGCGCCGGTGCGGGCCGTCGTCGCCTACTACTTCGAGGACCTGCCGCCGGACGCCATGGCGGGCATCCTCGACACGCCCGTCCTCCTCCACTACGCCGGCGCGGAGGATGGCGCCCACGGGCGGATCGCCGACTTCACGAAGGCGCTCGACACCGAGCGGCTCGACTACCGCGTCCACATCTACGACGGGATGAGCCGCGGCTTCGACGACCCGGGGGCGGGCGAGGCCTACCACGAGGGGGCTTCGCAAGAGGCGTTCCGCCGGACGGTGGATTTCTTGAAGGACCGGCTCGGGGCGTGAGCGGCGGCGGAGGTGCGGCGACCGTCGCCGCGCCCCCGCGAAGCCGATGTGGCCGCCGGGCGACCAGCGGCCGGCCCGGCCACGGCTCGGGCGCTCCACGGGTCCGGACCGTCCCGTGCGCGCCGCCCCCGTCCACGTGCGGGGGCGACCGCCCGGTCGCCTGCCGGATCAGCGGCCGGGCGGCCGCGATCCGGCGCGGGGGGCGGCTGCCGCGCTCCGCGCGCGCTCGCTCCCGGCGCCCCCGCCCGTGTCCCGCTCCCGCGCCGACCCGGCCGCCCCGCCGGCGGCGTCCTGCCCGGCAGGGGCGATGGCCGCGATCATCTCGGCAAGGCTCGCGACCGCGGTGAGGCGCACCCCGCCCGCCTCCGCCCGTCCCGTGCCCGCCGGCAGGAACGCGCGGGAAAAGCCCAGCTTCTCCGCCTCCTTGAGGCGCGCGGGCGCGTGGGCCACCTGCCGGATCCGTCCCGACAGGGAAATCTCCCCGAACAGCACCGCCTCGCGCTCGAGCGGCACGCCGGCGTGGGAGGAAACGAGCGCCGCCGCCACCGCGAGGTCCGCCGCGGGCTCCGACACCTTCAGGCCGCCCGCGACGGCGAGGTAGATGTCGTTGGGCGCCAGCGACAGGCCGCAGCGCGCCTCCAGCACCGCGAGCACCATGGCGAGGCGCCCGGAGTCCCAGCCGATCACGGCGCGGCGCGGCGTGCCGAGGCTCGAGGGGGCGACGAGGGCCTGGATCTCGACGAGGAGCGGGCGCGTCCCCTCCATCCCGGCGAAGACGGCCGCCCCCGGCGAGGCCGCGTCCCGCTCGCCCAGAAAGAGGGCCGAGGGGTTCGCCACCTCCGACAGGCCCGCCCCCGTCATCTCGAAGACGCCGAGCTCGTCCGTCGGCCCGAAGCGGTTCTTGACGCCGCGCAGCAGGCGGAAGGCATGGGACGGGTCGCCCTCGAAGTGGAGGACGGCGTCGACCATGTGCTCCACCACGCGGGGCCCGGCGAGCTGCCCGTCCTTGGTGACGTGGCCGACGAGGACCACGGTGGCGCCCGACGTCTTGGCGTAGCGGATGAGGGCCTGGGCGGAGGCGCGCACCTGGGTGACGGTGCCGGGGGCGCTCTCGGCGATCCCGGTCCACAGCGTCTGGATGGAATCGATGACGACCACGTCCGGCCGCCCGCCGCGGGCGAGGGTGGCGAGGATGTTCTCCACGCTCGTCTCCGCCACGAGGCCCACCGGGGCCGACGCCGCGCCGAGGCGGCGGGCGCGCAGCTGGATCTGGGCGACGGCCTCCTCGCCGGACACGTAGACGACGCGGCGGCCGGACGCGGCGAGCCGCGCCGCCGACTGGAGGAGGAGGGTCGACTTGCCGATCCCCGGGTCCCCTCCGATGAGGAGCGCGGAGGCGGGCACGAGGCCGCCCCCCGTGACCCGGTCGAACTCGGCAAGGCCCGTCTCGATCCGCGGGGCCTCGGCGAGCGCCCCGTCGAGGGCGTGGATCTCGGCCGGGCGGCCGGCGGCGGCGGGCTTGCCGGTGGCCTGGGTGAGGACGGGCGTGTCCGTCTCCTCGGCGATGGAATTCCACGCCCCGCAGGCCTCGCACTTGCCCGCCCAGCGGCCGGTGACGGCGCCGCACTCCTGGCAGACCCAGCGGCTTGCCCGTCTCGCCATGGTCAGCCCGGCAGTCCGGGCGGGGCGAGCGTGGCCCGCGCGGCGCGCCGCGACAGGCCCGTGAGGAGCTCGTGGCCGATGGTGCCCGCGGCGGCCGCCACCTCGTCGATGGGGACGTTCCTGCCGAACAGCTCCACCCAGTCGCCGCGGCGCACGGCCGCGGGCGGCGCGTCCGTCACGTCGATGGCCACGAGGTCCATGGAGACGCGGCCCATCAGGCGGCAGGGAACGCCCGCCACCATCGCCGGCGCGCCGCGCGCCGCGTCCGAGCCGCCGGCGGCGCGCAGGTACCCGTCCGCGTAGCCGAGTGAGGCGATGGCGACGCGGCTGTCCCGCCGCGCGGTCTCGGCGGCGCCGTAGCCTATGGTCTCGCCAGCCGCCACCTCCCGGACCTGGAGGATCCGCGTCTCCAGCGTGACGACCGGTGAAAGCGGCGGGTGGGCGCGCGTGGCGCGGGCGCCGTAAAGGGCGATGCCCGGGCGGACGAGGTCGAAGTGGAAGGACGGGCCCGCGAGGGTGCCGCCGGAGTTGGCGAACGACAGGACCGCGTCCGGCAGGGCGGTGCGCGCCGCCTCCGCGAGGGCCGAGAAGCGGGCGCGCTGGGCCGCGTTCATCGGGTGATCGGGCTCGTCGGCGCACGCGAGGTGGCTCGCCACCATCACCGGCCGCAGGCCTTCCGGCACGCCCTCCGCGAAGAGCCGCTCGGCCCGCTCCGGCGCGATGCCGAGCCGGTTCATGCCCGTGTCCACGTTGATGGCCGCGGCGAGCGCCTCGCCCGCCTGGCGGCCCGCCCGCGCCCAGCCCTCGATCTCCTCGGCCGAGGACAGGAAGGGCACGAGCCGGTGCCGGCGGAAGAAGGGCGCCTCGTCCTGGAACGCCCCGTTGAGGACGAAGATGCGCGCGTCGGGCGGAAGCGTCTCGCGCAGGGTCCGCCCCTCGGCCGCGAGCGCCACGAAGAAGGTCCGCGCGCCCGCCCCGTAGAGCGCCGGGGCGGCCATCTCGATGCCGAGGCCGTAGGCGTTCGCCTTGACGACGGCGCCCGTCTCCGCTCCGTCCGCGATCCTTGAAAGGGCGCGCCAGTTGGCGGCGAGGGCGGCGAGGTCCACCGTCACGCGGGCGCCCGCGAGGCTCGCCTCGTCCGCCTTGCCGCCCTTCCAGAGGGTGCGGGGCTCACTCGTGCCGCTCGGGGATCCGGTCATCGGGGGCAAGGCTCGAGAAGCGGGTGATGTCGGCGTCGAACTGCAGGTTCACGGTGCCCGTCGGCCCGTGGCGCTGCTTGCCGATGATGACCTCGGCGAGGCCCGCGATCCGGTCCATCTCGGCCTGCCATTGGAAGAACTCCTCGGTGCCTTCACGCGGCTTGCGGTTCTTGAGGTAGTACTCCTCGCGGAACACGAACATCACCACGTCCGCATCCTGCTCGATGGAGCCCGATTCGCGCAGGTCCGCGAGCTGCGGCCGCTTGTCGTCCCGCGCCTCCACCTGGCGCGACAGCTGGGACAGGGCAAGGATGGGCACGTCCAGCTCCTTGGCGAGGGCCTTGAGGCCGGTGGTGATCTCGGTGATCTCCTGGACGCGGCTGTCGGAGGCGCGCTTGCCCGATCCGGACAGGAGCTGGAGGTAGTCGACGACGAGGAGGTCGAGGCCCTTCTGGCGCTTCAGCCGCCGCGCGCGGGCGGCGAGCTGGCCGATGGTGATGCCGCCCGTCTGGTCGATCCACAGGGGGATCGCGGCCATCTGGCCCGCCACGTCCGACAGGCGGGCGAACTGCTCCTCGTTGATGGCGCCGCGGCGGATCTGGGAGGAGGGGATCGCGGCCTGCTCGGCGAGGATGCGGGCGGCGAGCTGCTCGGACGACATCTCGAGGGAGAAAAAGCCGACGATGCCGCCGTCGACGGTCTTCATGGTGCCGTCCTCGCCCGCCTCGCCGCGCCAGGCGCGGGCCACGTTGAAGGCGATGTTGGTGGCGAGCGCCGTCTTGCCCATGCCCGGGCGGCCCGCGAGGATCACGAGGTCCGAGCGCTGCAGCCCGCCCATGGAGCGGTCGAGGTCGACGAGGCCGGTGGCGAGGCCCGACAGCCCCCCGTCCCGCTCGAAGGCGGCGGCCGCCATCTCCACCGCCTCGCGGAGCGCCTCGCCGAAGCTGCCGAAGCCGCCGTCGAACCGGCCCGTCTCGGCGAGCTCGAACAGCCGCCGCTCCACCTCCTCGATCTGGGCGCGCGGCGGCAGGTCCACGGGCGAATCGTAGGCCGCGTTCACCATGTCCTCGCCGATGCCGATGAGCGAGCGGCGCAGCGCCAGGTCGAAGACGATCCGGCCGTAGTCCTCCGCGTTGATGATGCTCGCCGCGTCCGCCGCGAGGCGCAGGAGGTACTGCACCACCGGCATGTCGGCGATCGCGGCGTCGGCCGGGAAGAACGTCTTGACGGTGACGGGGCTCGCCACCTTGCCGCTGCGGATCAGCTTGGCGACGGTGTCGTAGACCGTGCGGTGCGGCTCCAGGTAGAAGTGCTCGGCCTTCAGGAAGTCGGCGACGCGGTAGAAGGTGTCGTTGTTGACGAGGATCGCGCCGAGGAGGTGGCGCTCCACCTCCACGTTGTGGGGGGCGAGGCGGATCTGGTCGGCCGCTTCCTCGAAGAGGCCGGAGGGGGCGGGTCTGTTCATGCGGACAGCCGGTTCCTGTCTTGGCGCCCCGCGGCGCGCGGTGCGTGCGCCTTCCCTAGCGCCGACGGTGGCCGTGCGGGGCGTGCGGATCGGGAATTCACCGTTGTTCTTTCCGCCCTGTGGAGAAGGGGAGGATCGGTAGCCTGGCGAAAGCGCCCGTCGGAAGCGGACGGGGCGGACCGGGAGGGGCGTGATCGCGCGGGTGCGCGGCAGTCGCGGGCGACCGGCTCGGGCGCGTCGGTCGCGCCGCTTCCCGCAAGCGACAATGCGGGGCGGGCGGCAACCCGAAGGCCGGCGCGCTCGTTCCCCGGTCATGCGCGGGTCTGCGGGGAAGGGTGCCTTGGGACGGAAACCGATCGCCTGCCTGCCCGTGGCGGCCTGTCTCGCCGGACCGGCGGGCGGATCAGCCGATGCCGGGGGCCCTGAGGGCGCGAGCCCGGAGGAGTGCGCGTGGCTCGGCGTCGCCGTCTACAACGACGGTTCCAGCGCCAAGCACGATGCCGGGCGGTTCCGGACCGGGAGGGCCTGCCGGCGCTGGCTGGGCGAGGCGACGGGCCTCGCCAAGGGCCGCCTGAAGGCGGTCTACTGCAGCGCGCCCGGCATCGGCTGGAGCGGCACCGCCGGCGGCCCGACGGTTGGACCGATCCAGACGACGCCCCGACACCGCTGACGCGGGGCTTGCGGGAGGATCCCTTTCGCCGGGCGGGGCCTTGGCAAGCCTTCCGGGCGCTGCTATATGCCACCGGCGACTTCGGTCGTCTTTCCCCGGTAGCTCAGTTGGTAGAGCAAGCGGCTGTTAACCGCTGGGTCGCTGGTTCGAGTCCGGCCCGGGGAGCCACCCTCCCGCTCCACTCCGCTCCGCGGCCGTTCCGGACAGGAGGATATCGGCCGAAACGCCCGGAAATTCAAGCGATCCGGGATACCGGGCGTGCCGATCCGTTCCACGGGCGTGTCAGGCCGTTTGACGCCGAGGCCGGCCGTTTCGGGAGCGACCCGCCGAATCGGTCGCGGTATCGAGCGGATCGATACCGTGCCTTTCGGCGCACGGTATCGGCCGGCCCCGGGGCGCAGGATCAGCCCGAGGGCTCGGCCGTCGTCTCCAGCGCATACGCCGGCCACAGGCCAGCCATGCGCCCGCGCAGCCTCGCCGTCGGCAGCGGATCCTCGCCAAGGGGCCGCCGTTCGCCCGCCCCCCCGTTCGTCAGCACGATCGCATTGGCGTAGGTGCCCGCGCCGCCGCTCGCCGCCAGCCGCCGCAGCACGGCCTCGGCATGGCGCTCGTCCTCGTCCGCGACGAGGAGGATCGGCCGCTCGGCCGGATCGGCCGGCAGGACGCGGTACGCCCCCTCGCCGATGGCTTCCACCGACCGGTAGCCGCCGAGCCCGTTCACCGCCGCCTCCAGCGAAGCGCCGTCGAGCCCGGGCACGGCGTCGGCAGCGTCCGCCTCCGCCGTCAGCGCCTGCTCCAGCGTGTCGACGTCGTCGTCCGTGTCCCCGCTCGGCCACAGCACGGAGGTGGCGAGGGAGCGCTTTCTTCGCATCAGCGCCTGGAGGAGGCAGTCGAAGGAGCCCGTGAGGTACTCCGGGTGGACGGCGAGCGGGACGTGGATCGTCACCGGCCGCGCCTGGCCGA
>CAZJNX010000142.1:0-12668 GCA_964547415.1 uncultured Hyphomicrobiales bacterium
GGCGTAGTTGGACTGGATGAAGGAGACCATCATCCCCGAGGCGTCGCCCGCGGCGAGGTAGACGGTGCCCGCGCTCACCGGCCGGCCCGTCTCGGCGATCTGGGCGCGGCGCGGGTCGATCCGGGCGGCGCGGCGTTCCAGGTACGCCGGGTCGAGGAGGGCGTGGGGGGACAGGCGCATGGCAGACGGGTCCGCCACGTGGGCGTGGAGGTCGGCGAGGGCGAACTTCACCGCCTCGATCTGCAGGTGCAGCGCGTCGACCGAATCCGGGTCCTCCCCGAGGTCCACGTGGTTCAGCATGCCGAGGGCGATGAGCGCGGCGATGCCCTGCCCGTTGGGCGGGATCTCGTGGACGGTGGCGTCGTCGAAGTCGGTGGAGAGGGTCCCCACCCAGTCCGCCTCGTGGGAGGCGAGGTCGTCCAGGGTGAGGGCAGCGCCGTGGGCCGCCGCGTCCGCCGCCATCGCCTCGGCGAGGGCGCCTCGGTAGAAGGCCTCGCCCTTCGTCTCGGCGATCTGCTCGAGGGAGCGGGCGAGGTCCGGCAGGGAAAAGCGCGTGCCCGCCGCCGGCGCCGCGCCCCGGGGCAGGAAGGCGGAAAAGCCGGGGCCGCCGCCGAGCTCCGCCGCGTTGGCCGCCCAAGCGGAGGCGATCACCGGGCTCACCAGGAAGCCGTCCCGGGCGTAGCCGATGGCCGGGCCGAACAGCTCCTGGAACGGCAGCTTGCCGTAGGCCTGCGACAGCGCCACCCAGGCCGAGACCGCCCCCGGCACCGTCACGCTCTCCCAGCCGCGGAACGGCACGCCCGTCTCGCCGAAGCGCTCCGGCGTCCAGGCGGCGGGGGAGCGGCCGGAGGCGTTGAGGCCGTGGAGGCGCGTGCCGTCCCACAGGATCGCGAAGGCGTCCGAGCCGAGGCCGTTGCCGGTGGGCTCGGTCACCGTGAGGGTGATCGCCGCGGCCAGCGCGGCGTCCACGGCGTTGCCGCCGCGGCGCATCATCTCGAGGCCCGCGGCCGCCGCGCGGGGTTCGGACGTCGCCACCACGTTCTCCCCCATGACGGGAGAGCGGCGGGCGCGGTAGCGTGGCTCGAGGGAAAACTTCATCGTGGCATACCTGCTTCCCCAGCGCGCAAGGCGCAGGATCATTCGGTGTCTCATCATTCGCGCCGGATTCTGGCGCCGGGGCGATTGACAAGGGGGGTTTCGATTTTACATGCGGGGTACGTCGGCGCGGGCCGCCATCGATCCTGACTCCCGTGCTTAGTGCGTCAGCCACGAAAGATTCAATGGACTTTTCCGAACTCGGCCTGAGCGACAAGGTGCTCGCCGCCGTCACCGCGACCGGCTACACCGCCCCCACGCCCATCCAGGCGCAGGCGATCCCCCACGTCCTGCAGAAAAAGGACGTCCTCGGGCTCGCACAGACGGGCACGGGCAAGACGGCGTCGTTCGTCCTGCCGATGCTCTCCATGCTGGAGAGGGGGCGTGCGCGTGCGCGCATGCCTCGCACCCTCATCCTGGAGCCCACGCGCGAGCTCGCCGCCCAGGTGGAGGAGAGCTTCGTGCGCTACGGCGTCAACCACAAGCTCACCGTGGCGCTCCTCATCGGCGGCGTCTCCTTCGGCGAGCAGGACAAGCGGATCGACCGGGGCGCGGACGTGGTGATCGCGACGCCCGGCCGCCTGCTCGACCATCTCGAGCGCGGCAAGCTCCTCCTCCAGGGCGTGGACATCTTCGTCGTCGACGAGGCGGACCGTATGCTCGACATGGGGTTCATCCCGGACGTCGAGCGGATCTGCAAGATCCTCCCGCCCCGCCGCCAGACGCTCTTCTTCTCCGCCACCATGCCTTCGGAGATCCAGTCGCTGGTGGAGCGCTTCCTCACCGATCCCGTCCGGGTAGAGGCCTCGCGTCCCTCCTCGGCGGCCGAGACGGTGACGCAGTCCATGGTCGCCTCGGGGGAATCCGCGGCGGAGAAGCGGGCTGCGCTGCGCAAGCAGATCGACAAGGCCGAGGGCCTGAAGAACGCGATCATCTTCTGCAATCGTAAGCGGGACGTCGGGGTCGTCCATCGCTCGCTCGAGCGGCACAAGTACCCGGTCGGCGCGCTCCACGGCGACATGGACCAGCGCAGCCGCATGAACACCCTCGAGGCGTTCAAGAAGGGCGAGATCACGCTGCTCGTGGCGAGCGACGTGGCCGCCCGCGGCCTCGACATCCCGGACGTGTCCCACGTCTTCAACTACGACGTGCCCCACAACGCGGAGGACTACGTCCACCGGATCGGCCGCACGGGCCGCGCCGGGCGCGAGGGCACGGCGATCATGCTCGTCACCCCGGCGGACGCCAAGTCGCTCCTCGCCATCGAGAAGATGCTCGGCAACAAGCTCGTCTGGCAGGAGGGCGGCGAGCCGGGCGAGATCGTCGAGGCGAAGGCGGAAGCCCAGGACGGCCGCAAGCGGCGCCGGTCCTCCGGCCGCGGCAAGCCGGAAGCTCGGGCATCGGACAAGTCCGGGGCCACCTCCGGGGACCAGCGCGCACCGAAGTCCGGACGGGCGGAACGGACGACCGGGGCGGAGGCGCCGACATCGCCTGCGGAGCCGGCCACCGCCGAGCCTGCGGCCGCCGCCCCCGCGCCGGCCCGCGCGCGCAAGGACGAGCCGGGCCGGGAGGGCCGTCGCGACGACGAGGCCGGCCGGCGCCGCCGGAAGGACGGCGGGCGCGGCCGCAAGGACGACGCCGCTCCCGACACCAACGTCGCCTTCG
Source organism: uncultured Hyphomicrobiales bacterium (assembly GCA_964547415.1). Taxonomy (GTDB): domain Bacteria; phylum Pseudomonadota; class Alphaproteobacteria; order Rhizobiales; family Amorphaceae; genus CAZJNX01. The sequence goes on from CAZJNX010000142.1 coordinate 2,761, forward strand.
GCGACACGCCGTTCGTGCCGGCCTTCCTCCTTCGCCCGGTGCGCCTGCGCCCCCTGCGCGAGGTCGAGGGCGAGGAGGACGACATGCCGTCCGACGAACCGACGTCCGGAAACGGGGGCGACGCGGCGCTCGTCGCCTGACGGGCGCACGGGTGTCGCCCCCGCGATTGCGCGGCGCCGACGCACGCCGCGGCCGCGGTAGGGATGCCGAAGCGTCGAGCCGGGCGGGCCGCACACGTTCTGGGCGGACAGCCGTCGCTGCCGCTGGCCGGAACCGGTGAATGGCGGCCCTCGGCACCTCCAGCGTCCACTGACGTCCGACGCCGGCGGCATCCCCTGCCGCTCGCCTTCTTCCCGTTTCTGCCGGCAATGCAGTCTTCGCGGATGCACGAGCCCGTCCCGCCGCGATTGTCGGCGGCGCGGGGAACGTATCGGGGGGCGGAAGAGCGCCCGTTGCTCCCGTCTGTTGGCGTGGCAGCTCGGGCGCTGCGGAAGGGGGCCCGTCCTCCCGACGGTCCGCCGCCAGCTGGCGAGCGATGATCTTTCGTCTCTCCAACCCTGGCCAGTCGCCGGGGCCGACGCATCCTGCACGACGTGGAGCGGCCCCTTTCCCCACGCCAGGTACCGTCATCGGCTGCGACCTCTCCCGCGCCGTCCTCGACCTCCTTGCCTGCCTCGACCGCCCGTCGAGGCGGGTGGAGAACGCCGGCGCCGCCACAGCCGCCTGGACCGAAGCGCTGGCACCGGACACCCTTGTCGTCCCCGCGGCCACCAGCGGATGCGACGGCGCACCGAAGGCCGCCAGCGCCGCCCGCGGCATTGCCTTCGCGCGTCAACAGGCGGCAGGCCCGAGAATTCGCCCGCGCGATCGGCGCCGTCGCCACGACCGACCCGTGCCCACGCGCCCGTCCGGGGCGAGAAAGACGCGCGCCTTTACCTGCCAGTCACCACGTCCACCACCCCGACGCGCGCTTGCCACGGCGACTTTCTCCGGCACCGTCGCAAACGCGGGGAGACGCGAAAGGCCGGGAAGACCCGTCGCCGCGGCGCCAACCAGCACGAGATCGCCGCCGACATCGAGGCCATGATCGACCGCCTGACCCACCGCATCGCGGCCCTCGACCGCGCGGTCGCCGACCGGATCGTCGAGCAAAAGGCTGTTCCGATCGTCTGCGCGGCAGATCCTCGTCGTCCTCGACCCGATGGTCCGCGCCGCGAAGGCGCTCACGGCATGACGGCCCACGACCGTCAGCGACGGCGAGCCGAAACATCCTCGCCTTGGCGAGCCCGAGCGCCAACAGCTCGTCCGCCCGCCGCGACGGATTTCGTCCGCACCTCGACCGGCGAACCATCGGCAATCCGGCTGGACGGCGTCCGGCAGCCGGCTCGCCGGGCCGCGCAGGCGCCGGACGGCGATCGTCGCGACGCCTCCGCCCGAAGCGGGAGGAGGAGTGCAGCGTCGCCGCGTCCTTCGCCAGCAGAAGGGCCGGCGGTGACGCTGGCGGCCATCGCCGATCTTCGCAGAAAGTTCGGGTTGCATGATCTGGAACCCGACCGGAGACGACGATGACCGACGAGAAAATGGCCCTGATGGAGCGCGTGGAGAAGTCCGCCGAGGAGGATCCCGTCCGCGACATGCTCGCCGACGCCGCCGATCGGCTGATGGAGATGGAGGTCGACACCGCGACCAGCGCCCTCAAGGGAGCGCGCACGCCGAGGCGCGCCGCGCAGCGCGACGGCTACCGTGAGCGAGGCTGGTCGACCCGTGCGGGCCGGATCGACCGGGCGATCGCGAAGCTGCGCAAGGGCAGCGCCTTCCCCGGCTTCCTCGAGCCGGGCAGGTGGGCGGAGAAGGCCCTCGTGGCCGTCATCCAGGAAGCCCGAAGCCTACGGGCACGGCGTCTCGACACGCGCCGTCGACGACGTGGTGCGCGCCATGGGCGGGACGGGCGTGTCGAAGAGCCCGGTGAGCCGGGTCTCGCCGAGATCGACGAGCGGGTGCCGGCATTCCTCACCCGCCCACAGGAGGGCGCCTTGCCCGGTCTCCGGCTGGACGCGACCTGCATCCGCGTCCGCGACAGCGGCCGCAGTGTCAGTCGCGCGGTGACAAGCACCGCGGGCGTGAACGAGGACGGCCGGCGCGACGTGCTGGGCGTGCACGGCGGCCATTCCGAGGCAGAGGTGTTCTGGATGGACTTCCTGCGAACCCTCGCCGATCGCGGCCTGCGGAGCGTGAAGCTGGTCCTGGCCGACGATCACGAAGGGCGCCGCGCCGCTGCGCGCCGGGTCTTCGACGCCACCCGGCAGAGGCGTCGCGTGCACGGGACCGGAAACGCGCTCGCCCATGCCCCTCCCGGGCGCCGTGCGGCGGTCGCCGCGATGCTGAAGACGATCTTCGCTCCGGAAACCAGGGCCGAGGCGCAAGCCCGGTGGGACGCCGTCGCCGACCCGCCGCGAGAGAAGAACGAGCGCCTCGGCGCCATGATGGACGCCTCGCGAGACGACGTTCTCGCCACCATGGACTTCCCCGGGGCGCACCGTGCGCGGATCAGGTCGACCAACCCCCTCGAACGCATCGACGAGGAGATCGAGCGCCGCTCCGACGTGGCCGGGATAGTCCCCGACGAGGCCGCCATCATCCGCCTCGTCGATGCGCCGATGCCCGAGACCGACGACGAGTGGGCGGTCGCGCGCCGCACCATGGGGCTGGAGCCGCTGGCCCGCACCGCCCATCGTCCCACCGTCAGGCGGCCCGCCGTGGCCTCCTGACCAGCTCGAGCCTCTCTCAAGGCCGGCCCCCGTGGACGACGCCACGGGGCACACTCCCCGGCCCGAACACCCGCGCGAGGCCCCGCAGGCGGCAGGCGGTGGCGCGGCGGCGGACACGGAACCAGGGCGAGCCCGCCCGGTTCACCAGCGGTTCGGCAAGGAGGACCAGCGACGCCATGGAACGGACGGCCGACATCTCCGCCGGGGCCGCCCCGAGCCGCTCCGTCCCGGGCGGGACCGCCGAGCGGCCCACCGCCCTGCCCCCGCGGGCCCTCAAGGCGGTCGCCGTCAGGGCCTTCCGCAACTTCTCCGGCCACCGGATCAGCCTGGTGGCCGCCGGCGTCGCCTTCTACGGCCTCCTCGCGCTCGTGCCGGCGCTCGCCGCGCTGATCGCCCTTTACGGCCTCGTCCTCGACCCGGAGACCATCCGCAGCCAGGTGGCCACGCTCGAGGGCGTCCTGCCCGGCGGGGCCATGGAGATCGTCCGCGGCCAGGTGGACCGGCTCGTGGCGCGGGGGGACGGTTCCCTCGGCATCGCCTTCGGGGTCGCGACGCTCATCTCCCTGTGGAGCGCCAACGCCGCCATGAAGTCCCTCTTCCAGGCGATGAACATCGCCTACGGCGAGGACGAGGGACGGGGCTTCCTGCGCGTCAACCTCCTCACCCTCGCCTTCACGCTCGGGGCGATGGCGGCCTTCGTCGTCCTGCTCGCCCTGATGGTGGCGCTGCCGGCCGCCCTCGGCCACCTGCCGCTCGGGCCCGCGAGCAGCTGGGTGGTCCGGGTCGCCTCCTTCCTGACGATGGCGCTCGTGCTCTTCTTCGGCCTCGCCCTCCTCTACCGGTGGGGACCGGACCGGGTCGGCGCCCGCTGGCGGTGGGTGACGCCAGGGGCGATCCTCGCCTCCGTGGTCGCCATCGCGGGCTCCATGCTGTTCACGTGGTACGCGGCGAACTTCGGCGCCTACAACGCGACCTACGGCTCGCTCGGGGCCGTCATCGGCCTCATGACGTGGCTGTGGATCACCGCCATCGTCGTCCTTGCGGGGGCGGAAATCGACGCGGCCGCCGAGGGGCAGACGGTGCGCGACACCACGGCTGGCCCGGAGCGGCCGATGGGCGAGCGGGGCGCCCGCGTCGCCGACGAGCCGCCCCCGCGGGAGGCGGCCGGCGCGTGATGGCGCGGCCCTCGGAAACCTCTCGTTAACCATCCTGGCGGATCGTCCGGTTCGTGCAGACGCGCGCCGGAGGACAGCCCTTGACCATCAACCTCCCCGTGCCCGCCGCGCCGGGCGGCCCCCTCGCCACCGTGGGGGCGCCCGCGCTCCGCCCCCTCCTCGCGCACCTTCGGGAAGGCCCCCACGCCATCCCCCGGGACGCCCTCGCCACGCTCGCCGCCCGGCTCGCGGGCCACGCCGACGCGGACGAAGGTCCCCGGCCGGCCGCGGGGCGGGCGGACCGTGCGCGCTTCCTCACCGATGTGCGGCGACTGTGGATGCATTAGGCGGCGCGGCGCCGTCCCCACGCCATCCTCATGGTGTCCGTCACGGGCGAGGGGGAAAGCGGCGAGGTGCGGCAGCGGCTGGCCGCGGTCTTCCGCAGCCTCGCCACGGTCTACGCATGGGAGGGGACGGCGGACGCGATGGTGCTCCCGACCAGCCTGCGCCAGGCGGTCGCGATCGCCGAAGCGACGCGGCGCGCCGTCGGCGCCGATCCGGGGCGGTGCCTCCACGCCGGGGTCGCGCTCCTGTCGACGGAGGACGACCCGGCGACGGCGGTGAGCCTCGCGGCACGCTGCCTCGCGATCGCCGCCGAAAGCCCGGTCGGCAAGGTGGTGTCGCAGACGGACCCGGAAGCACGGGCCGCCCGCCGCTTCGGCGCGCCGGTATAGCCGCCCGGCCGGCGAGCGCCGCACATCCGCCGCCGGCGGCGAAGACACCTGGGGGGCGCGACGGCGACTCGCGGTACCGATCCCGGCCGGCGTCGCCGTCTCCGCGTCCCGTTCCTGTCGACGGCAGACGCCCCCCTCATGCGGTGACGGGCCGCCTCGGACCACTCCGGTGAGCCCCGTCAGGGGGGCGGTGGAGGGGACCGATCCGACAGCACGGGGGTCGTGCCGCTTCGGCTCGCCGAAATGCCTCCCGGTCGGGTGGCACCGCCACCCCGTCGCGCTCGCAGCCGCCGGGGCCGCGGCGGCGACGCAGCCCGCCATTGGCGCCGATGGCGGGCGGCACCTCCACGGCAGCGTCGCCCGCCTGTCCACGGAGCCCGACCCGGTCGTGGCCGTGAACGGGCCGAGGTCCTGGCGCTACGCGTCGGCGACGATGACGGCGCTCGCGAGGTCGAGGAGGCTGGCGAGCTGGGCGAGGCGGCGGCGCACGCGCTGGCCGTCGAGATCCCCGAGGGCGGCGGGGATGTGGAGGACGAGGCACTCCCCTTCCAGGCGCATGGAAAGCCGCGGCAGCACGCCCGGCATCGCCGCCGACAGGACGTAGGCAAGGCGCAGCATTGCCGCGAGGAAGCGGGCGCGGATCTTCAGCCGCTGGGGCACCACCTCCCGCAGGTGGGGGATGGTCGAGGTCTCGGACAGGCCCGCGTAGCGGTAGCACAGGACGAGGGCCAGGTAGCCGCGGCCGCCGTGGTCGATGCCGGAGAAGGCGCTGTTGCCGACGATCGCCACCGCCTGCTCGCCACGGTAATCGGGATGGGCGCGCCAACCGATGTCGGCAAGCAGGCAGGCGGCGATCCGAAGGCGCCGCTCGTGCGCCGTCTCGTCGACCTCCATGGCCGCGAACACCCCGTCCGTGAAGCCGATGAGCTCCCAGGAATGGCGGGGCGAACGGGCGCGCAGGACGGCGAGGTCCTCGCACGCCATGAGGAGCGGGTCGACCGCCTTCTCCTCGGCCGTCAGCTGGCTGTAGAGGTAGCCCTCCCGCACGCCGAGGGCGGAGAAGACGACGCGGCGGGGCTTTCCGAGCTTCAGGATCTGTTCGAGCACGGCCGCGCCGTAGGGCACCAGCGCCCGTCGCGGCTTCGACACGGTGTCGATGGAGTCGATGGCGGTGACGTGCTGGGTGACGAGGGTGCGGGCGAACTGCAGCGCCTCGTCCGCCTCGATGGTGTAGGCGTGCATGATGTGGACCGGGTAGTCGGTCTGGGCCATGTGCAGCTTGCCGAGGGCCCGCCAGGTGCCGCCGACGGCGAAGAAGTCCCGGCCCGCGAGGCTCCCGAGGGCGGCCGAGCCGTCGAGCGCCTTGGCGACGAGGCGGGAGGCGGTCCGCGGCGAGCCGAGGGAGGCGTCCATGAGGCGCAGGCCCCCGAGGGGAAAGCTCTCCCCGTCGCCGAGCCGGTCGCCGTGGACGGAGATGAGCTCGAGGCTGCCGCCGCCCAGGTCCCCCACCACGCCGTCGGGCCCGAAGAAGCCGCACACGACGCCGAGGGCGGCCATCTCCGCCTCCTCCCGGCCCGACAGGAGACGCACCCGGCCGCCGGTGATCGCCTCGAGCCGCTCGCAGAAGTCCTGCCCGTTGGCGGCCTCGCGGGTGGCGGCCGTCGCCACCACGTCGACGCGCACGGCGCCCACCTGGGTGGCGAGCGCCACGAAGCGGCGGACGGCCGACAGCGCGACCTCCACCCCGTCGTCGTGGAGGCGCCCGTCCTCGGCGACGCCGCGCCCGAGGCCGGCGAGGATCTTCTCGTTGTAGAAGACCGTGGGCGCCCGCGACAGCCGCTCGTAGAGGACGAGGCGGACGGAATTGGAGCCGACGTCGATGACGCCGATCGGTCCGTCGCCCAGGAGGCGCCCGCGGTGGACGGCGGCGGCCGCGGCGGCGACCGCGGGCGGCCCGGCGAGGTCCGCGCCCATGGCCCGCTCAGGCCTCGACGGGCGTGAAGGCCCGCGGCTTGTGGGTCTGGATCGAGGTGCCGCGGCCGGACAGGGACGGGTTCGTCATGAAGTAGTCGTGGGCGTTGAAGGGTTCCTCGCCGTCCGACAGGGTGATCCGCTCGTGCCCACCGTCGGGCAGGACGCGCCAGCTCTGCTGGTTGTCGCGCATGTTGGCCACCATGATCTGGTCGAGGATCTGGGTGTGCACGGTCTCGTTGTCGACCGGCACGAGCGCCTCCACCCGCCGGTCGAGGTTGCGCGGCATCAGGTCGGCCGAGCCGATGTAGACGACCGCCTCCCGCGAGGGCAGGCCCGCGCCGTTGCCGAAGCAGAAGATCCGGCTGTGCTCCAGGAAGCGGCCGACGATAGACTTCACGCGGATGTTGTCGGACAACCCCGGCACCTCGGGCCTGAGGCAGCAGATGCCGCGCACCACGAGGTCCACCTCCACCCCCGCCTGGCTCGCCTCGTAAAGGGCGTCGATGACGACCGAGTCCACCAGCGAATTCATCTTCATCCAGATCTGGGCGGGGCGGCCGGCCCGCGCGTGCTCGATCTCGAGGCGGACGTGGTCGAGGATCCGCTCGCGCAGGGTGACGGGCGAGACCGCCATGCGGTTGAGCTCGGCGGGCCGGGCGTAGCCGGTCACGAAGTTGAAGATCCGCGCGACGTCCTGGGCGATCACCGGGTCGGTGGTGAAGAAGGACAGGTCCGTGTAGATGCGCGCGGTGATCGGGTGGTAGTTGCCCGTCCCGATGTGGCAGTAGGTCACGAGGCGTCCCGCCTCCCGCCGCACGACCATCGACAGCTTGGCGTGGGTCTTGAGCTCCAGGAAGCCGTAGACGACCTGCACGCCCGCGCGCTCGAGGTCCCGCGCCCAGCGGATGTTCGCCTCCTCGTCGAAGCGGGCCTTGAGCTCGACGACGGCGGTGACGGACTTGCCCGCCTCCGCGGCGGCGGCGAGCGCCTCCACGATCGGCGAGTTGTTGGACGTGCGGTAGAGCGTCTGCTTGATCGCCACCACGTCGGGGTCCCCGGCCGCCTGGTTCAGGAACTGCACCACCACGTCGAAGCTCTCGTAAGGGTGGTGGATCACCATGTCCTTCTGGCGGACGGCGGCGAAGCAGTCGCCCGACTGCTCGCGCACCCTTTCGGGAAAGCGCGGCGTGTAGGGGGTGAACTTCAGTTCGGGCCGATCGATCCCGACGAGCTGGGACAGGTCCTTCATGGCGACGAGCCCGTCGATCACGAAGGTCTCCTCCGCCGTCACGCCGAGGGCGGCGGCGAGGAAGTGGCACAGGGCGTCGGGCGTGGAGCCTTCCACCTCGAGGCGGATGACGACGCCGCGGCGCCGCCGCTTCAGCGCCGTCTCGAACAGGCGCACGAGGTCCTCCGCCTCTTCCTCGATCTCGAGGTCGGAATCGCGGATGACGCGGAAGACGCCGGTCGCGTCCACCCGGTAGTTGGGGAAGAGGCGCGACAGGTTGAGCTCGATCACGTTCTCGATGAGGACGAAGCGGGCGGGCGCCCCGTCCGTGGCGCCGGGCAGGCGCACGAAGCGGTCGATCTGGGCGGGGATGCGCACGAGGGCGATCTGCCCCTCCCCTTCCGGGCTCGTCAGCTGCAGGACGAGGGACAGGCCGAGGTTCGGGATGAACGGGAAGGGGTGCGCGGGGTCGATGGCGAGCGGCGTGATGACGGGGAAGATGTAGCCGAGGAAGTAGCGCTCCAGCCACTCCCGCTCCTCCACCGACAGGGCGTCGATGTCGGCGAGGACGACGCCGTTCTCGGCGAGCTGGCCGCGCAGGTCCCGCCACTCGGACTGCTGGGAGATGACGAGGTTGGTCGCCGCCTCGCGGATGCGGGCGAGCTGCTCGCCCGGCGTCAGCCCGTCGGCGCTGCGCGTCTCGATGCCGGCGCGGCGCTGGCCCATGAGGCCGGCGACGCGCACCATGAAGAACTCGTCGAGGTTGTTGGCCGAGATCGACAGGAAGCGCAGGCGCTCGAGGATCGGGTGGTTGCGGTTGTCCGATTCCTCCAGCACGCGGCGGTTGAACTGGAGCCAGGACAGCTCGCGGTTGACGAAGCGGGCCGGGCTCTCCTTCAGCTCCTCGAGGGAAAGCCCCTCGATGGAGCCCGCCTCCGCCTTGAGCGCCATCGTCTCGCTGGTGATCGCCACAGAAGCCTCCCTCGCCCGCTTGCGGTCCCGTGCCCCGCGGCGCCGGTGGCGCTCCCCGTCGCGGGGCCGTGCGTGCCGGACGCCGCCTTCGGGTGAACGGGCCGGCGGCTTTCCTGTCAAGGCGTTTCCGGCGGCGAGGAAAGCTCCGGACAAGCCCCCTCGGCGGCCGGACCCGACAAGAGGGCGGCGGCGAGCGGGCGGGTCACCGGGCGCTTGAGGGCGAGGGCGGCGCGGTCGAGCCGGGCGGCGAGGCGCGTAGCGGCCGCGAGCGAGCGCTCCATGCGCGGCAGCAGGTAGTCGACGACGCGGCGGTCCACCGAGAGCTGCCGCTCGGCGAAGGCCGAGGCGAGAACGGCGGCGAGCAGTTCATCGTCCGGCGGGTCGATCCGCACGGTGGCGAGGAGGCCGATGCGGGAGGCGAGGTCCGCGGTGCGGAAGGCGGCGCGATCGAGCCGGCGCGCCGTGGCGAGGACGGGCTGGCCGGTGGCGGCCAGGGCGTTGAGGAGGTGGAACAGGGCGGCCTCGCCCTCCGGCGGGAGGGCGTCGATGCCGTCCACCGCCACCGGCTCCTCGGCGAGGTCGAGGGGATCGACGGTGGAGAGCGCCGCGGCGGGCAGGAGCGTCGCGCCCGCCCGGTCGGCCCAGTGGCGGGCGAGGTGGGTCTTGCCCGCGCCCTCCGGCCCGAGGAGGAGGAGGCCCGGCCGCGGCCAGTCCGGGAAGGCGTCGAGCCAGCGGCAGGCCTCGGCGTTGGCCGCGCCGACGTGCCGTGGCGCGAGCGGCCGCCTCCGGCGCGGCGGCAGTGGCTTGAGGGCGAGCGGCAGCTGCCGCGCGCCGGCCCGGCGGGCCTCGTCCTCACCCATCCCGTCCCTCCCCCGTTGCGCCCGCGGGCGGCGGCGGAGCGAGCACCGGGCCCGCCGCCGGATCCGCCGGCAGCGTCCCCCCCGGCAGCACCTCGCGCGCCTCCACCACCGAGGCGCCCTCGGACCCGCCCGCGCCGTAGATGCGGCTCGCCCGGTAGCGCTCGAAGGCGAAGCGGACCACCACGGCGATGGCCGCGGCCGCGGGCACGGCGATGAGG